>JAQJDB010000005.1:0-40000 GCA_032139905.1 Nitrospira sp. MA-1
TCCTTGCCTAGTATGAGGCTTTTTAGATGTGTCCGTAAATTCGGGGGAAGACCAGTTTGACGTATGGGTGTGGAGCACAGAAAGAGGCCGGTGTGACGCAGGCTTGTCCGCCGTCGAACAGGTATGTGTATGAAGTCTGCAGCCTTGGTGATGCAATCGTCGATTAAGCCACCCCGCTCCAATCAACACAACTGCGCCGCTGATCATGAACAGGGATTCGCCAGCCTGACCATCTTCCCACCCAACGCGACCATATATCATTAGGAGAAATCCTATTCCGGACAGGATGAGCGGGGCCGGTTTTCGATGGAGAGGGATGGTGAGTATTTGGCTTCCCAGGGCCAGGCAACCCACGATTCCCATAAGAATCCAGTCGAATATATGCGAGGTCTCCGGAAGGAAGCGGGATGAAATTTCAGGCTGTGATCCGACGACAAGAGGAAGAACTAAGACTGCGAAAGGCGTCAATGAGCATTCGATGGCACAAAGGAATGAGGCGGTCATTCCCGCGCGCGCAAGTTTGTCTTCGAGTGTGTTCATCAATTGTTCCTGTGTGAGAAACGCGTAAGGTTTACCTCATGATCACGGCAGGACGGGTTTCACATTAGGGAATGGTTTGCCTGAGCACAGGATGAAAACATGATTTAGCGTGGCTCTCCCCATCTTTACATGATATCGGGTCCTCTGTGACGGACTTGATCCGGCTCTGGCATGTATCGCCGGTTCATGTCGTTGGAAAGTGAGGTGGATTGGCAGATGGTCGGCCGTAAATGACCATCCATTTTTATTTTCATGCAGATGAAAATTTTTTTCATTAGGCTTCCGTTTTTATGAATCGATGGGAGGAAAGCCGTCAATTGAGTGCGATGCAAGTGAGCCGGCTACCCAAAACGTATAAGGAAGCCTTACGGACAGCGGGTTACCGGTTTACCCGCCCGAGGCAGGCGGTCCTGCAGGTGCTACAAAGAGCCGACCATCCTTTGAGTGCCTTGGAGGTGTTTAGGCGATTGCAGGGAGATGATGTATCTATCGATCGGGTCACGGTATACCGGATTTTAGCGGTCCTGTCCCGGTTGGGATTGGTGGCGCAATTGGCGTTTGCCCAGGAGGGGCAATTCCGCTACGAATGGCGGGATGGGCGTGCTCTCTCCTACCATGTGCGTTGTCAGGAATGCGGAAGAATTGAATCGCTTTGTCTTCCCTCGTTGAAACGACTCAAATCCCTTATTAAAAGTAAGACCAGTTTCCTGGTGAATGACCAGTCTTTAGAATTCAACGGCTTGTGCCCCGACTGTCAATGAAGCCATGAAATCCCTTGGTCTTCATCTTTCAAAGATCGGGTCTTTGGCCTCTTTGGTTTGCGCCATCCATTGTGCCCTCACGCCGATAGTGCTGTTAAGTTTGCCCTTCATTCTTGCGCATTCGTCCGGGGAATGGAATGGGATTCTGGAAATGATGTTTGGTGAACGTACAGAATGGCTGTTCCTTGGAACGATCGGGCTTCTGGCAGGATTCGGATTGTTGACCACCTATTCCGTTCATCGTGACAAGCGGCCTGCTTGCGTATCCGGAATCGGTGTGGGGTTGTTGTTGATCTCGCGTGTGTGGATGGATCACCAAAGTCTCGGAGAGATCGCTTTGGATATTACGGGGGCAAGTGTTATCGCATGGGCTGGATTTTGGAACCGGCGGCTCTGCCGTTGCATAGGGTGCCCTTAACAGGAGTATAAACACAGGGCACGGTTTCTATGCGGGAATTGTGTCCTTTTGGGTCAGGGTGCCGGCAACCAGAGAACGAGAGGATTAAGAACCATGCGGAGCATTATGGTAAATCCAGCGGGGAATAAGCCCTTCGCAAAGACCCTGCCACATACAGCTGGTTATACCATACGCTCGAAAAAGAACTGCGTCGGATTCCTTGAGCATATTCCCCAAAGCCGCGGCTGTTTTTACTATCTGCCAAGCAGTACCACGCATCAGGTGGAGAGGGTCGGATCCGCCTCTAGATACAGGCGCCGATGAATTGAAATACTCCATGTGCCTTGGTTAAAGTGCTTCTATTGTTCTATTATTGAATTTTGCATGAAAACACAACACCAAATTATTGGATTTCTTCTTGCCGTCATCCTGGTTATCCTGCCTCTTTCTTCTGCATTGGGCGTCCAGCATGTCCTGGCCGGGGCAGACCTCGGCGGCCATGCCCACTCGGATTTCGATCTCTGTGATTGGGTACATATTCAGACGACAGGTTCCCTGTCGTTCGATGTGAATTCTTCATGGCTTTGTTTGTCTCGATCCGGCGATGTAGTGGTCCAAGCACCCTCATGTTTCAATAACCAGCCGGTTATTTCCTCCTGTTCACCTCGAGCTCCTCCCCAATCGTAATTTCCAGAATTTCTCAACCCGTATTTCGAAAAGCTGAAACTACCCCTGAGTTCCTTCAGGAATCTTGGACAGACGCGGATCTTCGTTCTGTCGATATCGGGATCTCGGGCGTCTCTGCTCTAGCTTGCGTCTTCATCCCGCCTCGCGAGATTTAGGCTATTAGGCAGATAGTTGACGATCCAGATAAGAGGATGACAGGTGCCGGAGCCGGCGTAAGTGGAGGCTGGTGTGAATAAAGATGATGCCGACCATTCCACAGGCAAGGGCCGGCTTCACGATAGAAAAGATGAGCAGCAATGCCAGAAAGACAGTCATTGTCGTGTGTGTCCTTAGGGTTGATCTGTAGAGTTGAGGGCTGAGGCTATATGGATATGTTCGGCCAAATGGGAGCTTAGCTTGAGAGGGGACACAGAGGATGATCCGGAAACCCTGACCATCAATCCTGGTATTAAATGACCGCTGATTGATTAAAACCGACCACTCGTCAGGTTAGCTTCGTGGAAATAATCTATCGGCTCTATGATGAGGCACCAATTTTGGGAAGGAAAGGAAATGGTTGTCATGGAACGATGCCATGTTGACTGAAGTGTCCGATTTCTCTGTCTCGTTTATCGCGCATGTCAGCGGGTACGCCATCGGCATGATTTTGTATGCCATGTTGTTGTGGCTGGTTTTCCAAGCCTTGCAGGAATCGACCCAAAAGGGTCAGAGCGAACCCTCTGCCCAATCACCCAGATGGCTTGCATGTTGGACGGCAATTTTAGGCTTGCTGTGGAATGTTGGAGCCCTGCTGGCCTTTCTGCTTCCGAATCTACACCTGACCGCACCGCTTCCGGTGTTATATGCGTTGGCGGTCTCCGCATTGGGGTTTCTTCCCGCTGTCGTTGTTCTGGCTATGGTTGATTCGCAGCCCATGGGTCTGTCTGCCTGGGTTCGTCGAGTAATTTCTGCATCCGGTTTTGTGTTAAGCGGGTGGGCATCTCTGATGCACCTCCATGCTGCTCTGATCGGGGAGGCGGGGAGCATGTCCGGAACAGCGCTCCAGGTCATGGTCTGGGGCTATCTCGTGTTTCTGATCTGGCTCCTGGCTGTCAGGGTCCGGACGGAGGGATGGGATTATATGGGAGGAATCGTCGTTCTTTCCGGATTGGCCATTGCTGTTCTTCCCTTTAGTCAGCATGAGACCGGGGAATATTCCTGGGGCATGGAGGTTGTCGGTCATCACGCCAACCTCCTGTTGGCCCTGGCCATTCTCTATCAGGACTACCGCTTTGCTCTGGGAGACCTTTTCTTGAAGCGGGCGTTATCGTTTTTGGTGTTGGCCCTGGTGACGCTTGGTGCGTTGATCACCGTTGGGATTCCGGTGTTACGGCTCGACCCGGACAATGAAATGGCCAACCTATCCCGGCTTGGTGTTTTTTTGGCACTTTGGATCATCACTGCGTTGGCCTATCCCCATTTGCGAAAAGCGGTGATCTGGCTGGTGGATGTCGTGGTGTTGCGGCGTCCGGACTACGATCAGCTCAGGCAGGAGGTGGCGATCGAGGTTAATCAGGAGGAAGAGCCCGAACGGATTTTGTCCCATGTCGGCGCGTTACTCCAGCCAGCTCTGTTGGCCAGACAGATTACCTGGAGGCCTTGGAGACTGGACGGCGAGGCCGGGTCTGAATGGCCGGGCCAGGTCGGCTCCTTTGACGGGGATCGGGAGGAAGAATCTCTGGCCAGTGGAGCGGTCTCCGTTGGAAGCCTGGTCAGAAAAGGGAGCAGAGGGTCTTCTTTGGCCACGCCTTGCGGAGAAGAGTTCCTCGTGGTTATTCCAACGATGGAATTGCCTCAATACGTTCTGGTGATCCAGGGGTTTTTCCATCGAAGGCGATTGCTTTCGGACGATCTGGTCCTGTTGGAAGCCGTGGCCCATATCATTGCCAGAAGGATCGATGCGGTGCGTTCGGCCCACGAGCGCTGTGCCGTCGCCATTCGAGAGCAGGAAATGAGAAAACTGACCATTGAGGCGGAACTCCGGGCTCTGCGCACCCAATTGAATCCTCACTTTTTATTTAATGCCTTAACCACCATTGGCTATCTTATTCAAACGGCACCGGCGCGGGCGCTGGACACGCTCATGCGGCTGACGGAGTTGCTGAGAGGCGTGTTGAAGCATCTTGAGGGGGATTTTTCCACCTTGGGCCAGGAAGTGGATTTGGTCCAGGCTTATCTCATGATTGAACAGGCACGTTTCGAACGGCGGTTGGCCTATCAAGTCAATGTGCCGTCAAATTTACGGGATCTACGGGTGCCGGCTCTGGTGTTGCAACCACTGGTGGAAAATGCGGTGAAACACGGTATTCAAAAGTGTGCCAAGGGAGGGGTCATTAAAATCGAGGCCGAAGTGGAACAGCGGAAAAACGAACATGATCACGGAGCATGGATAACTCCTGAGCTCGTAATTACGGTGCAGGATACGGGACATGGTCTGTCAGGGAAGGGGCAGGAGGCTGCCTGGGGAGCTGGGATCGGGTTGGCCAATATCAGGAAACGTTTGCAATTACATTATGGCGATCATGCCACGCTATCCATGCATCGAAACCCGAAGCTTGGCACGATTGTCCACATCCGTATTCCTCTTGTTCGTTCGAGCGATCTCCTGGCAGAAGAATCCGAATGTCTTCATTCCGTCCAGGGAGCGAAAGAATGAGCGGAAAAATCCGGGTCATTGTTGTTGATGATGAGCGGCCGGCACGGTCATTTCTGGCGACAACCCTGAAGACCCTGGATGATGTCGACATTGTGGGTGAAGCGGAGAACGGTGAGGACGCGATCAGCCTGATTCAACGGGAACAACCCGATCTGGCATTGCTGGATCTTCAAATGCCTGGATTGGATGGCCTCTCCTTGGTCAAGGCCATCAAAAAAGGGCATATTCCGTTGATTGCGTTTGTCACGGCCCACAATGAATATGCCATCGAGGCGTTCGATATCGAGGCCATCGACTACTTGTTGAAACCGGTCGATCGCTTGCGACTGCGAAAAACCATCAAACGGGCAAAGGAGCGTTTGGAACGGGAAGATGTCATGGCGAATGAATTGGAAGCTCGACCGCGCGGCCAGGAGGGGAGCCCTCCGGAGGATTCGGATTACATGGACCGTCTCCCGATCAAAAAGAAGGAAGAGATCATTTTCCTGCCGGTCAATCAGATCGCCTCTATCGTCTCGGATGGAGAGTTGATGCATATCACCACGCTTCGAAAGGAACGTCATACTATCAGCCACCGGCTCAAGGCGCTTGAGGCCAGACTGGATCCCAGGCGATTCGTGCGTTTGGGTCGCGGGACTTTGGTCAATGTGGAGTCGATATGCCGGGTGGCTACTATGCCGGGTGGGTCGTATGTCGTCACCTTGACCAATACCCAACAACTCAGAGTCAGCCGCAGTCAGTCACGATTTTTACGGCACCAAATCTTGAGGTTGTAAGATACCTGTCTTGCGGATCAATCCCTTGCCGGTTTTCCCCTTCCCCTCTGCCGTAATCCAGTCATTCAGGCCAATCAACCGCTCATGAAATTATATGACCGTTCATAAAAAAAGACTGTGGATTACGCGCATCCCGCCTTTATAAATTGACTGGTATTCGAAATGAAAGTTTATGGAAAGCCGTGTAGTCCGTTCAGTGACAGGTTTCCGGAAATCGTAAGTCTCAGGCGAGTGCCCGGACGCTTGAAGGAGGATTTGTCTTCTTTGACCCTCCAGGGTCCTTAAGGCGTCAATATCAATTAAAAGGAGGGTTTTCGTATGTTTAAAAAGTTACGTAGTCAAGCGGGCGCGGCGTTGGTGGAATATAGCCTTCTCGTCGCGGGAATTGCCTTAATCGGAGCGGCCGCCGTGGCGGTATTCGGCCACAAAACCTCGGATATGATGGCCGCGGTCGCTGCGGTGTTGCCCGGGGCACATGCTGACGATAATGCCCCGATTGTCGCAGGAAAAATCATTGAAACCAGTGTAGATGGTGGACCCGGTGGCGATGCCATTGCCTTGGATATTGGCGGCATTGTTGCCAACGCCGGCACCGAACGGCTAGGAAATAGCTTTGGGACCACTACGAGTATTTCGACATTGGTTGTCGAAGCTCAATCCGAGTAAGCTCCCTAGGGTTTGTACATGCATGCGAGTAAAAAGCCTTCCCAGTCGAGTCAGGCCGGGAAGGCTTTTTGTTTGAGCCGTCCATTGGTAAAAAATAGCCGTTCATTGGATGACTCTGACAGTCCAGAAGAATCACCTCGTGGGCGAGCGAAGCAATCTCCTATAAGACCTTTACAGTCGGACCATACAAGCCCTTGCAGGACATGTGGGGGAAGAGCGGATTGGGCCTGGAGCAAGATAGAACCGGTGTGTAGATGAACGAGGGTATAACGAATAAAATGAAAGATAATCCAGCTAGATTGCCAAAGCCTGTCACTCTGGGCTATCAGAATATCCGGCGCATGAGCCTCCTGGTGAGCGTGATTTTTCTGCTTCTTCTTCCCACCGCAATAGCCCAAACGCCCTCTTCGAAGCTATCCCCAAGGACAATAGTTCTTAAAAAATCCCCGGAGTCTCCTACCCCTTTGCCCGTGATTGTGGCCCAACACCGACGTGTGTTGATTGATGATCCGGTGCAGCGGGTTGCGGTGGGCGATACGTCCATCGTTTCGGCTCAGTTGATTAACAATAAGGAAATCTTGTTTCTTGGTCAGCGGCCCGGACGCACCTCGGTCATTGTCTGGCTTCAGTCAGGAGCGATTCGTCATTATCAATGCAATGTGCAGTTGGATCTTTCCGTTCTGCATGCGGCTTTGCATAACGTTCATCCCAGCATCGGTGTGACCAGCGCTCCGGACCGTGACGCCTTGATCCTGACCGGAAAGGTTCCTGATGTGACCTATTCTCAGGCGGCGGAGGGAATCGCGCAGAAATATGTGAATGCCAGAACGGGAGAAAGAAAGGCAGGTCAAGGGCCCTTTGTGAAAAGTTCCGACGGGCAGCGGGCAAATCAATCTCAGCCCGGAAGGTCGAGTCAATCCTCGGGATCATCCAGCTCTTCTTCCGATGATGAGGCTGATGGAGAATCCCCATCAAGCGATTCCTCCGCCCACATTGAAGTCGCGGAGGCCATCCCGGTCGGCGGCACCATTATCAATCTGATTCAATTGGATACGTTGCCGGCTACTCCCGAGGAGCGCATGCAAGAGGCAATTCGGAATCTTGGGGGTGAGCAGGTGACGGTGCGGCGAGTCAAACGAGGTATTGTGCGTGATGATGAGCAGGATGTCTTTGTCCTGGAGGGGTCGGTGAAAAATCAAGTGGCCCTCTTGCGTGTGCTGGAGGTGGGTTCCCGAATGCTGACCGGCCACGGCGCCACGCGACATAGTATTCGCGTGGTGGGTGATGAAGCGGGGGCGTTGGCCGGTCGATTGGGACAACAGCAAGGGGGGCAGCAAGGGCAGCAAGGGCGAATGATGATTGGTGGGGGCGGCGGTGGAATTGGCCAGCTGTTTGGAGGGGCAGGTAGGTCGGGGCGCGTCAGTAACCTGGTGCAATCGAATCTGGGCCGGGCCAAAGTGATCGAAGCGGCCAATGGGCGCATTATTTCTTTTCTTCATGTGAGGGATCTTCCGCAAATTCGGGTCAACATCAAACTCTATGAAGTCAATCGGACAAAACTGCGATCCTATGGCTCGGATTTTGTCGGGACCTTTGACAATTTCGGGTCAGCCCCCGAGTCCGGGGCCCGAAACATTTTGGGCTTTCTGACCGGTACGCTTGTAGCCGACACGTTTATTCGAAGCGGCGAGTTTGCCATTCGATCAGTCTTCACCTATTTGGAGAGTCTGGATTTGGCGCGAAGCCTGGCTTCTCCTTCGCTCACCGTGCTGTCTGGAGAAATTGCCGCCTTTCTGGTTGGAGGAGAAGTCCCGATCGAGCAGGCATTTTCCCCGTTTTTCGGCGGTGGAGATATCACTGGTGCGGCAGGGGTTTTTCAGTTTGTCACGTTTCGTGAATTCGGGATCTCCCTCCGTGTTCGCGCGCTGGTGGGGGAAGACGGGGATCTCACGATCGATGCGGTTCCGCAAGTGGTGACACCTGATTTGACCTTGACGGCGGGCATTGAAGAGGCCACGGGAACCAATCAACCCACGACAGCATTCAAAAACCGGTCCATGCAGACGAGTGCACGCATGCAGGATGGCCAGGCCATCCTGATTGGAGGCCTCCTCTCGCGTGACAAATCAGATCAGCAGGACTTTATTCCTGGAGTTCGTGACATCCCGGGGTTGGGTTGGTTGTTTCGACGGTTTACGCAAAACGACGAAGAGGTTGAACTGGTTATTGTCATTCATCCTGTCATTATGAGGGAGCCGATTCCCGAGGTGGGCCTCTGGGCTTTTCCCACTCTCACCGACTATCGACCGGCTTGGGAATTCAAGTCATGGCCGGCACCTGAGGAGAAAGGCTTGTGAAGTGGAGTGTAAAAGCCTTGATGACAAAGGCTCATCCATCCTTCGGTCCGGTGGCATCACAACGTGGCGGGGTACTCATTGAATTTGCCTTTCTGTCGTTGGTGTTCTATGTGCTGGTTGCGTTGGTTGTGGACATCGGAAGAATGGTATTTGCCGCTCAAGTGCTCCAGGATGCTGCCCGTGTGGCCGCCCGCGAATTGGCATTGGTCCCCCTTCCCGCCGCCATGACCTTTGAGCAAGCGTTGGAGGATCCAACGGTCCTGGCTCAGGTATTCGATCCGGCCTTGCTGGTCATCGATCTCGACACGTTTGGCGATGACGATGTGGCGTTTCAAGCGTTTCTGGATCAGTTGCCCATGGTCAATAAAATGTTGAGACCGCTCATGATTTTCGAACAGGCTGACATTCAAGGTTCCGGCCGACGATTGCTGAGGTTTCCCGGTGCGCTTTTGAATGATCCTTCGGCCCCGAGTGGTCTGGGAGTGGGAATTCCACGGGTGGAATCCCGCGGGGCGAATGGCGTGGAAGCCATTCGATGGGTTCCGGTTCTTGAAGAAATCACGAACGGCTCTTTCAGTCTGGTGCCACTTGACCCCGAGAATCCGCCTCCTCAACGGGGTCTGGTGGCGGTTCGCATCAATTATCCGTTTCAAGCGGCGATGTTGAGCGGTTTTCAGCAAGGTCCGGGAGGCCCGTTTGAACCGAACCTGGACAATCGCATTCAAGCGGACGATGAAAGCGTAGACGATTCCATAAATGCTCCGCCACGGGGGACGCCATTTGGGATTGGTGACTTGCCTGAAGTAGGCGTGTACGGCGGACGTTTTGGCCTTGGAGGACAATTGGCTTTTGGCGGTGAAACGCTCAGGCCCTACAGGAAGCTTCTTTCCGCTCAAGCCATTTCCAGGCGGGAGGTGTTCTTATGAAAACTGCCGGGTTTCATCCTCGATCGTCGTGGGTCAGATTCGTGTCGTCCCCGTTTTTTTTGGCGGGCATGCTTGTCGTGATTCTAGGGGGATTGTGGGTGTCCGGCCTGGTGAACCCTTGCTGGTTCGGAGTGAATTGCGGGCCTTCCACGGAGGGGCTGGTTGCCGTTCCGGTCAGCGCGCAAACGATTCCGGCGTTCACCCAATTGAGCCGTCAACATGTGTGGAATGCCGGAAAAGGGCAGCCGGCTGTCGTGCTGCTTCCCCCGGAACAGGTGACCGAGGCAATGAAAACCAATTTAACGGACATTCTCGGTCGTGTCCTTGGGCGAGAGAAGCCTGCCGGATATGTTTTCACGGAAGTCGATTTTCTGCCGCGTGGTTCCCGTCCTGGGTTAGTCGGGGGGATTCCCCCAGGGAAGCGGGCGGTCCGGGTCGAAGCCGGTCAGGTCAGCGGGTTATATGGCCTGAATCCCGGAGATCGCTTCGACCTGATCGCGACTTTGCCGATCGACGCGGAGGGGAAGGAAAACTCATTGACCATGGGAGGAGTCTATGGTCAACAATTAGCGCTCCAGGCGAATTTACATAATTGGGCCAAACAAGCCACCGTGCGGGTGCTGGTGCAAAACGGTGTGCTGGTTCAACCGTTGACGACCCGGGAAATTCCTCTCTCGATGAATACGCTGACCCAGGGTCTTGTGGTCAAAAAGAAGCCTGTTCAAGAAATCGTCATCGCGGTGGACCCGGAAGAAGTGGCTTCATTGACCGAAGCCGTAGCCGTGAAGGCCGAGATTACGACCATTCCTCGTTCAGGACATCCGGACGATCCCGGGGACAGCGAGACACCGGAATCCCAACCCTGGAGCCCCTTTTGGAATACGTTGGCTTTAGGGAAGTCTTCTGGCGGGATTTCAAAAAATGGAAATACGGAATCTTCGCTCACGTTTGTGGAAACCTTGAACGGATCGGGAGAACGGGAGTTAATTACCGTGCCTGTTGCGTCGGATCGGGAGAAATAGTGCGATGTTATACACGATGTACGTTCATGCTTGAACGCGACACGGTACACTTTGGGAATGTCAGGCTATGTTGGTGCTGTTCGTCTTGCTGGTTTGGGGAATGCTGGGTATTGGCTCCTTAGTGATCGATTGGGGGTATGTCAATCTCACCAGAGTGCAAATGCAAAATGTTGCAGATGCTGCGGCGGGGGAAGGCTTGCGTCTGCGTGATGTGGCCCCAGAGGATCCGGTTGCCAGTGATCTCAACCGCCGGGTGGCGGTGAGCCAGCTGGCCGCATGGACGTATGATGATGACTTTGATCTGACCGACGATCTCCTGCAGTTTGGTGCGGGGCCTGATATGTTCCTGACTGGAGGACAAACCGACCTCAATGCGATGCAGAAATTAGACGTCCCGCCGGCCCCCGTCTACAAACCGGTGTTGCAATGGAATGATGAAGCCAATGCCCGACATGGCGATATGGTCAGCGGGACGTTTGGGATTCCCGATCCCGGTTGTTCGGTGGAAGCCCCGCGCCGGGAATGTGCAAATTATACCCGGATCGATTTCGTCCCGGCTGAAGTGAACGCCAGTCCGACGGCCGATGCCTTTCTCGTGCGATTGCGGCGCTCCATAAAACCGGAACCCTTTCAAGGTCAGGCCAGCGTCGATAATGTGCCGGGAGTGAGTTCGGCCGGCCCGACCCTGCCGCTGGTGTTAGGACTTGGCTCGCCTCTCCAGGCCCAAATCGATTCGCCTGGAATTCGTTTTACGGGCATAACCGTGCGGGCGACAGCCATTGCCGATGCCCGCCCTGTTCGAGGAGTGGGTCTGCCGGATATCTTGTCCGAGCCTCCCCGTCTGGGTGTTGCCCCGTTTGCGCTTGCCCGTGCAGGCTGGCGGGATTCTCTGGTGATGGATGTTCCCAGTTCGGGCACCGTGGATTCTTCAGGGGTCGTGGCGGTCGGGTCCACGGCAATAGGCCGGTTTCTCCTTCCGGTTACGAGCATTGGCGAACCTGTTCTTGCTCGATTTCCTGAAGGGGGACAGGTGACGATCGACGGATATGCACCTCTCTACGAAGATTTTTTGGGGACGGAACGGGTGGTGGGATTTGCACGGGTTGAAATGACCGGCACCTCGCCCGGTTCGGTACAGATTATCAGGCGACCGGGTCAAGTGGCTGTAGAAAATGCCACCGTCTCTCTCCTGCCTGCGTTTCCCCTTCTGCCGGAACCCGAATTGGCATTGTTGCTTCATGTTAATCGTGACATTCAGAAAGAGGGAGCCCTGCTGGCTCCGGCGCTGGTTCGTTAAGGAGTAAACGTGCAATGGAAACGAATCTCCATATCCTCGTGGTAGGGAAATCCCCTGGACTCCGCGCGGAATTTGATTCCGCGCTTCAGGGTGTGGGCAGTTACCGATGCGTCACGGTCTATGCCGAGTCATTCCGTCATGCGGAAGAGCTGGCCAGGAACCGCCGGCCTCAATTGATTTGTGTCGAGATGAATGGAAATCTTCGCGGCTTGAAGGAGTTTACGATTGATGTGTCTCAGATGTTGCCGGGAACCGCTATCGCCGGCTTGTACAAGCCCGATCTTTTTGAATCTGATCAATCGGAAAGCGCATTTATTCTTGAAGGCGTCCGGGCGCGTATTCAGGATTTCCTCCGGCACCCGCTCTCCAGCACCGAAATTCGACAGGTCTTCGACCGGGTTTTTGTGCAGGGAAAGACCAAATCCAGCCTGTCCCCGCTCGGCCATATCGTCTCGTTTGTCAGCAACAAAGGCGGAGTGGGGAAATCGACGATTTCAGTCAATATGGCGTGTTTGCTGGCCAGTCGCCATCCCGGCCAGGTGTTGCTGGTGGATGCGTCTTTGCAGTTGGGCGTTGCCGCAGTGATGCTTGATCTGAATCCCCGAACGACCATTGTGGACGCCGTTCGTGAAAAAGGACGTCTTGATGAGACGTTGCTTCGCGAATTGACCGTGTCTCATCCGTGCGGGTTGTCGCTTCTGGCCGCGCCGGGGAATGCGGCCGAAGCGTCTGAGGTGGATGAGGAATCCATGTATCGTATTTTGAACTTAGCGCGGCGAACGTTCACGTACGTGGTGGTTGATACGTTTCCCATGTTGGATAGTGTCGTGATGACGGTGTTGGATCTGTCCACCTTTACCTATGTCGTGATGCAGGGAACGGCGCCCAATGTCATTGGCACGGCCAAACTGCTTCCAATTTTGGAGGGGCTTGGATGTCCGGTCGAGCGTCAGCGTTTGGTCCTGAATCAGAACTACCGGAATTTTGCCGGAAATTTGACGCAAACGGAGATTGAGGAGCGGTTGATGAGAGAATTTCATTATGTCTTTCCCTATCAAAAGAAACTGTTAACCTGCGCCAATCTCGGGGAACCGTATATTCTCCAAACTACCCGATACTTCGGGTTCGGACGTAGCGCTCATCTGTTGGTTGGGGAAATCGAGCAGTTAGCGGACCGGGCGGTTGCCGCGGAAATTGATCACTTGGCGAAACTGATGAACGAGGAGCCGGCCTGACCGTTCCCTTACCATGAGCGAACAGGATTTTCCATTACCTTCGTCATCAGAGAGCCGGCCGCCCGTTCCGTTTGGAAAATCATTAAGTGCGGATACGGCCTCGAGGCTCAAGGCTGCGCTGAAACGTCCGGCGATGAACGTGGTCAAAGACGAAGCATTGCTGGATGATCCATTGGCGCGAGTCAAGCATGCCGATTATCTGTCGATTAAAAGCGCCCTTCAGGAGCGACTCCTGAATGAAATCGGAGAACATTTGGCCGCTGGACTCAATCATGAGGATGTATCGGCCGTAGTGAAGGAGTTTACCGCGCGGATTTTAGAATCGGAGCACATTCCCTTGAATCAGGCGGAGCAGGGACGGCTGGCCGAAGAATTGACCGAGGAAGCCATTGGTTTGGGGCCCTTGACTCCGCTGTTGGCCGATCCGGCTGTGACGGATATTCTTGTCAACGGCCACCAGTCAGTCTATGTGGAGCGGTATGGCCGGTTGGAAAAAACTGACGTTCAGTTTCTGGACGACGATCATGTGATTCGGGTGATCGAGCGGATTGCGGCGCAAATGGGCCGGAGGGTGGATACGGCCTCTCCAATGGTGGATCTACGCCTGGCGGATGGCACGCGGGTTAATGCCACCCTGCCTCCGGCGACGATCGACGGGCCGACCCTCTCCATTCGGCGGTTTGGCGTCCGTCGGCTACGGCGGAATGATCTCCTGGGACTGGGAACGCTGTCGCCGGATATGGCGACGTTTCTGGAGCTGGTGGTTCGCGGCAAGAAAAATCTTCTGATTTCAGGTGGAACGGGGGCCGGGAAATCCACCCTGTTGGGGGCGTTGTCGGAGGCTATTCCCTTTCACGAGCGCATCATTACGATTGAAGATACCGCGGAATTACACCTGGATCAGGAACATGTGGTCCGGATGGAAACCCGGCAGCCGAATATCGAGGGCAAAGGGCGGATTTTGGCTAGGGATCTGGTGGTGAATGCCTTACGGATGCGGCCGGACCGGATCATCGTCGGGGAAGTTCGTGGGCCGGAATCCCTGGATATGTTGCAAGCTATGAATACCGGTCATGAAGGCAGCATGAGCACGGTTCACGCCAATTCCCCCCGTGATGCGTTGTCGCGGTTGGAAACCATGGTGCTTTTTGCGGGCACGGAATTGCCTTCCCGCGCCATTCGAGAGCAAATGGTTTCTGCCCTTCATCTTATTATTCAGGTCCGGCGGTATGAAGACGGCGTGCGCCGGATCGAAACGATTGCGGAAATGACCGGCATGGAGGGCCTGACCCCTCTCATGCAGGACATCTTTCAGTTCCGGCGGCGCGGGTTTCGGGGAAAGCGTGTGGCCGGAGAATTTGTGCCGACCGGTATCGTTCCAAGAGTGGTTGAAGAATTGCGTGAACAGCATATCGACATTCCCCTGTCCCTGTTTACCGGAGGAAGAGATCTCCATGGGTTTTCGTGAATTTGCGGGGTTGATGGCGATTGGTCTGATTGTCGGGCTGTGCGTTTGGTGGTGGAGAAACTTCTCTTTTCGGGTGGCCACTCAGGCCAGGCTTGCGCAGGATGGGGCAGGGCGGGAATCCCATCAGACCGGTCGGTCGGTCCGGCGCGTATTCCCTCCCCGTTATCGTATCATTCCCGCGTGTCTAGGAGTGGGAGCGAGTGTTGGTTTATTTTATTTCGTGGAGTTCTCTCCCCCGTTTGCCGGAGCCGCAGGGCTGATGCTTGGAGTGTTAGGATTTTTACTGGAGTCTATTATTGCCGGCAAGCGCTTGAGCCGCATTGAAACCCAATTGGCCGATTCGATCGATCTAATGGTGGGAGCCTTACAGGCGGGGTTATCACTCCCCAAGGCGCTGGATACTGCTCGACAGGAGTCTGTCGCGCCTCTACGGCCGTATTTGGATAACCTTGTGCGAAAAATCCGTCTGGGAGAAAACCCCGCAACTGCAGTTCGAGAATTGGGAGAGCGGGTTCCGTTGGAAACCTTTCAACTGTTTTCGCTGACGCTTTCGGCCCAGTGGTGGACAGGAGGGAGTTTGGCCCCCACCTTGTCCGTTGTGGGAAGAACGATTCGGGACCGGATTGAACTCTCCCGGCGTATTCGGACCCAAGCCGTAGAGGCTAAAGCCTCGGTGATCGGGGTGTTGGCCATATCCTATGTGTTGACGTTCATCATGTGGAGGGCGAATCCCCGCCCGTTAGAGAATTTTTTCAATAGTGACATCGGATCCTTGCTGGCGGGAGCGGCTATCGGATTGCAAGCGTTGGGCATCGTGTGGATTAACCGGATCAGTCAGGTCAAATTTTAGGTGAGGTCGTCATGGATCGAATGTGGTATTTCGGCCTGATTATTGTCGCGATTGTGGCATCAGTCATGTTGACGCCCTGGGCGGGTATGTTTGTCGCGCTTCTTCTGCTGTTGTTCGGAATGGTTTCTTGGGCAAGTCGTCACCGGAGTGTTGAGCGGGTTCGCGACACTCTGGAGTCGGAACGTTCTGTTCTGGAACTTGGACGGGCACGCTCCGAGTGGTGGCTGCGCCGGTGGTTGTTTTTGTCGGGGTTTCGAGGGCGATTGGCGCCCGTGGTCTTTATGGGACTTACCGGAGGAGCGCTAGCTCTGGGAATCGCGAGTGCATATATCATGAACCGGTCTGGAGTGGTTGATGTGATGGTGGTGCCACTGCAGGGTATTCCGGGAGGAATCGGGGAGGCTTTTATTTCCGTGGCCTATGCGGGCCCCTGGATCGTGCTTTCCCTGTTAGCCAGCATTCCATTGCTGGTGGTTCGTGCGTCCCGTCGCCAACGGGTCACGGATGTCGACCATGACCTTCCTTTGATGCTGGAATTGCTGGCCACGCTGACAGAAGGGGGACTGAGTTTTGATGCGGCCCTGGATAAAATACTCGGGGCCCAGTTTCGCACCAGGCCTTTGTCGCAGGAGTTTCGTACCTACCATCGAGAACTGCAGCTGGGTGTGTCCAGATTGCAGGGTCTTCGACGGCTGGCCTACCGTTTGGAAGTGACTTCCGTCTCGTTCCTGATTTCCGCATTGATTCAAAGCGAACAAGTAGGGGCAAGTATTGCCACGATGCTTCGCCGTCAGGCCGACGATCTCCGGAACCGTCGCCGAGAGCAGGCTTTGATGCTTGCTCAAGCCCTTCCCGTCAAATTGGTGGTTCCGCTCATTCTTTGCTTTCTCCCGGGAATATTCGTGTCCACGCTCGGTCCCTCGTTACATCAACTGGTGAACCTTGTGAGCGGGATGACGGGAGGGATTCGGTAATGGTCTGGCCTGTGAGTCCCTACACAGCAGAGGAGTCGACGTGAAGTTGTGGGCTGCCTCTGGGTTGATAGTTGGTCTGCTTGTCTGTTCGGCGTGCGCCGATGCCCCTTATCTTCGAAATCAATACGAAACGGCCTGCACGTTACCCGATCTTCAACTGGCCGAAGCGTGGGACTTGCTGGAGGAAGCCCGATCGACCTCTGGCGGATGCGACCGCGATGCTCGCGGAATGGATCGTTGCCGTGCGCTGCGCGGTGAAATTGAAAGAATTGCGTTTGTTTGTCCAAACCACATTCCTTCTTTGATGACGACGGCTGTTCTGGCCTATGAGGACAGGGACTTGGGGAAAGCCGGGGAACGGCTCACATCCATTTTGGATATGGTCAAAGTGCATCCGGACGCCGCGGTGTTACGGGCACGGATTGCTCTGGAAGAAGGGAATCTTCCGTTCGCCCTTACCTTCCTGAAACAGCGCATGGAGCTGTCTCCTGACCATGCTCAGCTCCGGGAGGTGTATGCGGCCACCCTGTTTCTTTCCGGGCGACTTGAAGAAGCCAGGACTCAATTGGCGGTGGCCGAACAACTCGGGGCCCCTCGATGGCGGGTTGCATATCATCTCGGGCTGTTTGAAGAACGGAAGGGAGAGCTACAGAAAGCGCGCCTCCTGTACCAGGAATCTGCGGATTTAAAGGCTGATTGGACTCTTCCCATTTCCCGGTTGCACGGGCTATTGGCCAAGCCTCTTTCAGATAAAAAGCCGTCTGCTCTGGATGGAGGTTATTTCGAGCTTCCTTCGCTTCTCAAGTAGAAGCATGTTGTTTCGGCTACGAAACCCGCGCTCTCCCTGGCCGGTCGCACATCAAAGTTGAGGAGGAAAAATCTCAAGTGTCTCTCTTTACTTGAGTGATTAAGGACAGGTGCTGCCCTTTTACTCTGGCTCATGTGTTGCGTGGTTGTCTCTTTCTGTTGCCTGATGTTTGGAGGCAGAAGTCATGTTCGGGCAAGACCAGGTTGAATGATTCCCCTCTATTGTTAAAGAGATGCCACGGCATCCCGGATTTGTGTTGTTGCGCGAAGGTGAGGGTCTTCCCCTCTGGTTGTCCATGTTTCAACCATGGATGGTGTAATGCATAGGCTTTGCCCAAAGGTGAGAGTGATGGGATGACGCTTAGGGGTCTTAGCATCTGGGGGCCAGACCTCAAAACTTCCATCAATTTTGACCGGGATAATGGGGATGTGTAATTCACAGGCAAGAACCCCGAGACCTTTTTTAAAGGGTAGGAGTCGTCCATCAAGGCTTCGCTCTCCTTCCGGAAAAATAAGGAGACTTTTTCCCTTCCGAAGAAGAGTGACTGAGGCCTTGAGAACTGTCACCATGGGCGTCTCCGGCCCCACGGGAATCACATGACCCACGCGTGCGACCCATCGACGAAACGGTGATCGAAAAAAGGGTTCCCAGCCAAGAGTGTAAAGTTGTGAAAAGGTGGATGGTGGCACAGTCCCCAAAATAATAAAGGGATCAATAAAACTCAGATGGTTGGCCGCCAGGATAAAAGGTCCCTCTTTGGGTAGATGTGTGAGGCCTTTGACAGTCAATGGAAAGACTATGCGGGAGAAGCTCCCTACGATAGCCATTCCTATTTGTCCGATGATTTTATTCCCTCTGGAAAGCGGAGCGAGGACTGTGTTTGTCAGGGCTGGAGGGAGTGGGGTTTCGAAGATCTGATGCCAGGAGGAGGTGGTTTCTGTCGGTGCGGCGGGAATTTGCTGGAGAACCATGAGCTTGGTAATCACATCACGCACCGTAACAACTTCTCCCATGAACGTTTCCGGGACCGGTCCCAACCGGCTTTCGAGGGCGGCTTGAAATTCGACGCGTTTCAACGAGTCGAATCCCAAGTCCAGATCCAGGTGATCGTCCAATCGTAGGACGCGGTCTGCCAAAATCAGCCTGTTAAGCGTTTGAATAACCGCTTGGCCTATGGTTGTTTCGCGAATCTCCTGGTCCGTCTCAGGTTCCTGCTCCGGTGCGTGTTCAACGGCAGTTTGTTTTGTTTGAGTCATGGCAAGAACAAGATGCCGTTGGATTTTCCCTAAACGTGTACGGGGGAGGGGATCTTTGATGAAGGTCACACCACTAATCCGTTTGTATGGGGGAAGGGTTGCGGCGACACTATTGAGTGCATCTTTGATGTAGGTGGCGGAGTCATGGATTTTGTGTTCTCGTAAATAATCAAAATTTGGTACGACCACGGCATGAAGATGTTCGCCTTCCCCACCAGCACGGGGGAGTCCAAGGATGCAGAGTTCGGTGATTGCAGGATTCTGTTTGTAGGTTTCTTCCAATTCTTCGGGAAGAATGTTTTTCCCTCCAGGTGTGACGATCAATTCCTTGATTCGTCCGGTGAGAAACAGGTATCCGTCTGAGTCCAGATAGCCTAGATCTCCGGTATGAAACCAGCCATCACGGATAGCCTCGGCCGTTTCAGCCGGCGCTTGGTCATAGCCCTTCATCACATTGGGTCCTCGTACCACCACTTCGCCAATTCCGGATTCGTTCGGCTGATCGATTCGCACCTCGACGCTGGCGAGTGGTGGGCCGACGGAGCCCGGTTTCAGGCGAGACAAGGAACTAAAGGCAACCACGGGCGCTGTTTCCGTGAGCCCGTACCCTTCACGAACCGTAAATCCCAGACTGCCTAAATCCTTTGAGATTTGTGGGTCGAGTTTGGCTCCGCCGCTGCATAAAAGGTGAAGCGAGGGCCCAAACCGCCGGTGAACAGGAGCAAAAAACCGTCGTCCGGGATTCCATCTGGTATGGGTTCTCACAAAATCCGACAGGCTGAGTAAAAGCCTGATGATCCAACGGACCAATCCCGGACGTCGGTCGAGTTCTTCAAAAATCGATCGACGAATCATGGTAAAAATTTGTGGGACCCCTACGGCGATCGTGATCCCGGTCTCATGAATACATTGCACCAGATCCGGCCCCTTGAGTGATGATAGGAAGGTCATTCTTGCACCCAGTAATATGGGAACGAGGCAGGCGATCATGAAGGGATAGGCATGGTGCAGCGGGAGCATCACTAGGAAGTTATCTTCCGGCCCCGCTAAATCTTTTCCAATAATGTCTTTGGCATTGGCCATGAAATTCCGGTGAGTGAGTAACACGCCTTTAGGTTTTTTGGTTGTGCCAGAGGTATAAAGTAACGAAGCCACGTCGTCCGGATTCACCCGCAGGTCAACGGAGGGTTTTTCCTGTCCTTGGTCCATGAGGTCCTTCATGGACAGGTGGTGAGATTCTGTAAGGGAATCCATGTTCACGACGGTGATCGTGGCTGGAAGTTCTCGGATCAGGTCTACAGTTTTTGAGCTCATGAAGACAAACCGACTGTTGGACGTGGTGAGGAAGGACAGAAGTTGCTCCTGTGGCATCTGAATATCCAGGGGAACGGCTGTGGCACCGACGGTGAGAATGCTGAGGTGAGCGATCACCCATTCCGGACAATTTTCAGCCACAATGGCGACGCGATGCCCCGGACGAAGTCCATGCTCATGAAGACCGCTCGCCAGTCCCCGAACAAGCTTCGACACTTCCCCGTAGGTTTGTTGTCGATAGTCTTCTCCTTCTTTTATTTGCAGGACGACATGATCGGCGGCGATTGCCGAGAGTGCGAAAAACGCCTCAGGAATCGTATCTGGAAGGTGAGTGGGATCGATGAGAGGAGCCTGCATCATTTGAGTCTCCTAAAAGGGATGCCAAGAAAAGATGCAAAAGCAAGTCTACCCGAAAGGGGGCATGGTTCCAAGACAAGACTTGGGTAGCGGAAACCGACTCTAAAAAAGCGGCAGGTTGGTGTGATGAAGATTACTCAGCAGGAAGAGCGAAGATTTAATACCCAGGAGGCAAGTACAAAAGCTTAACAAAAAAGCAAAAAAATCCGAAAAAGTCAGGAGATTTCTATTTAGACGCCTGGTGTTTTGCGGCCACTCCCTAACAGGTTATTTTGATTTATTGTTGAAAAAGGGATTGTTCTATGCCGTTCTTTAAAGTTGAAGATACCCGGGATCTTTGCGTCGGGACGTTTGTCAAACTGGAAGGGTCCTGGTTCAGCCATCCTTTTCCCACGAACACCTTTCAAATCAAATCCTTTGATGATCTGGCCACCATTCAAGCCCTCAAAAATGTCGTCATTCTCCAGGATCCCGACCGGTCCGCCTTGTTAGAGGCTGAGGAGGAATCAGATCAAAACCGGCGGCCCTTGAATTTCGAGGAGAGTGCAAGCAGGGAGGAAGATACGGCGGCCATTTTTGAATCAGAATTGGATCCTCCTGCAGACAGCGGACCACTTATTAAAGAATCTTCTTTATCGACAATCCTGGATCGGCGAGAGGATTACTATGAATTTCAGGATCATTTGCGCAAGGTCGAAGGGGCGTATCAAAAAACCCTCGGGCAAGGCAACGAATTGTTTCGGCAACTGAGTGATCGCCGACCGTCTGGACGTAAAACCGCGGATGCGATGATCACCAGTATTGTCACCGCCATACAACATCCCCACACGGCCATGTCTTTAATTGATGTTGTCGGTAGTAACGGTGCCACGTGGGGCCTGTCCGAACATGCCCTTAACGTGTGCACCTTGTCCCTCCTCATTGGCCGTCAATTGGGTTTGGAAGCCGAAGGATTGCTTGATCTCGGGCGTGGAGCCCTCTTCCACGATGTGGGTTATCGCGCGTTACCTATGAACGTACGATTTAGTGCGGGGGGCATGAAAATCGAATCGGATCCGGAGTTGGGGAAACGTCATACGGAGGTAGGGCGACAGCTCATGGCGGCCTTCCCGGATACCAGTCCGGCAGTATTGGAAATGATTGGTCACCATCATGAACGACTGGATGGTTCGGGGTTTCCCAAAGGCATGAGGGCAAGTGGCCTCTCGTTGCCGACCAAAATTGTCATGGTGGCAGATCATTATGATGAACTCTGCAATGCCCCTGATCTGCAAACGAGTCTCACTCCCCATGCGGCCCTGTCCCGTCTCTTTCGCCACGTCGTCATGAAGGAAGAATTGTCCAGATTCTGTCCGGAGGTGGTGCAAGCCCTGGTGCAGGCCATTGGGGTCTATCCGCCAGGGAGCCTGGTAGAATTAACGGACGGATTTCTCGGGGTCGTGGCTCGGATCAATATTCATCACCCCACAAGACCGACAGTGTTGTTGTATGCGCCTTGGATTTGCCGAAGTGATGGAATGTTGGTCAATTTGGCGCAAGAGCCTGAGTTGGAAATCAAGCAAGCTCTCCATGTCAAGGATGTACCCTTGAATGCCCTAGTGTATTTGAGTCCCCGTCGAATGGCCATGTTTGTGCATGCGACCGAACCCACAACCATGGCGTTCAACAGCAGACGGCGGCGGTAATCTCCCAAACCCACCCTGAAGTGTGAACCGGAGTTGATGTGGAGCCGGATACATTTTCTTCAGAAATGAAGTCTGTCTCTAACCACTGTCTAGTATCGGGATGGCCTTGGGTTATGCTTCGAAATGTCGATGGATAAAAAGAAATTCTTCATACAAAATTCTGACGCCAACGCCGACCATATTTTGGCTCCGAATAAAGCTAACCGGAATTTCATCCTGCGGTTCTCACCGGAAGGATTTTTCCCCTGAAAGGCGCCTTTTCCATTTCCTTGGAGAAACAATAATCCGAGGCGATGAAATCCGGACCAATCAACAAACAGACCAGATCGGCCTGTTCTAATTGTTGGAGGATTTTCGCCTCCCAAGGCTCGCCGGGATACAATTGCCGGTCGTGCCCGAACTCGAGGGGAAAAACTTCGTTTTAAAATTTTCAAACACACTTTCATCCGTTCCAAATAGGGATCTTGATTCTTGTGGGGATAGGAAATGAAGACCCGCACGCGCCGAGTCGGGCGGGACGGGTCGGGAAAGACTTTCTGATCCATATCAAGCTCCGGTAACTGGAGAAACCCATGATAGGGTTGCCCCTCCACAATGTCTTGTGCACGGGAAATCACCTGCGGCTTTCCCGTTTTGCCGGGCTTGCTCTAACACCGCAAGCGCCACAAAATCCTTTCCGTCCAGACTCAGTGGTGCAAGCAGTGCGAGGTCGGTGAGCCGATTGTTGCTGCAGTGGAGGGTAGTCAACTGTTCCATGGCGGTCAGGGGTGCCAGGTTTTGAACGCCTACCTTACTAATATTCCGTGGCGCAACCCTGGAAGCTGGGCAAATTCCTGCGGAAGAAGAGGAATGGTTCCCTTTGGACCCTTCCAAGATTCGACACTCTGTTGCAGGGCTAGCTCTTCCAGCCAGGTCAGCTCGAAGAGCTCCGGCGGGAGTCGATCCCAGATGAGGCAGGACAGGTCCAGCGACGCGGCCTGGGTGTCTTTGGCCTCTCGTATGCGCCGAAGACCTTTTTGATAGTCTCGCTCGATTTAATCTGGATTCACGGGAGTCCACTCTACCAAGGTGATTTTAAGTTTGGAACTGGAAACTCCCCCATTTGAGATTGGGCTTAGGTTTTCCCAACTCGATCGTGGAATGAGTGCAGATTAGCGAGCTTGTTGTTTTAACCAGCCTTTGGCTTCCGGGTAAAAATGGCCTAGAATTTCTTGGCTCATCCCTGAGAGTAGAGGAGCGAGGTTAGTCTGGATGCGATCGGTAATTCCGGTTAAGGGTTGTGGAGATTGGGTCAGTTTCCAGAGTTCGTGAAGATCGTCCTTTCGTTGTTCAAGAGCTTTTTCCGTGGCGCGTTGCCAAAAGAGGGGAAACTCTCTTGGGTCAGTGTAGTCACCCCTTCCCCTCCCGCAATGGGTCACCGCTAAATAGCGTAGCAACGCATCGCGTGTTTGCCGGTCGAGAAAGGCAGGAACCCAGGATATTCGATTGGAATCTTCTGTTTCCTGACTTTTGGCATAGGTCCGTTCGGCTAATGCTCCAAGGATGGCTCCACCAATGGTAAAGGCGCCATGAGAGAGTCCTCCGGTGGCTAAGTCTGAGGCCAATCCGGCGGCGGCTCCGCTGGCTAGTGCTCCCCAGAACGTTTCTTCTTCCCATGGTTTTCTTTCACCCGGCACGGTCACATCTTCAATCCTGGACTTGAGTGTGTGTGGGACATTGCCGGTTAACCCATGTAACTCGATCAGGTCTGCCGTGACGGCTGAGATACGTTGGGCTAATCGTTGGTCCAGGGCGTGAATGGCATTTTTGATTTGCGGCTTTTTTGTGAGCCCCGTCGGCTCTTGGGAAAGGCGTTCTCCATCCAAGGCGGTCTCGATCAAGAGTTGAGCGAGACGGGTCATAGATGCATCAAAGATCTGCCGGTGGGTGGCATACCAGGCCTTTTCTAATTTTTTCATCGTGTGATGTTTTTCCGAGGGCAAGGCCTGAGTGACGTGATCCCATAAAACACCTTCTTGAACCCAGCAACGCGTAAAGGCGTCCAAGCTCATCACGTCTTTAATGACGCGATGATTGACCCAATGTTGCCTCCAAAGGGATTCCAATTGTCGCTGTTCTTGTGGATCGATCAGGCCGGTTTGATTCACTAACACAATGACGGGCTTATCGAGCCACGTGAGAAGATCCAGTTCAGGCTGAAGATAGCCCGCCATGGACGGGTCCTCTGCAGCATTGACGAGGTATAACACGACGTCAGCTTCATCCCTGACGTTTCGGATCGCTTGCTGACTGCACCAAAACGGTTTGTCTGCTATACGGTCCCAGACGTGAGACACCATCCACCCAATCGGGTTGGTGAGTCCTTGAAGTCGGCCCAAGAGCTTGTGGCTATTTCCAAAACCTGGGGTATCCCACAGGTTGAGCCGTGAGCCATCAGAAGTCTCCAGCAACACAAAGTGTTCATTTTGAAGTGTGACATGGGCCTGATCGAGCACCTGTCCGATGTCGCGACGCAACAGAGTGCGTGCCAAGGTGGTCTTCCCGATATTCGTGTGGGAAATGAGTGAAAGAGTGATGGAGGAAGGCGCCGTCATGTCATCTCACCTTTTGGGGGCCAAAGAGCAGCTTGTGCTTTCTCAAGAAGCTGGTCGCGGAGGGTGTTCTTTGCATCGAACATCACGATTTGCAGGTGGTGGTCGTTGGCGAGTCGTTGCCAGGTTTGTTGCCGTCCTGTCATTTGTGCCTGATCAGCCAAGTGGCGATAGGGTTCCTGGTCCAGAGCAAGGAGTAAGTGATGTTGTCCGTTACAGGGTTCGATTGAGGTTTGAAGCATATGGAATAGTTCACCGTGCACCTCCGCTTCCGGGGTTTGCGCCAGATTACAAACGAGAACCATCGTTTGGGGTGAGGAGTTTGTCTGCAACCAGGGAACACTTGTCTGTCCATAAGGAAGCGGGTCTCTCCAATGCAAAGTCGCCTGATTGCCAAGGAGGTCCAGGAGGCATTGTCCCAAGAAATCCAAAGTGGCCGGGGTGGGTTGATAACTATACGGCAGAATATCAATTTGGATGCCTTGTCCGCGTTCAGTACTCAGCAATTGCAAATAGTATGGATCATTGAGATTGAGCGTGATGGATTCGGCGGCTTTATGTGCAAAACGTGCGGATAGCCAGGCCAGCATTACCCGGGGTATGACGATTCCCACAAAGGCCGTCAGTGCCCACATATGCATCCACGGAGCAGCAGAGCCATGGCTGGGAGCTTGAAGATCCGCAAGGTCTATAGTTGATGGAAAGGGAAAACCCAGAAGCCAGGCTGCAGGCCCCAAGAGTAGGTGTAAGACCGTATGCACCTGTGTCGCTGATAAGAAGGTGCTTTCCCAGGTGGCTTGATAATCTAGAACTAGTCCACGAACGTACATGCTGAGGATAATGCCTAGCGCCAGACACGCTGATCCAATATGCAGCAGATAACGAACGCGACTAATAATAATGGGATGACAGTATTTCCACCATAGGTTCATAAACCGTTCAGTAGACTGAAGGATCCACTCTCTGCCGGCACCTTCAGGTAAAGCAATCTTTGGCCATGGTCCTTTCCCCAACCATTTGTTTGTGGTGGCCAATCCTTTGGACAGGTGCCGGAGAAGTGGCCCGGTTAGGTCTCTTCCCAGAAGCGGCGACAGAATGGTACCCGCATAGGTACTAATGTTCCACAAGAGTAGAAACAAGAGTGGAAAATTTAGGAGATTGACTTGTTGAGATGTTCCGAGTCCATTGATGAGAAGGCCTGCAGCTAAGGCCGGTATCGCCACGAAAATGAATGGAATCGTGACCTGAACACCTCGAAATGACTCCGTGATGATGGGGTAAGAAGTGGAGAGAAAATTCCAGAGGGATTCAGCCCGATTTATGAGAAATTGTATTGAGCTTTCAGTAGATGGGTTTGGCTGGTGAGACGAGCGTGCTTTTGCTTGTTGGGTGGCCCGTTGTCTGGTGGAATGTGAGATGTAACGTGCCTGCGGGTCTGATTGTTCCAGCGCCTGGATTAATAAAATCTTTGATGCGGCTCTCGAATTCATGACTGGAGCTATTTTGGAATCTGAATCGGTGACATTCTTAGGATGTGGTAACTATGCAAGGACGGAGTTGACCTACGATCATGACTGATTTGACTGTTGTGTGGGTGTAGGAAGTGATGTTTTCTATTGAGTGAAAAATCGCTAATTGCATGGTGTTTGGTCGAGCCAAGGAAAATAGGAAACACCGGGCATGCTCGCCATATTTGAGTTAGGAATGGAGTGAAACCGCACCTACCTGGTGTGACTCAGAAGGAGAAGCATGCAGTTGAGTCTCATGAGATTGGCAATTTTCACCACCATGGTCTTGGGAAAGGAAAGAAACATTCCAACCGGTCCTCACACCTACCTCCAAAACACTAAAGACAGAAACACAACCCCGAGCCCAAAAACTCTCAGGACGACACCAAACATCGCCAGTGGTGATGCCATAATAATGGCAAGAAAAATCGATACAATAAGGGGGACGAGGATGGGCTCTGCCGTCCGTATCCCATCCACAACAATGACAAATATTGGGGGAGTTAGCAAGAATGGCCCAATTGGGAGATGGGTGGAAGTCAGTGGTTGAGTTTTCTGCTGGTTTGGGCATAATTGAAAATTGAATCCTGAAAAACCCTTCCATTTTTCAGGTATGATACCCGTTTCTTTCCTTTCCTGTCTTCGAGAACAGTTGTTGGTGCTATGAAAAGGAGGCAGCGGGAAAATGAAATTTCAAGAGGCTCTATACTCTTAGAGTTGTGGTTGGGGCGGAGTCCAGGATGAGGGGCTTTAGGGCTATTCCTGAATGGCCTTCCTTCGTTGCTGGAGATATGCATTCCGGACGGCTCCATATAAATCGAGCGTGCCTTCCTCAACGCCTTGAAATTTTTCAAGTGTGAGTGCCCGGAGATTCACGGTTTCGCCAGCAACCATTCCAAGCCGTGAAAATGTGACGGTCGGATCGTGTTGGACCAACCTTGGGGCATCAGCGATTTCAATAAAGGGAAGGACCAGCCAATTAAAAGGGTCAAGGAAGGAGTCGCCGATAAAACCAATCCCATCCCGTAATGTGAAGGGTCCCAGAAATGGAATCATGAGGAAGGGTCCCGGCCCCACTCCATAGGATCCTAAGGTTTGCCCCATGTCCTCTTGGGGGGTATCCAAATCAAACATGATTTTCGCCGGATCAAACAACCCTCCCACCCCAAGGGTGGAATTGATGAGGAACCGGCTCAGCTCAATGCCGGCTCCCTGAAACTTTGCCTGGAAAAGGTTGTTGAAAAGTCTCGGCACAAATCGAATATTTTGAAACACGTTAGAGAAGCTTTGCTGAACGTCGGGAGGGATAAAGAAATTATAAACTTTGGCAGCCGGCTTCACCACATATTTGTCCAGTCGGTAATTAAATTCAAAGACGGCGGAATTAACAGGTTCTAGAGGGTCATAGTCCTTGCCCTGGGCTTGATCGGATTCATCAAAGGGATCAAAAAATTCAGTTTCTTTCTCCTCCCCCTCCGAGTCGAGTCCGTCCTCAAATTCAACCATTTGAATAGTCGGCTCTGATTCCATGCCACCCTGGGTCTTGGTGGATTTGGCATTTCCTGCACATCCACTAAGTCCTACGGTAAGGCATAGTATCACCCAGATGGACAATCGCATCGTTTCTCCTCTCATGCCAAAAGCTTCTTTTTGAAGATGTAGGTGGAACCAGTCCACTTCATCCAGTGATTAGAACTTTAAAATAAAACAGTAATACAGAATAACTTCAATTATTTCAGGGATAAACCGAGCGGACTGTAACAAAATCCCTTACCCAAGCCAACAATCTCTCTCCTCGTCCCCACTTCTCGAAAGACCTGTGACTAGTGATAGGATTCAGCCCTTTCTCGTCTGTTTTGGTAAAGGCATGAAAAAGACTGCTGAAAGTTTTGTCAGATTCCTTAACAAAACATTACAGAGAAAACCTTGGAAAACTTAGATTCTGCCATTCTTTTTCATGATGTTCCTCAGAGGTCGTAAAGTGCATCGACGTTTTCAATGAGGCTTTTCTCTTTAGAGGGAAGATCGTCCTCAGTATTGGAGAGGAGGCAGTATTAACGAATATCAAAGTGCTGCATGTGAAAAAGCTTTTTTAGTGGCACTCCCTTTGCTGGTTTGTCGTAAGTGACCCATGCGGTTCACGGGGCATCAATGCCTCTTAACCAGAAGGTCAGATGACCTGAGAACGTTCAATAGAAGGGAGATGAGCTATGAGCCCATCGGTGTCGGAACAGAAGGCTTCCTGGAATGGTTCCATTAAACGGGGGAAAAAACAGGACCGTCACCCTGTCTTGTCCGGCGGTGGCTCCCCTGATGTGGATAGGTCGTCAGGAATAAGTGACAAGCAACTTCCCCTATACCTAAAGGAAATTGGGCAAGTGTCATTACTAGACCGTGCTGGTGAAGTTCGTCTGTGTAAGAAAATTGAGGAAGCCCGGCGAAGCATGCTGGATATTCTTTACTCCCTTCCTATGACGTTGAGCTATCTTCAAGAGCAGCGTATGCGGTTGATGAATGGCGAAATCGTGGCTAAACACATTGTTCAAAAGGAGAAAGAGGAGTATGTAGAGGCCGAGTCGGAGGAAGAATGTGACATTCCAGACATCCAAGCCGAGCAGCTAGAAGATGAAGAATTTCGTCAACGGGTCATTCAGCAACTGAGTCATCTTTGTCACTGCGTTGAATTCATGATGACGAAGGACAATGACTCCACAGCTATGCCTGGCGCTTCGACCTCTGTGCAAGCAAGAAAAAAATTATGGCAAAGTCTTGAAGGAGTGAATTGGCATCCTGCGTTCACGAAACAGGTGGAATGCCGCATACGCGCAATCGAACGTCAACTTGCAGAGTTGTTGAAACGGTTAGGAATATCCTCCCGAGAGATTAATAATAGTGCCGAGGCAACAAAAGGGATGAGCCGGGAATCTTTCTCTGTCAGGAACACGGTTATTGAGGCCACCTCAAGTTCCCATCGCTTGGCCCGGGAAGCAGGGGAACACCTCGTATATTTGGAGCAAGAAGTTTTGCGCATGGGCTTTTCCGAATTTCTCGCACGGGTTGGGCAATTAGACCAAGCCAAGATCCGTCTGCATTTCGCCAAGGAGGCGATGTTGGAGGCAAACTTACGTCTGGTTGTTAGTGTGGCAAAACGATATGTGAATAGAGGTCTCGATTTGCTGGACCTCATACAGGAAGGCAATATTGGCCTGATGCGTGCGGTAGATCGTTTTGAGTATCAGCGAGGCTATAAGTTCAGCACCTATGCGACGTGGTGGATTCGACAGGCGGTAACCCGGGCATTAGCCGATCAATCAAGGACAGTGCGGATTCCGGTACACGTGTGTGATGTGCTTACTCGAGTGCGACGAACGTTGGAACGTTTAGCGGTACAATTGGGGCGTGAACCGAAATTAGAGGAGCTCAGCGGCGCTGTGGATATTCCTCTGGATAAACTGTCCACCATGTTGGAAGCGACAAAAGGGACTCTGTCGCTGGAGACTCCTATGGGCGATGAAGACGGGTCGCCTCTTTCTGATCTCTTGCAGGACCATGCCGCAGTTTCTCCATGTTATTCTGCGGAACGGATGGATCTACAGGAAAAAGTGACTACCTTATTAGGGACATTAACCCCTCGGGAGGCACATATTATTCGGCGACGCTTCGGAATTGGAGAGCTTGAGGATGCCACTCTTGAAGAGATCGGCATTGAATTTTCTGTGACCCGAGAGCGGATTCGACAAATTGAGGAACGGGCGTTAGCTAAATTGCGTGAACCCCAACGAAATGTGGTCTTGCGTAATTTTTTTCAACCATCCGGTCCAGCCCTAGAATAGCCAGATCCTTTTGGTGAACGTGCTATGTTGAACCAGAATGGTGGTTGAATTCAGATTGGGACAATCTAGGAAAGGCCATTAAGGAAAAAGCGAATCACCGGAAGGTGGGGAAGAGTCAGTCGTTAAAGATTCGTAATGACCCAGACTACTTTTGAAATTGACTCCCGCTGTCTGGGCATTGAGGAAGGTCGTTCCATTAAGATTGGCCTGCTGGAAATCGCTCCCATACAGGTCAGTGTCCTGAAAATCTGCCCAAGCACAGTCCGAGCAAAAAAAGTTTCCATCCCGAATTTGAGCACGGACGAATGTGGCGCCGCGAAGTGTCGCATGCTGGAACTCGGTTCCTTGAAGGTTCGCATGCTGGAAATCCGCCCATATAAGATCGGCTTGTGAAAAATTCGCCCAGGCTAATTGGGCACCTCTGAAACGGACACTTCGCAGATTCGCGCCTTGAAAATTTGCGCCACGCAGGTTCGCCCCCTCAAAATTTGCCCCAGGGAGGTAGGCTTCTTGAAAATTGGCATTCCGAAGATCCTGGTGGCGGAAGTCGGCCTCGCGAAGGTCAATCTGAAAAAAATCCAGGGAACTTGGCGGAGCTGTGCGGGCAGACTGTTCGTGTTCAGATCGTTTGTCTTTTTTGATTCCAGCCTGCTGGGAGCGTCTCCAATTCTGATGGGTGTGGAGAAGAAGGGCTCGGTCATTTTCAACTTCGTTGGGAGGAGGCTGCAAGGGACGGTCTTCAATTGATGCCATAAAGAGATGCCTTGAAAAGACAACAGAAAATGAAAAATGAATTGACAGGGATCAATGGGATGTAGATCACAATGAAACCTTAGCGAAATTGATAACAAGGGTCTAGTCCAAAAAGCGGGTCTGGAGGGACCATGGAAGCATCAATATGGTATACAAATACTCCTGGCTTTGGACATGAAAAATGATCGAAGGATGTTCCAAAAAATTTTATTGGCGGATATCACAAAAATTAGACATGTGGTGATGTGAGATGGAATTGACCATTTTTGTTTTATGGACGGTGGTGGCGCTATTGGGCTATCAACTGTGGGTGTTGTGGAAAGCGCATGGGTCATTTCTGCAGATTCTGAAGGAACTTCCTGATCGTATTCGATCTGGCTTAGGGGTGGTAGGCGTTAGAGAGCTGAAGGACATTCAAGAAAGATTTTATCGTCTTGAGCAACGGGACCATAATAGGAAGATTCCAGAGACAACGGGCGAAAAAATCGACCAGCATTTTCAAGAATGTTTTCAAAAAGTGGACCCCCCTATTGATTGCCTCGAGCCCATTGATGCCTCACTCTTTGCCATGGACGGACCTGTCCCCCGTTCCAGGTCGATCATGTGGAAAGGCCTTCGCTTTACCCTCAGCGATTCGATTTGGTTCCATGCAGGAGTGGTGTCGAACGAAGGTGTAGAAGATGACCAAGTCCAAGCCATGGTGCATGGACCATTTTGTCGGAGGTGTTTGAAGCGATTGGTGGGGAGGGTTCGTGGTCAGGATTCAGGTGTTCCACCGCAATGCCACAACTGTGGCCTATCCTGGAGCATACATGAGCCCGACTATACAGAAATGCCCCTTGGTGATCTCAAGCGCATGGTGTATGGCATGCTTGATCGAAAAGTAAGAATGAGTCGAAACGTTCAATGCGAAGTCTCCATTGTGGGGGAGCAGGATTCAGGTGCTATCCAGTGATCTTTTGCCGACAGACAGAACTTGTGTGGGTGTAGTTGGGATGCTATAACCGACCACTATGCTCCTCTGCCCTTCCTGTTCACAGGAGAATCCAGATACCGCGAACTTTTGTTTGCAGTGCGGAAAAGCGCTTGGTTCCCCACCTTCAGAGACTGTCCCAGAGGTCAATTCTGAAGAACCCGGGGCCAGGACACCTCCAACTCAATCCCAATTGTGGGAAACGTTCATCGGTCCAAGTAAATCCATTCAATTTTCCGTCAAGACCGGGTGGGTGTGGCGGTCGGCTTTTTTGTACTACAAAGAAAAATTTGAAAATATTGAAACCCCTCAAGGTCCACGATTTGCGTTAAGTTGGAACTGGCCCGCCGCCCTGTTTGATTCGTTTCTTTGGTTTTTATATCGAAAGATGTACCTGTTTGCGTTGTTATACGCTATAGCCCCGGCTCTGGCCATTTTTATGACTGGGGATGTGATGGTGGGAATTGTGTCAAGAATATTGGCAGGAGCCAGCGCGAATTACTTGTACTATTGGCATGTGAAAGACAAGGTACAGAGAATTATGGCGATGCCCGGTCGTGATGATACTGGTCGTGCTCACCTGATTCAGGAGGAGGGTGGAGTACAACCTTATGTCCTCTGGTTGGGGGTGGTGCTGCATATGCTCATGTTTGGTTTACTGGCGGCGACCCTTGTTCAAGGGCCTCCGGTTGAGGATCCTCTTGGTGGAACGGAAGGACGTCCTGTTCAAAAATTCTTTTAAGAGGGAGAATCGGGATTCTTGATGGCTGGATGGCCCTGGGATTGATTTGAGGCGGTCTGCCAATTGAACCAGGCTCGAAACCAATCATAATCAGATTGGTAGGCGGTAGATTTGGCGTCCCCCTGTTTGCCTTTTTCAGTCAAGAGGGTGTAGGTTCTGGGCCAATTTTTTGTCCACCAGGATTTGAGGGCTTCGGGTGAGGAGGGCTGATCGTCTGACTGAAAAATATCTCCGGCATCAACAATCTGGGCGATGAGCTTCCACGCTCGATCTTTTCCCAAACCTAAATTTCGAAAATGTTCCCGTAATAAAAAGACTACCCATAATTCTGCACTGTGTTTCTTGTTGTGTTTAAATGGTTGTGTTTGACGAAGGGGAATCGGGTCAAAATTTTTGATGATTGAGGTATAATCGGGGCCTCCGTACTCTCCCACCAATTCGGCAATACCCTCTAACATGTTGGCCAATTCGACCTCAACTTCCGATCGAGGGGAGTCCGCAGGCATGGCCAACGGACTCGGTGTTGTGAGCATATCAATGACGGGCTTGAGTTCTCTGAGGCGACCGACTGCAGCCTTGAGGATACGTTCTGACTCCAACCAATAGTCAGAATCATTTTTGGCCGTTCGTTCTTGTCCTGCCGGGGGAAGGACTGCGGGAATCCAATGCCGGATGAGTGTAAATAGTATGTAGTCCAGATCACCGCCTTCCTGAGCCGCTCGATCCAAGGCGTTTTGCGGCCCAAGGCCTTGTCGGAAAAACTGTTCTGTTCGATCTGCGACGCCATGTCGGCCAGCCAATGCAGTCCACCAGCGTGCGAATTGTTCCAATTTATGTTCGTCAGAGACCATATGGTATCGAAAGCAGGGAAAAAATTTTCTGGTCATGGTACGATTCGGTGCCAAGCAATGCAAGCAAGAATAGGTCACTGAACAATGTTGAAGAGGCAACCACGAAAGGGAGCGAGGGAGGAAAACTAGATGGCTCAGTTGGTGTTAATTCGTCATGGCGAATCTCAGTGGAATTTGGAAAACCGTTTTACGGGCTGGGTCGATGTCCCATTAACTCCTAAAGGAGAACAGGAAGCCCGCGATGCTGGTAAGAAACTTAAGTCCTTTCAGTTTGATTGTGCATTTACCTCGGTGTTGATGCGCGCCAAGGAAACCCTCCGATTGGTTCTGGAAGAAATTGGACAGACGACGATTCCCATTGAGGAAAACAAGGCGCTGAATGAGCGGATGTATGGAGAGCTGCAGGGGCTCAACAAAACAGAAACGGCACAAAAATATGGCGACCAACAGGTGAAAATTTGGCGGCGAAGCTTTGATGTGCCTCCCCCTGGTGGTGAAAGTCTGAAGGATACCGCTGAACGAGTCCTTCCCTATTATGAAAATCGAATCCGGCCGGCTCTATTGGCAGATAAAACGGTCTTAATCGTGGCCCATGGCAATAGTTTGCGGTCATTAGTTATGCAATTGGAGCAATTATCAAAAGAAGCTGTGCTTGAATTGAATATTCCGACGGGTGCACCATTATGGTATGAATTGGCCACATCTGGGGAGGTAACCGACCATCGATATTTGTAATTGAGCTAGAGCGCCTTGTTGAAATCTCTAAAGCGCAATTTCAAGTCATCATTTGCCGGAGAAGATTGCTTTATATCTGTTTGGTTGAATCATGGTCGTCATTTTCCTTTTCTTTATTGCAGGGTTGTGGATGGCCGATGGTATGGCCTTGTTGATTGCCCCGGAACGCATGATTGCCACCTTGCGACAGTCGCTGGTTGTGGCACCAGGGTTTATAAAATGGGGCGGCGTTGCAGCCCTATTGGGAATCCTTCTGTTATTCGGAACCAGAGGCATCCCCTACCAACTTCTTTGGATCGTCGTGGGTTTGAGTATGGTTGCGAAGGGCATTTTCCTGTATGCCGGATCGGATCGTTGGCGATTACGGATCGTCAAATGGTGCTTAGAGCGGGAGCTGATCGATTATCGCATCTGGGGCCTGGCGTTATGTACCCTTTCTGTCTTGCTCTTAGATGCGTTGGGCTGGGGCAAAGGACCCTAGGTTGTTGAAATGATAAGAGCAATCTGATGCGGCTATGCCAAAAGCATCATGATATTGAGGGCATATGAAAGATATTGATCGAGAAAAGCTTTACGATACCTGGCAGGTTCATCAATCTATGGATTGGCCGGACGGGTTAGGGGGTGATGAAGGGCAACTCATGACGTTGGATACAGTCATTGGAGGATGTTTGACCTATTACCTTGATGAGCATCATCTTGATGAAGCACGGATTGAAATCTTACGTGATTGTCTTACTGAGCTGGAATCTCTCGTCCCTGACCTAAATGAAGCCACGAGTGAATATTTCAGACGTTTGCAATTTCTTGGCGTGACCCTTCTACAAGATTTTTCTTAAATCTAATTTTGCTTTTTTTCGCTCTTCCTGCCCCTTTTCCCGTTGCAACCTAAATGAGCTCCCTTTCTGGACAATTTAGGACTTCTGACTTTCATGGAAATGGTTTTGGCTGGTTTGACGCTGGAAAAAATGCTGTGGTACCGTGGTTGCTGGTTTCTACCTATTGCCTGTCACAGTAAGGTACCGACAATGAGTCAACAAAATGACCTAAAAACGATTTTGAATAAACTTCATTATTCCGACGATGCCAAGGTGGTGGCGCAGATTTCGGCCCAGACCAAACTGGTCATGGCACGAATGAAGGGGATTCGCCGCAAGGTGGTGGTGATGAGCGGCAAAGGCGGGGTAGGGAAAAGTATGACCACCGTGAATCTGGCGTTGGCCTTCGCGCGAATGGGGCAACGGGTGGGATTACTGGATGTGGATATTAATGGGCCTTGTGTGCCGCAAATGTTGGGCATGCGCGGGAAGGGCTTATTGGATACCCCGGAAGGGGCGGTGCCGCCGACCGGTCCGTTAAATATTAAAGTGGCGTCGATGGATTTTCTCCTACAAGAAAACGCTCCGGTGCGGTGGAAAGGTCCCATGGACCTCAGCCCGGTTTGGTTGGGCATGACCGAAATGAATGTGATTCGGGAATTTCTCTCCGACATGGTCTGGGGAGAATTGGACTATTTGTTGGCCGACCTGCCCCCAGGGGCGGCAGCCGATAAGCCACCCCTCCTGGCCGGACTCATTCCTGATTTAGCGGGGGCGGTGGTGGTGACGACGCCTTCCGAGGTGGCTTCGAATGTCGTCCAAAAATCCATTGCCTATGCCCAGGAGCTGGGTATTGAGATTTTGGGGGTGGTCGAGAATATGAGCCAGTACCGCTGTCCCTCCTGCGGGGAAGAAAGTCCCTTGTTTGAGGGGGATACCGATTCCATGTGTGAGGCCTTGGGTTTGCCTCTCTTAGGACGCATTCCCTTTGATCGGAATTTTGCCCGCACCTTTGATAAGGGGGAACCGATTCTGGATGGAGGCAATCCCACTGCGGCGAAATATCAGGACATTGCCAAAAAGGTTCATACATTGTTGGATTATCAACATGTTTTAGACGGGAAAGTGTAACGTCTCGAAGCGATCGTTGGCCTTCGCCGACGTTCAGAAGGGAAACGATATGAAGTTTGTTTGTCTCAAATGCGAAACCTATATGACTTTTGAAAAAGTCGAAAAACCTGCTGAAGGCTCATTGGGGGTGTTTTTTGAATGCCCTTCCTGCCAATCGCGGTTTTCGATGGTGACCAATCCCGGCGAGACCCAGATGGTCTCCTCTTTAGGTGTTCAGTTGGGCGGGAGAACCGAAGCGCCCAAACCGTTAGAAATGACTCGGGGCGGGTTAGAGGACAATGTTTCGGCTGGCATGGGACAGATGGCCGCCTATTTGAACGAAAAAATTCAAGGTGGCCAACCGGCCGCGGCTCCCTCGACCCCAGCCGCTTCTGCCGCCCCGGCTAGTGCCGGAGCACCAGGTACTACTTCGGAAGGCGGTGGATGTCCCTTTTCGGCAATGGTCGCCCAAATGGGTCTGGGCTCAACGGGCGCCACAGGCACCCCAGCCCCTCCGGCTGGAGTGCAATTGATCTGGTCGCCGGATGCCCAAGAGAAGCTGGCCAAACTGCCATCGTTTGTGCAGCCGATGGTCAAAAGCAGCGTAGAGACCTATGCCCGGAAGAGCGGTTTTACCACCGTGACTCTTCAGGTGATGGACGATTCCAAGAATGCCTCTACGGAGGGGATAAAGTGGACGCCGGAGGCGCAACAGCGGTTGGATAATATTCCCGACTTTATTCGCCCCATGGCGCGGCGGGAAATCGAACGTCTGGTCAAGGAGCGGGGACAGTCGGAAATTACAGCAGAGATCATGGAAGAGGCCAAAGAAAAGTTTATGAAATTTATGTAAATCTCGATTGATATTTGTGTTTTCACAAAGGCGGCTCCTGAAAAGGAGTCGCCTTTTTTGTTATTCCCACGAAAGTGGAAATCCAGTCTTGTCTTACATTTCAAAAATGTGCGGGGTTTCGCTCCTGCCGACGAGGTCCTTTTGTTTCGGCAAAAGGACACCCTTGCTCGGGGACGAAACCCAGCATAAAGATTAAGCAAAATCCTTCCAATTCGCGTATGGCTTTGTTCGGTAAATGGCTTCTGCCTTCACGGGAAGTTCAACTCCAGCATGCTCTAGAAGTTGAGCTAGCTTCCCAAGTGGTAATCCCACGACCGTGGGATAATCTCCGTCAATTTTTTCGATAAGATGTGCTCCTTTTCCTTGAATGGAATAGGCACCGGCTTTCCCCAGGCTATCTTGTGTCGCCAGGTATGCCTGCAAGTCGGTATCTGAAAAGTCCTTGACCCAGACTTTGACGGTTTCTACCCATGTTTCCTCTATCTGTTTAGCCTTGCCTACCAAAACCAAACCGGTATGGACGAGATGGCATCGGCCGCGCAAGCGAGTCAGCATATGGTGGGCATCTTCGAGGTCTGCCGGTTTGCCAAGGATCTGGCCATCCAATTCAATGACGGTGTCACTGCCGATGGCAAGGCTGTCCGGATAGTGACTCGCCACGGATTGGGCTTTTTCAAAGGACAGGCGTCGGACATGATTGGCGGGTGTTTCTTGGCCGAAGACTTCTTCATTGATTTCGGGCGGAATGATTTCAAAGGGAATTCCCAAGAGGGTCAGCAATTCTTTTCGACGAGGCGACGAGGAGGCCAGGATGAGGTGAGGATCTGGCATTTAGGAGGTGGTGATGGTGGCCGGTATGTCCATGTTCTGGTTGTCTATGGCACGGGCTTGATACTGGTTGACCAAATTGATCACATCTGTTGTGGAATGGGTACGAACGAGTTGTGCGCGCATTGCCGCAGCATAGGGAAATCCGGAGCAATACCAGCCTAAGTGTTTGCGCATGCGTACGAAACGCTCTGGCCCATGGACCCGTTCAAACAGGGAGGCATGTTGGATCATGATCCTGAATTTTTCTTCCAGGGTTGGAGTATGCTGTGGTGGAATGCAAGCTTGTCCGATCCGCAACATCTCTCGTATCTGTGGAATCCCCTGAAAAACCCATGGGTTGCCGAGTGAGCCACGGCCAATCAACACGCCGTTAACGCGGGATTCCCGAATGCGGGCAGCAGATTCTCCCAGACTCTGAATATCGCCATTACCCATGACAAGAATGCCGTGCGGCTGGATTCGGCTTGCGGCGAGGGCGATCGCCTCCCAATCGGATTGCCCCCGGTACATTTGTGATAGCGTACGGCCGTGAATGGAGATGACCTCCGGGCGTCCCTGGATAAGACAGGAGCTCCATTCTTCGATCATATTCCGGTCGAAGCCAATGCGGGTTTTGACGGATAACGGAATGGTTTTGCGAATTGAGGAGTGGTGTAGCTCGCTCTGAAGCTGGCCGATGGCTTCCAAGGCTTTGGCCTTCAGCCCGATTTGAGTCAGGGTCTGGCCTTCAGCCCAATCCTGGACGCCTTTTCTGGCCATCTCTATCAGTTCCAGTGCCAGATTTGGCGTGCGGATCAATCCGGCGCCACTTCCCGAGGAAGCGACATTTTTCGAAGGGCAGCCCATGTTGATATCCAACCCATCAAACCCCAATTCACAGACCACATGGGCCGCTTGGTAAAATAAGGCAGGTTCCTTCCCATAAATTTGGGCAATGACGGGACGTTCCGCTTCCGAGTATCGCAGGCTGTCGAGGGCCTTAAGTTTCCCGGAACAGATGTCATGGACATTGGTAAATTCCGTAAAGACCACATCAGGTTTCCCGTGTATTGCCACGATATGGCGGAAGGCCGAATCAGTGACGCCATCCATGGGGGCCAATCCAATAATTGGTTGAGGGAGGGACCGCCATAGTGTGGAAACGGTTTGCGGGGAGTGAGTCATGAGCTGTGCGAATGAAATCGGATGCTTGAGTTCTGAGGTTATTTTACCGAAAACGTCTAGGTGTTCCTTTAAATCTTACACCTTTACTTCTTATACAGCCGACCGACCATTGACGGGAAGCGTCTGGAAAAGCCCAGTTGGTACATACTTGTTTTTGTCGTTGATGAATTTGGAGGGTAGTGGATGTCATTACGTAAAAATACATTTTTGGAAATGCCATCTGATGTGAACCATTGCGCAAAAATAAATGTGTTGGAAGAGGAGATTGTACGCGAAATCAAATCTCTTTGGACAGGACCTGACAATGATGTGCGGACGGCCTTATTAAAAGAAATGCTCGGAAGTGTGGTTAGGCTACGTGATTTAGATACGGATGTCATAGATGTCAAGATTCTTCATCGAGCTTTAAAAGAGCTCCGCTACGCCTTCCGGGTATTTCGGCAATATCGCGAGGTGAAAAAAGTCAGTATTTTTGGTTCAGCCAGGACCCCAGTGGATGATCCCAACTATAAGCTGGCATCCCGATTTGGGAAACTCCTCAGTCAACGTGGCTTTATGGTGATCACTGGTGGCGGGCCAGGGATTATGCTAGCCGGGAATGAGGGGGCTGGTCGGGAGAATAGTTTTGGGGTGAATATAATGCTGCCTTTTGAGCAAGCCCCGAATGCGATGATTGCGGATGATAAAAAGCTTGTGCATCTCAAGTATTTTTTTACGCGAAAATTGTTGCTGGTGAAGGAAAGCCATGCCGTCGCCCTTTTCCCTGGAGGATTTGGGACGTTAGATGAGGCGTTTGAAGTTTTAACGCTGATTCAAACGGGGAAAACCCACCCGATTCCCGTCGTGTGTATCGAATCCCCTGGTGGTAATTACTGGAAACGAATGATGGAGTTTTTGGAGCAACAACTCTTGTCTCGTGGGTTTATTCATCGATCCGATTTAGCGCTCTTCAAAGTCGTGTATTCGGCAGAGGAAGCGGTTGAGGAAATTCAGCAATTTTTCCGGGTGTATCATTCTTTGCGGATGGTGAGAGATATGATGGTTATCCGAATTCATCAACAGCTCACGCAGGCGGAGATGATTCAGTTAAACCAGGAATTTTCGGACCTCTTGACCGATGGAGAGTTTCGGCAAGTTGCGGCGTTGCCCGAGGAAAAGGATGAACCC
>JAQJDB010000007.1:1500000-1776099 GCA_032139905.1 Nitrospira sp. MA-1
CGAGCTTTGGATACTGTCGATGCCCCCTATACTGTGTGGCGTTCCGACTCCGATCAGGAAGCCTATCCACGAGTCGTCATTACGACCAGCTTCTGGTTTCCCTTCTTCGTTTCTGAACATTTTCATACTGAAGGGGATGCTTCAAGACGGGTCGTCTTTACCGCGCACTATTTGGGACTGTTTGGTTTTGCCTTATCGGTAGGGGATTCGGTTGAGATTGCAGCCTGAATCCTGTTTGGGCAAGCACCGTTATTTCCCATATTTTCGAACCTTAAAAAACAGGGGATCCCCAATACCTTTGAAAAAGGGTAATCACACTTGGCCGAAGGGTTTGGCTTTCTGTTGGATGTTAAGAATCATAAATTCAGCCGGTTTGAGTGGTGCGAATCCTATCATGATGTTAACGATGCCGGCAGTCTGGTCAGAGGCCGAAATGGTATCCCGTCCGCATTTGACAAAATAGGCTTCCTGGGCTTTTTGCCCTTGAAAAGCCCCCTGCCGGAAGATTGATTGGAGAAATATTTCAATTGCTTGGCGGATGTGGGCCCACAGGGGTTCGTCGTTCGGTTCACCCACCACCCACCCTAATCCCTGTTGTATGCTTGCTTCCAGAAACAATCCCAGACGACGGACCGAAAGATATTGCCATTCACTGGAAGGTGACAGGGTTCTTGCCCCCCACGCGACAAACTGTGACGGAGATGTTTGCCGGATTGGATTGATTCCAAATTTAGTGAGTTGCCCCATTTCCGATTGCGTCAGTGTCGGTTCGATATTCTGAACGCCATGAAGGATGGCCTCCGTTCCTGCCGGGGCTTTCCATACTCCTTGTTGTTGATCGGTTCTGGCCAAGACCCCAGCCATAGCTCCGCTGGCGGAGATGGTCTGCTGAGGTGCGTTCTTAAGTGACTGGGGGACTTGGACACGCGGAACGTACATAGCCACATTCGGATGGTGAATGTTTGATTGATGATTTACCCAGGTTGTCAGAGCTCTGACCGTTTGTCGGGGGGCATCGCGTTGGGGGACATCCAGGACATACATCGCACGGTGTTTGGCAACAAGGGCAATGGCTGCTTGCATGACTTTGACTGCATGGACATCCGGAAGCTGTTCGGTTTGAGGAATGAATAAAATATTAAAATTTACTATGCGATCGAGAAGAGAAAGGCCTTTGAGAAATGGAGACACACCTTTGATCGGTCTTGTTCCGATGCGTACCACCCAAATGGCCTTTCCTCCATTATTAAAGAACTGTTTGATGCAGTGGGAGGAGAGAGCGTCTGTTGTGAGTCCCCCGTATTCTTTCTCAAATGCCAACCAGTTCCGGACCTGTCGTGGAGACGTCATCGACCCTTTGGGAAATGAACCGATGATGGCCGCGGTTGAGGTGGAAGCCGGTTCGATCGCTGGAGGGAGGAACGAAGGTTTGTGGATAGATGCGCCAGGAGTCGAGTGAAATTTTTTCATAAAAAACCGTTCAATCTCTTTCTGTGGCCCTTACCTTTAAAGGGTATGAACATTGGCATGAATCTGAAAATGGCTATGGAGCAGAATTGCATTCCTGCTTCGAGATCTTCAGGACGAACGGGCTGATGCGGCCTTCAATCGCTTGGGAGAATTCCCGGCATAGGTTTCACCTCTGAGATCCTGATTTCCCAGATAAAAGGCTGCGACCGTCAGACATTCAAGGCCGAACGGTAAATAGCCGGCATACCCGAGGATCGGCATTTCCCCCATTAGGACTGCGTGGACGTAGGGAATTGAATATTCCCAGTGGACAAGGCTGTAGGCATTCCACATCTCCCAAAATACTCCACAGACCAAAGCTGCCAGAGCGGAAAGAATCGCGGGACCCCAGTTTCCTTTGGCCAATGGGGACAGGATGGTTGGAACCCTCCGTATTATTTGTATTCCTAACATGATCAGAAGCGGGCTCACCCAGAGAAGAGAATACAGCAGCGTGGGCCAAATCCCAATCATCAGAAGCCCGAAACAACCAAGGCTGAACATCAGCCATCCGGTGTGCGATTCATTGACTGAAGAGATGGCCAGCCAGTTTTCAAATGGTGCTCTTATCCAGGAAAAGGAAGACAGGTATTCATAGGTACCCAGAACGGCGGGTAGAACCGTCGAAAATGAAAGAGTGAACCAGGAATAGGTCAGAAGCGGTTGAGTTGGTACCAGACCGACATAGTGCCAGTTCTGTACATACTGATTGAGATATTCAAACGTCCACCAGAAGCCTGCACTGAGGAGAAAGAGTTTGAAAAGATAAGCGGGCTGATGCGTGATCATGCACCTGCCGGTTCGAGAAAAGCATAAGGCGTTGATGACCGCGATGTAGCCAAGCCAGAGCAGGGGGAACGTATAGGGCTGCCATTCCTGGAACCAGGAAAAACGTGTCCACGCGAGGATTGAAGCTAGAGTCGTCCATCCTACGGCCATCCAACCCCACCAGGGAAACTTTTTGGTAGAACCGGATTTGTATGGGCTGTGGCACCGGGTTTTCCCGTAACGCCAAAGAAACGGGGTAACCGTTGCGGAAATGAGCAGGGCCAGGAGTCCAAATATCGGCCAGGAAAGAGAGGCGTTTCCTGACTGTAGAGGAATGGGCAATAGAGCCAAATCCTGGGGAAGAGGTTGGCCAGATAGCACAATACCCAGAGGAGGCAGCCCAAGAAGCAAAAAAATAAGAATGCTGGCGTTGATTACCTTTGTGGAAGACATGGGAATGTAAAAAACAGAAATCCACGTGTAGAGATTGAAGGCACACATGAAGCCTTGGTTCAGCTTAAACCAGGCTTGCCTCCTGAGCCAACAGCCAAGAATGTGGGGCAAGGTTAAACCGCCGGAATTTAGCAAGATCCATTATGGAACTTGTCATGTGTGTGCCAAGAGCGCAGAATGCTGGAAACACTTGGAACCTATATAGCCTTGGCGAGCCCCGGCTGAATTCTTTTACCGTCTTTCCATGCCGCATTTCCAGCATGTAGTAAATTCTTTTTGATGCAATTCTCCGCATCCGGAACAGGTCCATTGCGTTGCTTCGAGAGGCTGAGCTTGTTCCCAGTCTTCAAGTAATCTGTTGGCCCGGTTAAAATTCTCGTCCTTCAGCACCCACAGTTCCGGGAAGACCTCAACAAATGGCACTTCCCCTCCCAACATCGCTGAGCGTTGATTCTTGATCGTGGACGGTATCTGGGCCTGATCCAACAGTTCTTTTCGGGATTCCACGTCGATGAGGCTTTGCGAGACGTACAGGTTTTTCATGGTTCATGTACCTGGTGTTGGATAGGCAACAAAGACGAAGAGGGGAATGTGCCAACCAACATATCGGAATGGTTCAGACTAAAGCGATCAAGCTCCATTACACAAATATAAGTAGGGGAAATCCAGTCAAGATCTTTAGTGAGGGGAGAACCTTCGATCCTGTATGGGGCCATGTGGGAAAAGAAGGCAATCTTTTTCGAAATGACTTTGGATGGAAAGGCTTTCTTCTTACATCCACCATCCTGTGCCCCCGCCAATAATAACTGTAGCAATGGAAAAGTAGAGAAGAAGGCTGGTCACGTCGGCAGTCGAGGTGACCATGGGGCTACTTGCAACGGCAGGATCGATTCGGAAAAAATTCAACGCGACAGGAAACAAGACGCCAATCAGATTGGAGACGAGGACAATAGCCGTCGTGGCTAATCCGACAGCGAGTCCAATACTCCAATCGCTTCGGCCAACGCCGATGAGACCCACCCCCATTCCCATGGTAATGCCCAACAGACTTCCCACGCCGAATTCTTTGCCCAAAACCTTTATCCATTGGCTGCCTTTGACATCTTCAGTGGCCAAGGCGCGGACCATTAATGTGGCGGCTTGAGTTCCGGTATTCCCGCCACTGGCCATTAACAATGGAATGAAAAAGACGAGGGCTATGGCCGAGGTTAGAATTTCTTCATATGCGGCAAGCACCACAGATGCGCCCAGATTCACCAGAACCAGTCCGATGAGCCAGGGAATCCGTTTTCGATACAGACCCCAGACACTCGCCTCACGGTAGCTCATCTTGAGTGGTTCAACGGCCGCCCCTTTCTGAATGTCCTCGGTGGCTTCTTCCGTGGCCACATCAAAGACATCGTCGGCTGTGACAATGCCGAGGAGTACCCCATTGGTGTCGACAACCGGCAACGCAAACAGGTCGTATTTTTGCATGATTCTCACGGCTTCTTCCCGATCTTCTTCCGGAGCCAAGGCCACAAAGGAATGATCCATAATGTTTTCAATGGTGGCTGAGGGAGCGGCCAAGACTAATCGCTCCAATCCTAAGGCATTTAACAGTTTCTCTTGAGCATCGGTCACGTAAATGATGCCAATTGTTTCAGCTTCTCTTCCTTTTCGTCGAATATGTTGTAAAGCCCGTTCGATTGTCCAGCTTGGGAGGACGGAGACAAAGTCAGGGGTCATGAGACGTCCGATGCTTTCTTCAGGGTATCCCAGAAGTTTTCTTGCTTCGATCAGGTCAGGAGGACTGAGGAGATTCAGCAGTCTCATGGTGGTCTGACGAGGCAGATCTTCGAGCAAAACGGTACGATCATCCGGACGAAGCTTCGCTAAGAGTTCGCGCGCTTCTTGATCGGTTAATTCCGTTAAGAGAGAATCCTGAATGTCCGGCTCTAGGTAGGAAAACACTTCACACGATTGGGGGAAAGGCAACGCATGGTAAAGAAGGACGCGATGGGTTTTCGCCATGGTAGAGAGCATTTCGGCTATTTCGGGGGAGGGTTTGTCTGTTAAAAGATTCTGGAGTTCCTCCCATTTTTGCTCATTGAATAAAGATTCCATCCGGGTATCTGCCATGATTTGATCTCCTTGATAGGCCTATGCACTCGGCCTGAGTGCCGGGTGAGGATCATATACTGGTAGGGTTGGAGCTGAAAATCAAATATGGAGGAACAGAACACAGTTTGAGGAAAACAATGTAGTCTTCCCCAACTTACTCAGGATGTCTAGTTCTGCTTCCTCTAAGCTTTGAAGATTCGTTGGAAAACAAAGGAGCGAAAGCAGCAAGTAATTATTCCTTCTTTGGATTAGGAATCAATTCAATATCAGAGATATCTCTAGCGCCCATAGCGACAAACTGCAGGCGACTGGGAACCCAAGCCACAGAATTCACCGGCCAATGACGCGAAGTCATGCAATAAGATTTCCACTGGCTATTTTCCACACCCGAATCCCTCCATACCCGGTCCCTGAGACCACCCAGCGGCCCATCGGATCAATGGCGCAACTGCTGCCCCAGGCCTGTATGCCCCTCCAGCGTCCGGAGCAATGCCGGATCGAGCAGATCCGGTATCGGCCACTGTGGCTTGAGATACGGAAAATCAAAAGTCTGTCCAATCCGTTTCGCTTCCTCCTGCAAAGAGGATTGGTCTTGTACCGGGTTTAATAAGGTCGTGTGTACGGCTTCCAAAAAGGTCTGGCCAGCAAACAGATGGGTGTCCTGTGGGATCAGGCGTTGAAGACGGTTGAGACCTTTGTCTTGTTTAGAACCGAGGATGGCACGGGGAATATCCCCCTACGACACTGGTTTTCAGACAATTAAGCTACTCTGGCCGTTCCTGAAAGTGTGGACGCTCGGAGGGCACGCCATACAGCATGCCAAGGGGAGCCGTTTCGTCTTGATTCAAAGTTTTCGGTCCGGGAAACATCCGCAGGGGCACAGGGGGAGTGAGGGTACTGGGTGGATCTCTACTGGTGATGGAAATATGACTTTGATCGGCCTGGGAATGAACTGCGATACATCCCCCTACTTTTGAAATGTCTCTACGAGGGTTTGGGAAATTATCATGAGGGCCGCATGTTGTTCTCGTTCTGAGAATAGATCCAACGGTTCTTGTGGTGGACAAGCCCATTGATATTTGTCTAGGCCCGTGGGTCCCGCCGAACTGGAACTGATCGGCACACAAAACATGGGGATGTGTCCGTTTGCCGCAGCTTCCTCAAACGGAGGCAGTTCATGGTTCATGATAAAGTCTGAGTCAAAAAAATGAGGGCTGAGAAATGAGATTGCGCGTTTCCTGCGGCATAGAAGGTCAGAGAAAAACATTGAAGGGATTGGAATGGTGAACAACCTGTAAAAGGTAGGTTACCGTGAAGGACGAAAATTCACAATATTTTGGAGGAAGCTTGTGAGGGAAAAAGGGAGGCCGATAAATGGCAATGAGAGTAGGTACTCTCTTCCAGGCATACTGTCTTACCGGATGCCCCAATGAATCTGATAAGACAAATCATAACCCCACTCATTTTGTGTCCCTCCCAATACCGATCCGCTGAATGAAATACGATAAAGGCCGCTCTCCTGTATGGGAAATGTTACTGTGCCTCTCCCGGATTGAGAAACCATCTTATGGTAGGGCGTGTCGCCAGATGGCGCAGTTCCAATTTTATACACGTGGATGGTGAGGGACCCTTTGTGTATCACCGTCTCATACTCAGCGAAAAATTCCTGGCCTTTTGTAAAATAAAATGTGTTAAGGCCCCATGAGTAGCCTGATTGAGTATTGGTAATTCCATTTCCCTTGATGTTACGAGATTCATAGCCCAAGGTCTCCATTATGCCGGTGGCCAAGGCCAAAACCATCCCAACGACTAATACGAACAACATTCCGAATCCGCCGACCACGACTTTTCCGGAAATTTGGTTTTGCTTTTCTAGAGCAACATTTTCCATAAATATGCCATGTTGATGTTGGTCTGCCTTTTTTCCATCTCAGTTCTCTCCTGGTGTATCTTTAGGAATTATCGGCCTCGTCCGCTACATCCTTAATCTCCACACGGCAATGTTTATGGGGTATGGGCGGAGACCTATGACGTGGACAGGTACGCTCTACCGAACCAGGTCTGTCCCCCAGCAAGCAAGGACAAGGAACCCATGATAGTGGGGTGATTCTGTATGTGATGGCTGTTCGGATGGGGCCCGTGCATCTGGGTAAACAGCATATGCCACCTATTACCGCAAATCCGGGTAACAGAGCCCCCCAGCACAGGTACATGAGGTAAAAATGGATCGGAAGTTGTTGCTTTTGCTTTTGCGATGTAAAGTTGAAAGAACGACGAAATATTTCGCGTGGATTTCTTCCCGGGCATCAATCATCCCTTTTCGTACTGTGGAACGTCTGGAGGTCTTTAGCGATTATAAAACCACACAGGAAGCGATCCCGAGGTCACCATTGTTTAGTTCTTTTTATACGCAAGTCCTAAAAGGTCAGGTTCCTCCTTTTGTCCTGGTTCCGCTTGTGGGCTTAGGGGTTCTACTCCTCTATCCCATATTCTTTGATTTTATATTGGAGCGATCTCACACTGATCCCGAGGAGTTTCGCAGCCTGTTCACGGTGATGGGTGACTTCCACGAGTGTTCGGCGGATGACTTCCCGTTCAATGTCCTCGAGAGGGGTTCCGAGGGAGATCACCATCCTGTTTGCGGGATTGACACTTGTTCGAATTTCATCTGGAAGTTGATCGGGCTGAATGGAGTGCTCCTTCACCGTGACGACCAGACGTTCAATGACATTCCTGAGTTGACGAATATTACCAGGCCAGTGGTATTGAACGAGAAATCTTAGCGAAGCGGAAGCAAGATTTTTGAGTGGAATCCGGTGCTTCTGTGCAAATTCCTTGAGAAAATAGTCAAGAAGGACAGGGATATCTTCACGACGCTCTCGCAAGGGCGGCAGATGAATCGGCACCACATTTATACGATAGAAAAGATCTTCACGGAACTGTCCGGTTTCGACCAAATGAGCCAAATCGCGGTTGGTGGCGGCAATAATCCGGGTATTGACGGTGATCAGGTTTTTTCCTCCAAGCCGCCGGAATTCACCGGTCTCTAAGACCCGTAGAAAATCTACTTGGGCTTTTAAGGGGAGTTCCCCCAACTCATCCAGAAAGAGCGTTCCCTCATCGGCCAACTCAAATCGCCCCGGCTTGGTTCCAACCGCCCCGGAGAATGCCCCTTTTTCGTATCCAAATAATTCACTTTCGAAAAGAGACTCGGGAAGGGCACCACAATTCATGGTGATAAAAGGTTCATGGGACCGCTGGCCTTGTTGATGAATGGCGCGTGCCACCAACTCTTTGCCTGTTCCACTTTCGCCGCCGATTAAAACTGTGACGTCGTTTTTGGCAACCATTCCAATAACATGGTGAATGCGACGCATCGCTTCACTTTCGCCAATCATTTCCTCGATTCGTTTTCGTGTCTCGAGTTGGTGACGTAAATCCTGATTTTCGGCTGCAAGCCGGTGGCGGTCCAGGGCCTTTTGAACCACAATCGAAAACCGATCGCGGTCAATGGGTTTGGTGAGAAAATCATATGCCCCCAACCGCATGGCTTCCACAGCCGTCTCAATAGAACCATAGGCCGTGATGACGATGATTTCGGTGGCTGGCCAAAGGGATTTTATTTGTGGGACGAGAGCGATTCCACCGATACCTGGCATTTTTACATCCGTAATAAGAAGGTTGCTGGGCGACTCTTTCATCAGAGTCAGGGCGGATTCGGCGGAGTCTGCGCCCTGGGCGCAATAACCAGCCTTTTCCAATATCGTCACCAACGCATTACGAATATTAATTTCGTCATCGACAACCAGAATGCGAGTGTCTTGTTTCACGCACCCTCCAGGAGGATGGTAGGGGCATTCATCACCACTGGTAAGCTCAACGTGACCGACGTGCCATCACCGGGAAGAGCGGCCACGTCAATGCGACCGCCGTGATTTTGTAAAATTCGATGTGCGACCGCCAGGCCAAGGCCGGTCCCGGTTTCCTTTGTCGTGTAAAAAGGATCGAAGATATGGACAAGCGATTGAGGATCAATACCTTGTCCGGTATCGTGAACGGCGATCTCTACCCAGTGACGCTCTTGTCGTTCACGTTCCTGGACGATAATTCGGCAGACCCCACCTGCCGACATGGCCTGGAACGCATTAATTACGATATTGATGAGCGCTTGTGCGATCTGCGTTTCGTCACCCTGGACATCCGGAAGGTTCGTGGGTACTGAAACCTGAAGCTGCTGATCCCTGTCCTGGGCCTCATGTTGTAATAACTGTGTGACGTGCGACACGAGGGACTGAATGTTCACTTTCTGAAATTGAGCAGGCCGTGATTGTGCATATCGCATGATATTGTCCAAAATTGTCGACAGCCGGTTCAATTCGGTATTCAGTACTTGGAAATAGTCATTGGTGCGACTGGACAAGTCGGTTGTCTCTCGGAGTTCTTCTTCAAGTAAATGAAGATTGAGATCCAAGGCGCTGAGAGGATTGCGGAGTTCATGGGCGACACCAGCTGACAACGTATGAAGCGCAGTCAATCTTTGGGCTTCGTTCACCTGTTTTTCGAGGGCTAGCCACTCTGTGACGTCGTGTAGTTGAAAAATCATTCCTGCCGGTTTGCCATTATCTTCCGTCAAATCAACATTGGTAATGCGGATCGTTCGTACCTCTCCATTTTTGGAATCGAAGGTAATCTCTTTCGAATGCATGGATCCGCCATGGTGGAGGATTTGGGAAAGGAGCACCTGAATGGGATGCCCTTCCCCAAACACCACCTCATAATGTTTGCCCAATAGAGAAGCCGCAGGGCGCTCAAGAATGGTTTCAGCTGTTGGATTGGCTGCGGTAAGAACTCCATCCTCACTGACTGTTAACACACCGGTCGGGATACTTTCCAATATGTGCCGGGCGAGCCCCTTGACCTCTTCAAGGTTTTGTTTGGTGTTGGCGTAATGTAGATAAGTGACGACTGCGGAAATACCAACCCCACCGACGATGAAGAGCAGAAGTGTGATGGCGATTAAATCCCGGCGGGATTGTCCGACTGCGGCATTTAATTCCGAGGATACGGTTTTGCCTTCTGTGAGGCCAACCACCACCATACTTTGATGCTCAAGACTAAAAACCAATAACACGCCAATTACTACCCCCACAATGATAAGAATGGGCATGATTTGGCGAATGAGGAGATTGTGAAAAAGTGGTGTTTCAGGGTGAGGGCGGAACATTCTTATTCTCTTTTTTTTTGATTCCTTCAAGAAACTCCTGTGGAATCCTTATCTATCCTTCTCATTTACCATAGCCAAGGAACAAGAGAGGCGCAATGGTCGATATTGTGGTTATGGAGGAGTGAATCGGTGGGTGGGTTCGAAATCATATCGGGATACAAAAGCGTAATTCCCGAAATTCTTTATTCATGATCCGGAAAACATCTGACGCATTTTTTAATCCGTGGGATATATTGATTGCGGCGATGCCGCTTTGGCGGCACATGGGCACGGGCTCTCATCCGAAAGTTGTCAATGACAGCTCTGGCCATGAGGTCATTCGGGTAGATGTTCAGGATGCGCTCACATTCTTCCCTGGCCTTTCCATACCGTCGATTGGCTATTAGGAGAAACACGAGAAAATATCGATATTGGATCACCGTACATTTTCTGTTGATCAAGCTCCGTAGTATAGTCTCCTGACTATTGACCCAGGCTTCATACAAGGGGTTCATGTTTAGAGTTGAGAGCATGGCCTTTCCCTTTCTGAGAAAAATGAGGTCATTCCAGGATTACGAAGAAGCGGTTTCATGGTCGTTTGGGTCTCTTGCCCATTTTTGATTATTGCGGCATATCTCTTATAGATCAGGTTTTAATCCCAGAACCTTCATGACCTGAGCAACCAATTGCTGAAGGTCATAGGTTTTTTTGAGTACCAGGCACGCGCCAGCCTTCATTGCCTGCTTTTGTAGGGTCTCATCCCAATCACTGGTAATCATGATGACCAGTGGAGAGTCGTCTGAGTTTTGCTGCTCAGTCAACTGATCCAGGAATTCCATTCCATCCATGATCGGCATGTGGTAATCCTTGAGTACCAAATCAAAATGCTCATTTTTGAGTTATTCGAGAGCCGCAGTTCTATTCACAGCCTGACGGCATTCGCACCCTTCTGCCTGCAGGGTTTTGCAAATCGATCGCCGAATGGAAAGGGTATCGTCAACGACCAGCACATGTTTGGCAGAATAGTAGACGGCCATATCCCAAAACCTTTTATTGGCAATCTAAGGCATGACTTATTCAGAGATCTTCAAAGGAATGTGACCTCGTTTGCAGAACAAAGGTTATGAAGTGAATGACAACATTCATCGTTGGTCACACTTTGGAATTTCTGCATTACCTTAATCGCAAACTGCAGGTACCCTGACAGAACGTATCGAAAATAAAGATATACACAAGAGCAGTGTTGGTTGGACAAGGATATTTCCTGAAATATTCTCCTATTGGTATTTCAATTCGTTAGAGTTTCAAAGATAACCCCGTAGCACGACATCCCTTCCCCCCGGTCATCATAGTTAATGTGCTTGCATTGAACTATTTCCCCCCAATGTCCTTCTCTCCATATTATTTTGGGCTTTGGCATGGTCATGGGAATTTCATAACAGTGTTTGAACCTTAGGCTGAGCAATGGACATGCCAAATGCCATATGAGACGTCGAACATCGTTTATTGAAGGAGAACTGAGCTTTTCCTCAAATTTTTCGGATTGGATGATTTTTTACTCGCCTATCAAGCAGGGTGTTCATGCAAAAGTTGCATGAGGAAGATCGACTTAGGAGAAAGGTATTTTGAAAAGCCTTTAATCTATACCAAGTTTTGATGAATAAGCATAACTATAGATGTGCAAATTTTGCATCATGACTGAGGAAGTTTTTCAGGAAGATAGAATTTACATGGATCAAGGGTTCACTGGTTTTTTGCATATATGGCGATGTGGACAACGTCTGTCGTGGTCGTTTTGAAGGAAAGGCAATGGGCACAGGAGGAGGTCGATTCCTATTGACGAAAGCCTTGTTGGAAACTTGTATCGATTTGAAGGCCACATGCATTCCTATTGGTGTGGTGGCATGGCTGGAAATATGTTGCACGTTAGCTGGAGGAATCATCGTGACCCAAGACCTGCAAAGTTTGCAGAAGAGATGCGGAAATGCGTTATTTCTTTGGAATTCCTTAACCGACTTCGAGCTATTTCTAGGGTCTTTTGCCGTGTTTCCAAGAACATTGGAGCAAGAACAGAATAAACATTCAAGGTATAGCTTTTGCACTGACATGGATGTGTGCATGAAAATCAAAACACCATTAGAGAATTTGAGGGGACGGTTAAACAGATACTAGTGAGAACGCCAAACTTCGACTCAGGCCATCAGCATGTTGTTTCTTTCCTAGCGTGGATATTTCCCCAATCCCGAATAAATTTTTGCGTGGGTCACCCCTTCAAGGAAACCAAAACCCCCTTGCACCCAACACGTCTACTCACCAAGAAATTTGGTGGTTTCTCCTCTAAGCATGTGTCTCTTTATGCGACGGTCATGAAACGATCTGATGACCAACATTCCTTAGGATATTCCTATTCTCTCAATCAGGTGAGGCCAACTGTCTTGACACTTCCGCTTGCCCGTTTGGTCACTGAAAGTGACACCGTAATCAAGGCATGACGACAATCCTGTTTTTGGCTCTGCTGTTGGCTTATGCGTGTGGGATGCTTCTCCCACTTTGTTTCCCAAGTCGACCGCATATTCAGAATGTGATTGCGCATGGATCAGCGTCCGTGGCCTGTGGCCTGGGGATAGCCCTTGGTCTGATTGGGCTTTTGGCCTCTGAGCCGCTGGTTTGGTTTTGGTCTTCTTCGATTCCTCTTCTGACGTTTTCTCTCCGGCTCGATTCCCTCAGTGCCTTTTTTGTCCTGACGATTTCCCTTGTGGGGTTGGCGGTGTCGGTATTTGCCAGTGGCTACGTCCGGGAATTTTACGGACGTATTCCTGTCAGTCTTCTCGGCTTTCTCTATAACGGGTTTCTTCTATCCATGTTGTTGGTTGTCACGGCGGATAATGCCTTCTTCTTTTTAATCGTCTGGGAATTGATGTCCCTCCTCTCATATTTTCTCGTAGTATCGGAGCATGAAAAACCGGACGTCCGTTTTGCTGGATTGTTTTATTTAATTATGACCCATGTGGGCACGGCATTTATTCTGGTGACGTTTCTCATGTTTTACCAGGAGACGGGTTCGTTTGCCTTTGAGGCATTTCGAAGCGCCGACCAAGCCCTGCCGGAAGGGTTGCGGACCCTGGCCTTTTGGACAGCCCTCATCGGTTTTGGAACCAAAGCGGGCATTGTGCCACTTCATGTCTGGTTACCCTATGCCCATCCCGCCGCACCATCTCATGTCTCCGCGTTGATGTCGGGTGTCATGATTAAAACGGCGATTTATGGCCTCCTTCGGATGTATTTCGATTTTCTTGGCGGACCGTTTCCCTGGTGGTGGGGATTTGTGGTCTTGTTGGTGGGCACGGTTTCGGCCCTTCTTGGGGTGATGTATGCGTTGATGGAACATGATTTGAAGAGTCTTTTAGCCTTTCACAGCGTCGAAAACATCGGCATTATTTTAATGGGAATAGGAACAGGCATGGTGTTCTATGCCTATGACATGCCCCATCTGGCAGCATTGGGAATCATCGCCGGGCTGTACCACACGATCAATCACGCGGTGTTTAAGGCCTTGCTCTTTATGGGCGCGGGTTCACTCCTGTATGCCACCCACACCCGGAACATGGAAGAATATGGGGGACTCCTTCGACGGATGCCCTGGACGGGCCTGTTTTTCTTAATTGGGGCCGTTTCCATTTCGGCCCTCCCGCCGACGAATGGATTTGTCAGTGAATGGCTGGTGTTTCAGGGGCTCTTTTTGAGCTTGGAACTCCCCTCTCTTTTTCTGAAATTGATGCTTCCCATCGCTGCGGCCTTGCTTGCGCTTACTGGCGCGTTGGCTCTTGCGTGCTTTGTTAAGGCCTTTGGGATTTCCTTCCTGGCCCTTCCGCGAAGTCCCCACGCACGAAAAGCTCAAGAGGTTCCTGTCCCTATGCGCGTCGGGATGGGAATTCTCGCCGGCCTTTGTCTGGTTTTAGGATTGGCTCCTGCAGTCGTGGTGCCCCTCCTGGATCGGGTGAGTGAACCCTTTGCGGGGATATCAATTGCCGGGAGGATGTTTGAAATGGGTGGTTGGACACTCGCACCGGTGAGTGGAGAGTTTTCAAGTCTCTCTACTCCAGTTCTGGCGATTATCCTGGTCGGTCTCACAGGATTGGGATGGGGGCTCGCCTATGTTCTGGGAGGGAAAGGGAAAACCCGGTTTTATAAAACATGGGGGTGTGGGTTGAATGTGACCGCACGAATGGAATACACCGCGACCGGTTTCGTGCAGCCCATTAAACGGGTATTTAGCACCATTTATCAACCGACGGTCAAACTCGAAACAGAATTTCTTGAAGAATCGCATTATTTTGCCAAGCAGAGACATTTCGAATTTTCCATCGAACCCATTTTCCTCAAGTATTTGTATCATCCAATCCTGAAATTCTTTTCAACCCTGGCTGATCGTTCCCGGGTGATCCAAGGAGGAAATTTGTCTTTGTACCTGGCTTATATTTTTGTGACGTTGGTGGTTTTACTGGTGGTAATGGGATAGGGCGTATTCATGAGCGCAATCGATTTCCTGCTGATTATTCTGCAAATGTTTCTGGTTTTAGGGCTTTCTCCCTTAATCGTGGGGGTCATTCGACGAGTGAAAGCCCACATGCAATGTCGACATGGGGCGAACGTGTTCCAGCCCTATTCGGATCTTGCCAAACTTTTTCACAAGGAACCGGTGATCTCTACAACAGCCTCGTGGATTTTCCCAGCTACGCCATACATCCTGTTTTCCTCAACCTTGGCTGCCAGTCTGCTTGTGCCCACCATTATTGCGCCCATGCCGCTCAATTTTGCGGGAAATATTATTGCCTTGGTCTATCTTCTGGCCCTAGGGACCTTTTTTCTGATGCTGGCGGGCCTGGATTCCGGATCCGCCTTTGGTGGAATGGGCAGCAGTCGCGAAGCGATTGTCGCCTCACTAACCGAACCGGCCTTGATTCTGTCCTTGTTTGCCGTGGCCCTCACGGCGGGCTCGGCCAATATCAGCGCCATCGTGTACAAGACGGCGATCTTGCAGGGTATTGTGCTGGATCCTCCGCCTCACTTAATGGCCTTGGTGGCTCTGTTTATCATTACGCTGGCCGAAACTGGCCGAGTGCCCGTGGATAATCCGGCCACGCATTTGGAATTGACCATGATTCATGAAGCGATGATTTTGGAATACTCCGGGCGATATCTGGCCCTGGTTGAGTGGGCAGCCGGAATGAAACTCATGATTTTTTTGACCTTGCTGGTCAACATTTTTGCGCCGTGGGGCATTGCCACCACCTTGTCCCCGTCAGCTCTAGGCTTAGGGGTGCTGGTCTTTGTGGGGAAGGTTGTGGGGTTGGCCGTTGTGATTGGTGTGTTTGAATGTATGTTTGCCAAATTGCGGTTGTTTCGCGTGACGGAATTACTTGGGGCAGCCTTTATTCTGTCATTATTAGCCCTGGTGTTTTTTTATATCCTGCGGGTGTGACATGCCAACTCTCCCGGTCAATATTGGTTCGTACCTGGTCAATCTGTGCTCGGCCCTCCTGTTGCTGACGTGTTTTGCCATCGTCGCACAACGGCGCCTGATGGCGTGCGTGGACTTGTTCGCGTTGCAGTCGGGGTTTTTGGCAGTGACCGCCACGCTGGTGGCGTATTTGACCGGCATCCACCATATTTACCTGGCGGCAATACTCACTATCGCCATTAAAGCCATTATCCTGCCACGGATTTTAAAGAAGATCGTGAGGCAATTAAATGTTCAGCGCGAGGTCAGCATGTATGTCAACATTCCAACGGGTTTGTTGATCTGCGGGGGATTGGTGATTCTCGCATTTTTTATTACTCAACCGATTGTTCATCTCGGTTTCCTTCTGACTCAAGATTCTTTGGCGATTGCCCTGGCCATCGTGCTGATCGGATTTTTTATCATGGTGTCCAGGCAAAAAGCCGTCACCCAAGTGATCGGGTTTCTCGTGATGGAAAACGGGCTGTTTCTCGCAGCCACCGCTGCCGCCTATGGGATGCCGTTAATGGTGGAGTTGGGAATCTTTTTCGATGTGCTGGTCGCCGGCTTGATCGTGGGTATTTATACCCATCAGATTCAGGAGACCTTCGGCAGTGTGGATACCAGCCGAATGAAGGCTCTCAAAGAGTAAGTCTCATGATTTGGCCGATAATTCTTCTCATTGCGACCCCGTTCTTGATTGGCGTCAGTGGGCTTGTCGTCCGTCATCGGCAGACGTTGGACGTCCTGCATTGCGTGCAAGCCGGCATCATGGTGGTTTCGTCAATCTTATTGGTCGATGAGGTGTCCCTGAGCGGACCTGTTTCTTTTTTATACTTCCTGCATGTTGATGCCATCAGCGCCTGGTTTGATTTGGTGATCGGGATCGTGGCAGGGACGGGAACCTTATATGCCGTAGGGTATGTGGGGGAGCAGTATGACCGTGGGCACATGTCGCTCAAACGGTTTCGTCAATTTTTTATGTTTTTCGATCTGTATTTGGGGGTCATGCTGTTGGCCGTCAATGTTGAAAATCTTGGGATGATGTGGATTGCCATTGAAGGAGCGACCTTGTCGGCCGCCTTGCTGATCGGATTTGAGCGGAACAAGGGAGGCCTTGAGGCGGGATGGAAATTTGTGATTCTCAGTTCAGTCGGTATTGCGTTGGCCCTTTTTGGGACAATCCTCGTGTATTACTCCTCGGAGCAACTCCTTGGGATTACCGAAGAAGCGCTACACTGGGCAACACTGTATGAGGTTGGGGACCAACTCGATCCTTCCGTGATGAAAATTGCCTTTATTTTCATTTTGGTTGGGTACGGGACCAAGGCGGGTCTGGTCCCTATGCATACCTGGTTACCCGATGCGCATGGAGAAGCCCCCACTCCCGTTAGTGCAATGCTTTCCGCAAATATGTTGACCATGGCGATCTATGCGATTCTCCGGTTCAAGATCCTGACCGATCAGGCGGTGGGGCTGGATTTCACAGGAACCTTGCTCCTGGGATTTGGATTTTTCTCCGTCGCGCTCTCCTCGATTGTCCTGTTGCTTCAAGAAGATTTCAAACGACTGCTAGCCTATTCCAGTATCGAGCATATCGGTATCGCATTAATTGGTTTTGGTCTGGGGGGCTTGGGAGTATTTGGAGGATTGTGGCATCTGCTGAATCATGCCTTGGCAAAATCCGCCGCGTTTTATGGCGCTGGCCTTGTCCTGATTACGCATGAACATAAGTTTATCGCTCGTGTCCCTGGCCTGCTACGTGAGCATCCAGTTGCGGGAGTGGCCTTATTCGTCGCAGGGCTTGTTCTTGCCGGCATGCCCCCCTTCGGATTGTTTGTGAGTGAAATCACGATCGCTGCGAACGCCATGAACACAACCCCATCGATCGCATATGGGTTCCTCGCTGTATTGACTCTGGCTTTTGCGACGCTGTTGTTTCAAATTTTGAGAATGGTCCTCGGTGTGCCCATGGAAACGGCCACCTCCACCGTGGGGCCACGGTGCCGGGCCTTTTCGACCGCCGCGATTGCAGTGAATCTGGGTGCCCTGATTTTTTTAGGGCTCCATGTCCCTGCCGGCCTTCATGATCTTATCGGGGCGATTCTGCCATTTTTTCATGCGGAAGGAGAGTATTTCTAAATGCCGGACGAGAACGATGTGACGCTGATGGTCCTGGCTGCGCCGGTTGTCGCCGCAACACTCAGTCTATTCATCAAAAATATTCGTCTGCTTCACGGCTTGAACGTGATGACTATGGTCATCCTGGTGGTAGCCGCTCTGGTTCTTTGGGCAACCGTAGTTCGTGATGAATCCTTCACGGCACTCGGAAATGTGGTGTTTATTGACAGCCTCTCGATTTTCATTCTCTCAATCGTGGTGGGTATTGGTTTTTCCTGTTCGATTTATCTGTGGTCGTATTTTGATGATGAGGCTATTCAACAGTTAGTTCAACCTCATCGTCTCTGGACTTTTTTCCCTCTGTATCACGTATTTTTGTTTGCCATGATCGTCGCGACCCTGGCGAACAGTCTGGGTGTGCAATGGGTTGCCGTAGAGGCGACGACCCTGGCAACGGTCTTCCTCATTACATTTTTTAAAAGCCGGGAAAGCTTGGAGGCCGGATGGAAATATCTCATCCTTTGCTCGGTCGGTATTGCCCTCGCTTTGTTCGGAACGGTCCTGACCTATTATTCGTCAATTCGTGTGCTTGGGGAAGAAAACGCCGCATTGAATCTGACCAGCCTGTTGCCCGTGGCTGCTCAGATGGATGGACACGTCCTTAAGTTGGCTTTCATCTTTATTCTGGTCGGGTACGGCACGAAGATTGGTCTTGTCCCGATGCATACCTGGTTGCCTGAGGCCTATAGTGAAGCGCCGGCCCCGGTCACAGCTATGCTGGCCGGAGTCCTGGAAACCGTTGCGGTGTATGTCCTCCTGCGGAGTAAATCCATCGTGGATCAGGCCGTCTCACCGGGATTTACAGGGAACCTCCTGATCTTAATCGGATTGGTCTCGTTTGGGACGGCAGCGCTGTTTATCCTGATTCAACGCGATTACAAACGGCTTTTTGCGTACTCCAGTATCGAGCATATGGGATTGGCCATGTTGGGGTTTGGTATTGGGGGACCACTAGGAACCTTCGGTGGGCTATGGCATCTCCTCAACCATGCCTTGGCTAAATCGCTGGGATTTTTTGCCGTCGGCAACATTTTTCGCCGTTATCGAACCAGACAGATTCATGAGGTCCAGGGTATGGCCAAAGTCCAACCCATTACCGCAATCGTCTTTCTAGCCGGTGGCTTGGCTTTGGTGGGCATGCCCCCGTTTTCACTATTTAACAGTGAGCTGTTAGTGATCACTTCACTGGCGCAAATGACCTTTCAATTTGATTCGTTTCATCTGGGGCGATTTCTAACCATCACCGTCTCACATGAAATTCGGAGCCTGGGAATCATCATGATCATTGTTCTGTTCGCGGTGGCTTTATTCGGAGGATTTATCTACCGGCTGACCGGCATGGTATGGGGCACCCCACCTGCAGGGGTCAGGCAAGGGGAGGCCTGGCACATCGGGCAACTCCCACTTGCCTTATCGGTCTTCGCCTTGGTGTGGATGGGATTTTCTCTTCCCACCCAGGTTGAAGCTCTCTTACAACGGGCCACCGACGTGGTGATAGGAAGATAACCAAACATGGAAACGGTATTTCAACCAGTTGAACATTTACAAAGCATATTCGGTCCGGCGATTAACCGTGTCTCCACCGACCACGGTGTTCCTGTGGTCCATGTGAACACCAATCAAATTTTGCCGATTACCCGATATATTCATATCAATGAGGAATTCAGAGGAACTCTTTCCTTGCTATGGGCTGTCGATCACCGTCCTCGTGAGGTGCGCTACGAACTCTGGTACTTATTTACGCTCGGTGATTCCAAGGACTGGCTTATTGTCTCCACGGATCTTCTGGGGGACGAACGGCTCTTTGAGTCCATCACACCCAAAATTCATGCGGCCAACTGGTATGAGCGGGAAATCCGGGATATGTTCGGCCTCATCGCACAAGGGCATCCGGATCTTCGGCGTCTGGTCCGGCACAATCACTGGCCCAAAGGGGTTCACCCCTTACACAAAAATTTCCCATGCAATTCGGTCTTGCAATGGCGCCAACCTCCCGGATCGGTTGATGGTCATTTTATTCACGGGGAAGGCGTGTTCGAAGTGCCGGTGGGCCCCATTCATGCGGGAATCATTGAACCCGGACACTTCCGGTTTACTGTGGCAGGAGAACCGATTATGCACCTCGATCTCCAACATTTTTGGAAACATCGTGGTGTGGAAAAGCTGTTCGAACAACAGACGCTGTCCGATGGCGTGGTATTGGCCGAGCGAATTTCAGGGGACACGACCTTTGGGCATAGCCTGACCTATTGCCAGGCTGTGGAATCGTTAATGGACATTCATGTGCCTCGACGGGCCAGATATCTCAGGAGTTTGTTCCTGGAATTGGAGCGGCTCCACAACCACATTGGTGATGTGGGAGGTCTTTGCAATGACACGGCCTATGCGCTGGCCCATGCCCACTGCAGTCGATTGAAAGAACGGGTGATGCAATTGAACGACCATCTGACGGGCTCCAGGTTCCTTCGAGGGGTGAACTGCGTGGGAGGAGTGGGGATCGATCCCCCGGCGGTTCAATTATCCGACACCGTGACTGAACTTGAACGTATTGAAAAAGATTTTTCCGAACTGGAACAGATTATCGCCGTCAATGCTTCGCTGATCGATCGGTTTGAGAACACGGGTATTGTTAAGAAACAGACCGCCTGGGACCATGGGGTAGTGGGTGTGGTTGGCCGGGCGTCGGGGATTGACCGGGATCTTCGAAGAGATCGGCCTTTTGCAGCCTATGATGAGCTGTCCGTCCGTGTGGCGGGTTCTATAAATGGGGATGTACGGTCCAGGGTACAGGTTCGGATGGCAGAGATCCACGAATCGATTCGATTGATTGGAGAGATTCAGCGTACCCTCCCTGATGGCCCCCTGAAGGGTCGTCGCCAGGTGGTTCCTGTTCCCGGAGCCTGGGCGCTTTCTGCTGTTGAAGGATGGCGTGGTGAAATTGTGTGTTTCCTCATGGCGGGGGAACACGAAGGGATTCATCGTTGTAAGGTCCGTGATCCTTCCTTTGTCAATTGGCCGGCGATTCAATTGGCAGTGATTGGGAATATTATTCCAGACTTTCCTCTCATTAATAAAAGCTTCAGTCTGTCTTATGCGGGGAATGATTTGTAATACATTGCAAGAGGTGCAGTGTGGAGGGTAGGGGAATGGGTGGGAAGCAGGGAAACCAACCACCGTGATGACATGGAAGAACGACGGGGGAGCCCTATTTTCCACTGGACGGCTTAGGGATTTGACCCGCAAAAATGAGGAGAGACCATGTTTGAAATTCTCAAAAAAAGTTTCAAAACAGGAATAGTGACCGACCAATATCCTCCTGCTCCTGCCGGACAGAAAATCTCTGTTGCGCCAACAGCTCAAAAGAAGGCTGAACTGTTTCGAAAGTCGCTCACCATTCGTGAAGTGGATACCGGTTCGTGTAATGCCTGTGAGATGGAAATGAATGCCTTAGCCAATCCTGTCTATGATATCGAACGCCTTGGAATTCATATTGCCGCGTCTCCTCGTCACGCGGATGCCTTGGTGGTGACTGGTCCGGTTACGGTGAACATGGAAGGTCCGCTGAAGGATGTGTACAAAACCACGCCCAATCCAAAATTAGTCATCGCCTTAGGTGATTGTGCAATCAATTGTGGAATCTTCAAAGGAAGCTATGCAGTGACTGGTCCGGTGGATCAACATATTCCGGTTGATGTTCGCATCCCCGGATGTCCTCCCCGCCCGGCCGAAATTATTGAGGCTCTGACGGAGCTTCGGAAAGGCGAAACGACCTTTACCAGGTGGTTTAGAAAATTCTCGGGAGAACCATGAAGAAGTTGTGACATTTACGGTTAACCTGTTCACAAGGATTTTTCTGTGGCCAGAAAAAACAATTTTAAATAGGGCGGTAGTGGCCGGCTGCCGGATTTTAAGGGGTCTCTAACTTTTGGGGGAATATCATGCGCGTATTATTACCCGTACTTGCCATATTTTTGATTCTCGGTGTCGGTCCGTCCTGGGCCTATCAAGAGATCCACGTCTCCAATGGAGGTGCGATTTCCGGAACCGTGACCATTGAAGGAGGGAAACCGCGGCCGATGGCTTTTAATTTGGTCACGATTCCTGATCCAGTGTATTGCGGGAGAATTTCGACGGGAACCGGTTGGCGTCTGGTGGAGGATTTCGTCATTGGGCCTGACGCGGCTCTTAAAGATGTCGTCGTTGTGCTAAAGGAGGTTTCAAAAGGCAAACCCTTTAAGGATGTTTCAACAAGGATTGAGGCCATTGACTGTGATTTTTTCCCGTTTGTGAATGTGGTGCGGGATCAATCGGAAATTACGGTTGTCAATATGGATCCCATCGAACATGATATCCAGGGGTATGAAACGGCTCGCACCCGCGGTGCGCGGGTCCTCTTTAACAGGCCGTTACCGATGAATCCCTTTCATAAAGCCGCAGGGTTCCTGGGGCATCAACATCTGGCCGGGGAGCCCATGGTGGAATCAATTCATCTCAGAAAAGGCCGCAATGTCTTTGTCATGCAATGCGGGTTTCATCCTTATATGTTCTCCTGGGGTTTGGTCGTGGATAACCCGTACTATGGCATCACGGGAGGGGATGGGAAATTTGCAATTGGTGATATCCCCTCTGGAGAATACACCCTTTCCGCCTGGCACCCTGGTGCCAATACCTTCATTGATCAATCTGTTACGGTATTAGCCAATCAGTCGGTCTCAGTTCAGTTAGTATTCGAGGCTCCCCAGGGGAGAAGAAGTGTCCATGAAATGGCCGAGAATCCACGATTCGGGTTGGAACTCCTCGGAGAAGAAGAAATTCATCCCTCGCTTCGTGTGCAAATACCATAAGCCGCTTCCTGATGATTTCCAGAAAATATTTCCTTATGCCTCATTCAATCTCTCTCCCCGAAGGAGTAAATTCAAAAAACGATTTCAGATCTCACCATTCTCTTTATGGCTTGTTCAAGCGGTAAATTTACATTCGTGAGTTGGAATATACTACGAACGGAATTGGCGGATTTTAATTCCCGGCCACGGATCCGTCTCATGCATACTCATATCGTCCCGGACATTTTATCGGGAATTGCCATAGCCTGTATTGCGCTGCTGATGGCGCTTAGGATGTCCTTTAGAAGGCGCACGCCATATTTAAACCGTCCCAAAAATGAGAAGACTGCACAGGCCTTTCACTGGTTCCCAGAACACCATGAGGTTGGGTGAGAGAATTCCGGAAATTCATGGCGTTCGAAATGTGTCCTGATTCTCATGGTGAGCGGGGCGTTGTGTATTTGGTGTGGGGAGGATGCAGGGTGAAGGAGTACTGTTTGAGAATACGGTAGGGTATTGGTCGCTCATCAGACTGCCCTTGAATTCGAGGTTGGTCCGAATCGTTGATTCACGCCCCGAATGATGTCACTCATTCGCTGTGTTGGTATTCGGTAAGAAGCTGATCAATGAGTGGGTTCTCCTTTATTGATATGTAGGGAGGGAACTCTCATTAGGACTCAGAATAGAAAAGTAATTGCACGCCGATTGTGATGACCAGGAGAGCCCAGAGGATTTTGCATCCAAATTTGACGCGGGAGGTCGTCTGCAACGCGGCCTGGGATCGGGGTATGAACTCGCCGACAAACCAGGCTAGCCCACCTGCTAAAGCCAATGTGCCCATGATGTTATGGTGAGTCTGAATGTCGTGGCCACCTGGATGGAGGCCATGCATGTGGCGAAACAACATAAAGCCACCGACCAGGGCAAAACTCGGCAGAAGTGATCGCCAGAACATGTGAGAAAATTTTCCAGCCCGAAGGAACCCTTCCACCAGGCCGACAGCCAGGGCCAGGATGCCGAATATTTTATGTTGCAGAATTTCAGGATCTTTTCCGGATAAGGTTTCGGCTAATGTCCATGAGCCAATGGGCCATGCCAAATGATCGCTCCAGATTAACAGGAAGATTCCTGATCCAATCAGTGAACCCGGCAAGAGCCAACGAACCCACATGAATGCCTGCCAGCCCAGTACTCTTTGCCATTCACTGAGACCCATCAGAATGACACCGACTCCAACGAACGCATGGTTGAATTCGCTATAGGCAATCCCTTCCGGGGAGCCTTCCCATTGTCCGACCTGCGGAGCAGCGTCCGGATGGTGGACGGTGTACTTGTGGTGAGTGTCTTCCTCCGAAATGTTGTGTGGTTCGGCCCAGGCGGAAGGTAGTCCAGGGTACAGCTTGTGGTTTATTGGTTCCCATAGGCCTTGAATTAGTAGTAACCCGAAAAAAACCCGATAGAGCCAGGTAAACAGGATAGTAGGAGGCATGATGCTCACGTGTTCCTCACTGAAGATTTTCCTTTGGTTATGGTTTTTCCAATGTAGGACGGTTGGAGAATTATGTTTTGCTGAAAATGGAAAATAGAATTCTGGCATTTCCCTAAATAGGACTGGTCATATCGTTTATCCAGAGTATGGACGGTTACCGTCACTGGTGTGCGATGGTTTGAACCGGTGAAGCAGCATTCTACTGTGGCGCCCTTCGATCCATCCTCTCTGCATGGGAGAAAGTGACCAATTCTTTCCCTTCTAGGCTTTGCTGAACCAGCTGGGGAATGTCGAGGGCTTGCTCGACTTTGAGTATATGGGGTAGCTGGCATCGTGTTTGTGGATGTTTTGGGACAAAGAGGGTGCAGCAGTCCTGGTCAGGTTCGATGGAGGTTTCGAATGACCCCAGTGCTTGAGCCTGTTGCGTGATTTCCAGTTTATCCATCCCGATAAGCGGTCGAAGAATGGGAAGAGACGTCGCTTCGTTAATTACGGAAATATTTTCCGGGGTTTGGGACGCCACCTGACCCAGGCTGTCCCCGGTCGTGAGGGCCCATGCCTCCTCCTGTCCGGCAATTTGTGTGGCGATGCGGAGCATCAAGCGACGGTAAAGCACGACGCGAACGGGTGGCGGCGTGTTGATGACGATTTGGCTTTGAATATCACCAAAGGGAATGAGATGAAGACGGGAAGAAAGTTGGTACTTCGTGAGCAACGCGACCTGATCGCGGACTTTTTCCTCAGAAACCCGTGAGAGATATGGCCGACCGTGAAAATGCACAAAGACGGCTTTACAGCCACGTTTCATCATGCGATAGGCTGCCACTGGAGAATCGATACCACCGGAAATGAGACAGATGACTTTTCCCCCGGTCCCCGTCGGTAGTCCCCCGGGTCCCGCGTCTCGTTGACAGGAGTAGTAGGCGTAGGGCGGGACTAATTCGATAAAAATCGTCATGGCGGGGTGTGAAAGATTGACTCGCTTGCCGGTATGGTCGGCGACGGCGGCCCCGATTTCTCGTTCCACGTCCATGGAGGTTTTGACGAATCGCTTGTCTGCCCGTTTGGCACTGACTCGAAAGGTAGCGTAAGGATGAGTGGGCAGGTGGGCAACGATCGCATCTTTGAGAACCGTAAGATCGGATTGGTCGTAAGCCAATGGCACGGCTCTGGTCAAAGAAAAATTGACGATACCGAATACGCGCTTGATCTGTTCCTGCAAGCGCGGCCATGCCGCCTCATCCTCGAAGCTCACCCGTATTCGTCCCTGGAGTGCTTCGACATGCACATGTGCCAGGGGTTTCAGGGCCCCTCGTAGATGGTGGACTAACCGGTATTCGAAATGTTTCCGGTTGCCTCCCTTGAGGGCGAGTTCATGATAATGCACTAGGACATGAAGCATTAGTGGAGTGATTCTAGGTATCGCTCGGCGTCGATGGCCGCCATGCATCCCGATCCGGCAGCCGTAATGGCCTGGCGATAATGTGAATCCTGCACATCACCTGATGCAAAAACGCCGGGGATGTTGGTGGTAGAGCGATTTGGCTGAGTGCGGATGTAGCCCTGCTCGTCCATATCGATGAGTCCGGTAAACAAGCTGGTGTTCGGCGTATGGCCGATGGCCACGAAGACGCCAGATAGGGGAATCTCTTCAACCTGGTTGGTTTGGACGTTGCGGACCCGGATTCCCTTCACGACCTCATCACCCAGGACCTCTTCAAGAGCACTATTCCATTGAAAGGCGATTTTTTCATTGTTGATGGCCCGGTCCTGCATGATTTTTGATGCGCGCAATTTATCGCGACGATGAACGAGCGTGACTTTTGAAGCGAATTTTGTCAGGAATGTCGCTTCTTCTACGGCGCTATCACCGCCGCCGATGACCGCAATCTCTTTGCCACGAAAGAAGAACCCGTCGCAGGTGGCACATGTCGAGACGCCATGACCCATGAGGCGGCTTTCGGAGGGTAGGCCTAGTAAATTTGCCGAGGCTCCGGTCGCAATAATCAGAGTTCGAGTTTCCAGAGTGGCTTCATCATCAACCGTGACCTTAAAGGGGCGCACCTGGAGATCTACGCTGGTGACATGCCCCTGGCGAAATTGGGTGCCGAACCGTTCGGCTTGGGCCCGCATGTCTTGAATGAGTTGAGGGCCCATGATGCCTTTGGGGAATCCGGGGAAATTTTCCACATCGGTGGTGATGGTTAATTGTCCGCCAGGCTGCGAACCATCAATGAGCAAGGGGGAAAGATTGGCTCGAGCGGTATAGACGGCGGCGGTTAATCCAGCCGGGCCCGAACCCAGAATAATGACGTCATGCACCATGCGTGAACTCCTTACAGTTAGACATGTAGGTGAACGGTCTATGGGGTATTGAGGCTGCGACGGGTCGTTCGTGACCGCGCCTCACTGTCATATGTCCTATACAATGACTGGACCGCATGGCGCAACCGGGTACGTGACCAAGTTCCATCCAACACGGCGTCGGCATAGTCAAGCTTGCGGCGAAGGGGCATTTGTTGTCTGATTCGCCGGAGGGCTTGGGCCTTGGTCAGGCCATCACGACGGCAGGCGCGAGCGAGTTGAGTGGTCCGGTCGGCGGTGACCACAATGACATGATCCATACGCTTGTGTGCACCGGCTTCCAATAATAACGCGGCATCATAAATGATAACCGCATGAGGATTTTCGTGTCGCATGTTCTTAACCTGTTTGGCCTGTTCGCGGGCGACACGGGGATGGATGATCGCTTGCAAAACGTGTAATTTCTTAGGGGATTTAAACACAATTTCGGCGAGAGCTTGGCGATTAATGGTGTGGTCTTTGGCAAGCACTCGTGGCCCGAATTCCTTGACGATATTCTTCCAAGCAGGTTTTCCAGGTTTGACAACGGCTCTGGCCAGTTCGTCGGCGTCAATAATCCTGGCTCCAAGTGATTGAAATATTTTGGCGACGGTCGTTTTTCCTGATGCCAATCCTCCAGTTAACCCGACAACGACCATAACCAACCTTAGCATAGGGGGTTGGGAGCGACAATAAATGAGGAAAATTTTTGACATTTGCTTGACCGTTCCAAACCCCTTGGGTTATTGACTCGATGAGAGTCCTTTCCTTTGGGTGAGCCGATCGACTGCCAAGAGCTTGATAAGGGGGAATTAACACCGTGAGAGTTCAACAAATGCCGACCACCTTTCGACCAGCTCTCTTTTTTTATGCCCTGTTTTTGTGTGTCCTGCCTGGATTGGGGTTTGCCAATTCTGAGGAACTTTCCCCTTCTGGGGCAATTGCCCCGTCGGTATGGCAGGTTGCCTTGGATGGGTCGGGGCATTTCACCTCGATTCAAGAAGCGATTGATCAGGCTGCATCAGGTGATACGATTTTGATTAAACGGGGAGCCTATGCCGAGGATGTTACTGTGCATAGCAAGGAGGGTTTGTCGATTATCGGTGAAGGCATGGACCTGGTAGTTCTGACCGGAAAAAAGCGTGTCGGGACTCTTCATATTGGCAAATGGCCCTATGGGGCAACGAATGTGACGATTCAAGATCTCTCCGTGATTCAACATGGAGGATTGGGGGTTGGCATTTTTAATGGCAGTGGCGTGCGATTAACACGGATTCGTGTCAATGGCATGGTGTTTAGTCAACAGGTGCAGGATGTTCTTTTGGAAGATTGTGTGATTGGTGACAGTGAAACAACAGGTGTGGCATTTGCGGATTCTACAGGCACCCTATCGGGCAATCTGATTTACCATAATGACCATGGCGTGGCTATCGGGGGCAACTCTGATGTGACCCTCAGACAGAATGTGATAACCCGAAGTCTTTATGAAGCCGTGTTGATGACTGATCAGTCCAAAGCCCGGTTGATTCAAAATACCCTGGCTCAGAATGGAGGTGGGGCTGCTTTTCATGACGATGCGCAAGCCGATGTACAGGGAAATATTATTAGTCAGAGCGCAGTAGGTTTTTTATTTTTTCCGGGGAGTCACACCACGCTGGCCTTTAACGCCTTGTCCAGCAACCAGGGGGATTATGTCATGACCGGAACTCCACCCACCCCGGCTCCGGATAGGGCAGGGAAAACCGATGTACAATTTGCTCCCGGATTTGTCAGTCCTGAAAACGGGGATTTTCGTCTTCAGTCCGATTCTTCCTTGATCCAGGTTGGTGCCTTCCCGTATTTAGGGGCTCTGCCTCCGGTTTCTTCCAACCCGTAAATTCCTTTTCAGTTTCGTCTGTCTGTCCAAGTGTCTGCGGCCTTCTCTTCGAGAGGTCTCAGTGCATAACGGGACCAGTCTTTTTCAACACTCCATGAATGTTCTCCGACTGTTTTTTCTTACCCATGCGTGAATGAGAAAACCAAATATTTGAAACCTTCAAGAGTCTTTTTGGTGGTTGGACATCCTTGGCGCAGAAATCAATAATCTATCCCTCTTTCGCTTTGTACCTACGCAATGCCACACAAACCCCGAGATTCTGAACATCCCGGAACGACGGTATATGAGATTAGGGTTTTTGCTTGGGACGGAGAATCAATTGAGCATGCTCCGCATCCAGCGTCACGAGAAAGTGTTTAAGGAAGGACATGCCGAGAAGACCCTCAATGTGTTCCGGAATATCGGGAAGATCGTGAAGGGCGACGGCGACATTGGTAGCTTGTGCCGTTCCTACCGAGATTGAGGAGAGATAATTCATGTTGACTTGGACTGACCCCCCGGCCGTGTTGACGGTCAAGAGTTCATTGTCGGTGGTTCCAAGGATTCCGAGATCAATGGCGACCTGATTTGAAAGGACTGTCATGGAGGCACCGGTATCCACAATAAGTTGGGCCGATCGTTCCTGGTTCAACACGACCGGAACGATGAATGATCCTCCACTTTTGGTGAGGGGGATGGTGATATCCTCATTGAAAGGCCCATCCTGATTCTCCCCATCCAGGGAGGAGGACAACCCGATAGAGATTTGTGTGTCAGGAGGTGCCTGATTAGGAATGGATTTAGTGGTAGCTTGAAGTGTTGGAACCGTGGATGGTGTTTGATTGGTGAGAGTCGAGCTCTGTGATGGCAATTGCGTGCAGTTGAATAGTTGGACCGGGTTGTCTGTTAATACACGTGCCCCGGATTCATCGAGACAGTCATAAGTCGCTGAAAAGACTGGAGATACCCATAGAACACAGTATGCCAACACTCCAACAAGCCACCACAAGGCGGTGTCCGGAGGATTCCTAAGAAAAAAAACACTGCGACTTTCCAACATAATGGGAAAAGGATACCAATATGCGAGGGGAAAACGCTATGAAGCCGATTACCCGCTGGTGTCGGGTGTTAAGGGAATGGTGGCCTGAACATGAGAGCCGGTTTCCCACACCTGGGTGGACAGGACCACGGTTTCTGGTTCGATCCTGTGCACCTGCACACGACCGTCCAAGATCTCTCCCTGTTTGACGATATAAATGGCCTGCCCATTGGTGAGGAAGGCCTGGCTTTCCCCCCCCTTGGTTAAATACCCCAGGAACCGGAATTGGTTGAGTTGTTCCCTGGCTCGCTGTCCTGCAAGATCGGCAAAAGAAGGACCTGGGGGCGGCGGTTGGGGTGGAGGTGGCGTCGGGGAGGGTGCCGCCTTGGCGAGGCGAGAGGTGGTGGCTTTGTTTGTGTCTTGTCGGGCGATCTGGGCCATGCCCAGAGGTGCAAAAATATTTCGAGGGAGAGAGAACGTGACAGTTTGTCGAGGATTAGGAAAATCCGGGTCTAACTTCAAATCTTTAAGTGGTGGAAGTGGGTTTTCGGACGTGGCAGAGTGAAGCATGGGATCTGTTGGCTCCGAATCCCACAATTGGAAGATTGTCACCATTCCCCAAGCCAATAGTAAGCCCCCCAACATTAGCCATTTTCGTTGATTTGTCATTAGGCTTTCGTCTTTTTGACCGGTTCAGGGAATTCTTTCAGAAAGGTAGAGACCTTTAGCTTAAAGATGACCCCTTTCTGTTTTTTAGATGTTTCAACGGACAGTTTTTCAATAAAGAGGTAGGGCCAGCGTTGCTCTAGTTCGAAAATGAATTTACGAATAGCCTCATAGGGTCCTACGGCTTCAAACGCAAACGTGCCTTTTGTGGCCAGTTTATGGGGGAGGGGTTTGAAGTCGTATCCCATACCTGGAATTTGTACGCGATTTCGTTTTGCTAAATCGGCAATGTCTAAACTTAAATCTGTGAATTCTCCGGAATCCGGAAGCGCGTTCCATATGGTGGATAGAATGGTTTGGGTCTGCCTGGCCGTCTGCATGGTTTTTTGTGTGTGCAGGGAAGCTTGATTCAGGGCCGTGATATGTTCAAAACGGTCCTGGGCCGGGTAAAAGATGAAGGCAAACATCCCGACCGATGACAGTCCTGCAAGGATTGTCACGATGAACAACGGACTTAAAAATTTTGTGATCCGGATCGTCGTCTTTGATCGTTGTATGATCTGAAAGGAATTCATCGTTGCCTGGGAACCCCTGTCAAGTGAGAGGTCGAGCGTCGAGGATCATACGTGACTGTGAGCGTAAACACGCTATGGGAGCCACCTTGATCCTCTTTGGTGTTTTTTGTGGAATGCTGCGATAGCAAGACATTCTGAAAGGCTGCGTGCTTGTCTAGCTGATGAATGAGCCGGTTGAGGTCTGGAAGGGAAGCTGCCGATCCTTGAAGAAGAATCGTGTCGGTTTTTTCATCGAGAGACACCGAGTTCACGGTGATATCCGAGGGAACGGCTGTTTCCAGATCGGTCAGTAATTGTGTCCAGGAAAATCCAACCCGTTCTCGAACCTGTTTCACAAAATTGACTTTTGATGGAATGCTTCGAATGGCCTGATGCGAAAGATCAAGCCCCGCCACCCTGGCTTGAGAGACCAATTGATTGTTGGTGGTCTCGATACTGGATGCTTGGTCTTCTAGAATATCAATCTGTTCATGTAATGACTTTCCCTGCCACCAGAATGAAGCGGTAAGAGCGAGTGTCCCGGCTGTGAGGAGGGTGAGCCCGAGTTGGGACAATTGAAGAAAATGAATGCCGGGTGCAGACAAATTCCTATGTACACGTGGAATCATCATGCCACCATCAGACTGGCATAGCCTGGCAATGCCGCTTCTTCCCGGTTGCTTGCCGCCAGGTGTCTGTTTAATAAATGAAAATGTGAGGCATGAGAAAGCGAGGTGACTCGAATTTGAGGCTCATGTCCTCCACTGGCCTTCAGGGACTGTTGAATGTGGTCGAGAGGCGGCATAAGGCTCTGTCCATAGGGCAGGTCGGTTGTCATGAACAGATTAACCGGAGAAGATGCCGTGGCAGAGATGGGAAACATCTCGAAATAATATTGCAGTGTTGCCAGGATTTCCTTTTCTACCTTCATGGCAATGTACGAATAATAGGGATTATTCCCTGTGTCGGATTCTTGGGGTGCGTTAGAAATCAGATCTTCTGACGTTGTTGTGCAATGTTCTCTGGTTTCCCTGTCCTCCTCAGCCTCAGGATTCACGGAAGAATCTTGAGAGTGATTTGCTTCCGTTTTGATGCCAAGAGCTTTCGTGCGGACGAAGCGTGGACTGCCTTCCTGACAAGCTAAAAAAGTAAAACCCCAATGACTTATGAAGAGAAACATGACGACTGGGGGCGCGGAGGCCTGAGAGGGGTTTTCAGCCGTGAGCATGTCCTGGATGTTGTGGCGGTACAGATCAAAGATATCGAGCCCCGACATTCCCACAGAAGTTGGGATCAGGCCGGCTTCTAAGCACATGTTCTCATATTGTTCAATAATTTCATGGCGAATGGCCGTGCCTAACACTCTGACCTGGCCTCTGTTGCCTGGGGAGGAATCCCTGACCGATGAGGGCACGTAGAGGCCAAAAGCCAGGCGCGATTGGGAGGTATCGAGTTTGAGGTCCTGTTGAAAACGCCAATTCACCAGTGCCGTTTGCTCCGGTTTTTTGGTGGGGAAGGATGCAAAATCAAAAATGCTAGTCCGGGCGCATATGTCGGGGAGACTGAGTGCAATGGAGAGCGGGCGACGATAGGGCTTGACCAGTGCCTTAAGTTGAGTGAGAAATTCATTTGGATTGGCAATGTTGGGTTTTGCCGAAGAGAGGGTGAGGACTTCCGGCGAGAGCGGGAGTCTGGCGATATGCCGGAGCGACTTTTTTCGCCAAGATTTTTTGATTTCCACCAGGCATAGCCCATCCTCAGAAATGGAGAGTGCCACGGTGGGTGCCGAAATGGGAAAAAAATGCATCAGATTTCCTCGATCGGAGTGACCCGATTAATTTCCTTGAGTGTGGTTTCTCCTCGATAGACTTTTTCAAGCGCTGCTTGCCGTAAGGTGCTCATCCCCTGGGCCATGGCAGCCGTGCGAATTTCAGATATGGATTTCTCGTTTAAAATCATTTCCTTGATGGAATCGGTCATATCTAAGAATTCTGTAATGGCCTTTCGGCCGCGGAAGCCCAAGCCGTGACATTCATTGCAGCCTTTGCCTTCATAGAAGGTCAGGTGTTTGACGTCCTCATACTCAATGCCGGATTCTTCACATTGCTCAGGGTGAATCTGGATTGGCACACGGCAGGTTGGGCAAATGGATCGGACCAGACGCTGGGCGAGAATGCAACTCAAGGAAGCCACAAAATTATACGATTCAATGCCCATATTCACAAAACGGCTAATGACATCAAAGGCATTATTCGCATGCACGGTGCTAAAGACTAAATGCCCCGTGAGAGCCGATTGTATGGCAATTTGTGCCGTCTCTACATCCCGAATTTCTCCAACCATAATTTTATCAGGGTCGTGTCGCAAAATGGATCGAAGCCCTCTGGCAAACGTGAGCCCCTTCTTTTCATTGACTGGAATTTGTACGATCCCCTTTAATTGATATTCCACCGGGTCTTCTATCGTAATAATTTTATCTTCATCGGAGTGCACCTCATTGATAGCGGCATACAGGGTTGTGGTTTTTCCGCTTCCCGTGGGTCCGGTGACCAGGACCATGCCATAGGGACGAATGATGGCTCGGCGGAAACGCCGCAGATCCTCGCCGGTATAGCCCAGGGCTTCCAGGCGCAGCCCTTGGACGCCCGCCGAAATATGTTGTTTATCCAAAATTCTGATGACCACCGATTCCCCGTACACACTTGGAAGAATGGAAACCCGGAAATCAATGGTTCGGTGATTCAGAAGTAATTTAAACCGGCCATCTTGCGGCGTACGACGTTCCGCGATATCCAGTTCGGACATGATTTTGAGTCTGGAAATAAGAGAGGGGTGAATGCCGGTATCAAATGGTTCCATCGCTAAATAGAGAACTCCGTCAATACGGAATTTCACATCGACCGTGCGCTCGGTGGGCTCAATATGTATATCACTCGCCTGCTTTTGCAGGGCGGTTAAGATAATCGTATTCACCAGTTTGACTACCGGGCTGAGGTCCTTGGTGATCCGTTCAACGGATAGGACTTCCTCCCCTTTCTCGTCTTCTTTGATCAGGACCGGATCCAGTTCGGCTTTGATGCGCGTGAGCACCTGGCTGTTGCCTTCGCTATTGCCCAAGGCTTCAAGAATGGCTGAGTGAGACGAGACGACCAATCGCAACTCAAATCCCAATTGGTGTTCCAGTTCATCAATGATTCGCAGGTCCTGTGGTTTGGCGATTGCGATTGTCAGAATCGGGCCTTCTTGTTCGATGGGCACAAATTCATACCGATGCATGAGTTCGACCGGGATGGACTCCATCAGCGATGAGGGGATACGAAATTCCTTGAGGTTGTTCCAGGGCAATCCATATTGATCAGCCAAAGCCTGGCCGATCACCTCCTCCGTGAGCGTACCTTGTTCCAACAAAATGGCCGCAATGGTCTGGTTTGTCGTGCGTGCGGTTTCGAGCAGAGTCTCCTTATCCCGTTCCCGGATGAGACCCTTTTCCACCAAGAGGTCTTCGAATGGCATGCGTTTGACGGGTGTAGTCATGGGTATTCTTTTGTTAAGGCCACTTGGTCCTTACACGGCCCCTGCCATTTGAAAAATAGGAAGATAGAGGGCAATCACCACTCCTCCTAAAATAACCCCAATCAGAATAATGAACATAGGTTCGATCCAAGTCATGAGTCGGGATAATTGAAAGTCCAATTCCCCTTCATGAAACTCCGCGACCTCAAAGAGCATGGCTTCAAGTGAACCGGTGGTTTCTCCCACTTCAACCATTTCCAGAGTGAGGCGTGGGAGAAAATTCTCTTTTTTCAATGCCGATGAGAGGCTGGTACCCTCTCGAACATGAACAATAACTGATTGGAGCGCTTGGGCAAAGACTTTATTGGGCATGGATTTCGCTGTTACCTGAAGCGCAGATAACAACGGGATTCCACCTCCAAGAATGGTTGACAGCGTTCTGGCCAAACGAATGACCTGGTTCTTCAAAAACAAGGGACCAAGTATTGGCGCATGGAGATATAACCAATGTATTTGCCATTGACCTTGAGGTGTGTTTTTCCACCAATAGATTACGATGCCCCCAAGTCCCATGAGGATCAGAAGTCCCATCAGCCATTGGGTAGCCGATTGCGTCAGATCAATCAGGAGCTGAGTGGCCCAGGGCAATTCCACGCGACTTTCTTTATAGACTTCCGCAAATGAGGGTAGGACAAAAAATAACAGGCCGATGGTCACCAGGAGTCCAAATCCCAATAAGAATACGGGATAAATAGTGGCTTTGACGACTTTTTCTCGAACTCCGATTAGCATTTTCAAATAGGCAATATATCGGCTCAGGACTTCCGGCAGATTGCCTGCCTGTTCTCCGGCACGTAGTGAGGCCTGGTAGAGTTCGGGGAAATAGGTGGGATGATGGGTCATGGCCTCAGAAATGGCCGATCCTCCTCGAATATGCTCTCGGACCGATTGTAAGGCTTGTTGAAATCCCCCTTGGGTGTTCCGTTCTGCCAGGAGATCAAAACACCGTAACATGGGTAATCCGGCTTTGAGTAACGCTAAAAATTCCTGGTTGAAAATCAGGAAATCTCTGAGCGCTAAAGGGCGTTGCCGTTTTTTACCTGAGACGATCTTTCTGGTGCCAGAGTCCGCCAGGTCAAGAACAAGCAGTCCTTGTGCCTCGAGTTGAGAGCGAAGGGTTCGAGGTGATTCGCCTTCCCCATCGGTTTCAATAATCGTTCCATCCGGACGAGCGGCTTTGTAATGAAACCGGGGCACTAGGGTGACTCAGGCGAATGGGGATTGCCAAGCGAGAGTATATGTTTTGGCTCAGGGACACTTTCCACACGATTGTCCTTTAGGGGAATGGTTTCATGTACCGGTTCAGTCAGGGGCTCTTGGATAGCAGGGGAAGTCGGCACCTCACTTGGACTACTCGAGGTATTTACCGATTTCAACTGGGGGACTGTCGGGGAGGTGACCTGAATTTTCAACCCGGTCATAATTACATCAGAATCGAGATCATTCCATTCGCGTAATTGGGCTATAGAGACTTGATACATTTCCGAGAGTTTCCAGAGTGAGTCGCCACTTTGAATGACGATCTGTCCCTGTGAATCTGGCATGCGTTTATCTCCGGAAGAGACCGGTGGTTGGGAGATTGGGAATTTCGTTTGAAGAGGTTGTCCCTTACCTGAGGGCTTGTGGATTTGTTGTTTAATAAGAGTTACATCAGTGGAAAGCTGTTTTATGCTTGTCATGATCTGGTGAAAAGATTGGTTGAGGGTCTGAATGTCTGCCATGAGTTGCGTGGTGTCCGGAATACTGGCAACCCGGCCTTCAAGTTCCATGTTGTGTCTTCGCAGTTCATCCCGCTCCGCTTGAGAGTTCAGAAGTTCTCCACGAAGGTGTTGCAGTTCAACCCCTTGATTCTGTTCTCGATGCTGAATGGATTGAGTATGGCCTCGTAGCGATTGCAATTCACCGGCTTGTTTGGCCATGAGAACTTTTATTGCCCCTATTTCAGCCCGTAAATTTTCGTTTTCGGTTCTAGCCTCCTGAAGGAGAATCTGATGTTGAGAAGGCTGGGAGGAATGCCCTATTGATGAATCGACCGCGACCGGTTTCGTCAATTTCTGAGTACACCCGCCTAAGGCCAGGATAAATGTGCCGCTCAGTACCATGTGTGTCCAACTATTACGTTTCATATGCTACCTACCATTCTGTATAGGGAGTGCCATCCAGCGCCTGGCCGTTACTCCCACTTTTAATATCAAAAATTCCAGCAGGAGAGTCCTCGCCCTCCTCCTGTTCTTCATAAATTTCGGACCATGTGGTCGAGGACCTGGTAAATGGATCTACCGGGATGGCTCGAAGGTACTTCTCTTCCACCAGGTCCTCCAAGGTTGCGGGATATTCCTTTCTATCCGCATAAAATTGATCGATGACCGCTCGCATTGTGAATAAATTTTGTTTCAGAGCCGCTTCCTTGGCTTTGATTGCCGTGTGTTGAAACGTGGGAATCGCGATGGAAACGAGAATCCCCACGATTGCCACAACAATCATGAGTTCAAGTAAAGTGTAGCCCTTTTTGCCAATAACTACAAAGTGGGTCATTACCATTCACGATAGGGGGTCCCATCAATTGCCTTTTTTTCGCTGGTGGTATAGATGTCAAACACATCTTCCCCGCACCACCGCGTTTCGTCTGATTCATCCTGGAAACACCGGAGCCCCCATTCGGTGGACTCTGTTATTGGATCAAATGGGATTTTCCGGAGGTACCGTTTAATTTCCGATTCCTCACCCAGTTGGGCTTTCTCTCCTGTTAATTTAACCTTCAAGAGTGTTTCCAGCGTCTTAGGATAGCCGGTCGCTCCGGTGGCCTCCTGACATGACGTCACGTTTTCCACGCAGAGCTTCCCTGTACGAACGGTCCCATCTCTCGCCCAATCCAGATGAAACGCATCAATGGCGCTTCGTACTGTTCGTAAGGTATGGCGCAGCTCTAACTCTTGCGATCGTTTAATGCTGATTTTCGCAATGGGTAGGGCGACGGAGGCTAATATAAACATAATGACCAACGTGACTAATAGTTCGATTAAGGTTACCCCGCCTTGAGTTGGCGAGGATTTATTCCACCAAAATTCTGCCATGTTGGACCATGACCGGGATAGGTTGGCCATTGGCTCCCAAGACCGTTGTTTGTTGAATATCAATGTTTGAATTCCCAGCTCCTGCGGCTTCGAATACCACCGTGGCTAGCGAGCCACTTCCTTGTACAGACTTTCCTTGTTGCCCCATTTGGAGCACGATTTTACCAATATTGGGGACGACAGAAACCGTGAGACTGGAGGGAACCGACTGGTTGCTCCAGAAGGGACCTTCCACTGCATTTTTAAAAGTCACAACGGCCGGATCATACGATAGCGTGAGAGACGAATTTCCGGTACTGGAGAAATTTTCCCCTTGAAGAGTAACGGAAATTTCTTCCCCCATTTTAATCGATGCGGCTGACGGTAGTATTTGAAGGTGAGGTTCATCGGCAATCGGCTGAGATGCCTCTGCCGTATCCTGTTCTACAGATTCCTGGGTGGGCGTCTTGCCCTCAGTGAATTGCGGATTTTGCGGAAATTCGGACGGGTCCGAAGAATTGGTCATTTCTGTAGGGAAGTCCTGGGTGTTCATAAGGGCCACAGCCGGGTTTGGTTGTGAAAACAGCGGCTTGGTGGTGTACTGATTGGCCGTCCCGGACCAGAGAGTCTGTTTCGCTAACTGCTGAGGTTGGACGTTTCGGACGATATGGGGGGTAATCACCAAAATGACTTCAGTCGTAATTTTTTCCTTATTGGTGTTACTGAGGAGGTCACCAAGGCCGGGAATGTCATCGACCCCGGGAACGCTATCCCGCGTCTTTGTGTCATCCTCTGAAAGGAGCCCGCCGAGCACGACGGTCTCACCATCCCGCATATTGAGTGCGGTGTCCGCAGTACGGGTTCCAAACTTGAATTGGGTAATTAAGGGAGATGTTTGAAGTATTTCCCTGGCTCCCAGGCGTGTGACTTCTATCTGCAACCGCAGGGAAATGCTGTTATTCAAGTGGATGGTCGGCTCGACGGTGAGTTTGATGCCCGTATCCTTAAATTCAATGGAGGTCACGGTCGAAGTGGTGGGAACTGCACCTGTGGATGCCTGACCTGGTAACACATTCGTGGTGGACAGAAGAATCGGTTGTTTGTCCCCGACATTGATGGAGGCTTTCTGATTATTGAGCACTCTGATTTTAGGCGAAGCCAGGGTTTTGGCCTGAGATTCCTGTTTGAAAAAATTCAGTAGGACACTGCTGGGAAACCGAAAAATAAACGATTCCTGACCAATGTCTGTTAATTGTTTGAACGAAAATGTTGAAGGAAGAGAAAATGCGGGAGATAACGGAGACTCAGTGCCGGGCGGGAAAATACCAAATCCGGCTTCTTTGGCAAACTGTAAGCCCAGGTTTTGTTTGTTGGTACGGTTGACTTCCAGGACTTCCACTTCAAACAGGACTTCCGAGTCGCTACGATCATTGGCCAGGATGATCTGCTCGGCCAGGCTGACCTTGGCCGGTTCGTCTCGTATGACCACGGTGTTCAACGGTTCATTCACATAGACGCGCTTGGTTTCCAGTATCGTCCGGAGAAGATTCGCGATATCTTTGGCCTTGGCATTGGAAAGATAAAACGTGCGAATTTGCAGGTCATCATATTGCTCCCGTTTTTGCTTGGTATCGGGGATGACCAACAGTCGGTCAGGCCCGACGCGTTTGGCAAACAGTTGATTGGTGGTTAATATAAGATTTAGGGCTTCATCGAAGGGGGTGTCTTTGGTGAAAATGGTCACGAGATCATCCCGCACATCCTTATCAAATAAAATATCGATATTGGCGGTTCTCGCCAAAATTTCAAAAACTTGCTTAAGACGGGTATTCTGAAACCGAAGGGTCACGGGTTCCGCCGAGCCACCGATGGCTTGGGTGGTTTTCTGTAATTGGACCACTCTCGTGATGCCCTCAACCGCCTCCGACAGGGAGGGGTCGAATTCCACAGATGATTCATACAGCGTCATGGCTTCGTCATATCGGCCAAGACCTTCCATGTGTTTGGCATCCAGCAAGTTTTGATGAGCGGTCTTTAAACGCCAGACATCGTTGAGGGCCGTATGGTGTTCAATATTCTGTGGATCGAACCCCAGAGCCATTTGAAATTCTTGAAGGGCGTCACCGATTTTCCGCTCTTTTAACATTTGCCTTCCACGGGAGAAATGCTGATCTGCGGCACGGATTTTAACCGATTGGAATTTATCCTCAATTTCTTTATTGAAGGGGTCTTTCCTCAGGGCGTCCCGATAAGCCGCCACGGCTCCATCAAAATCACCTTTTTGTTCAAGTTCATCCCCAAGCTGGGTTTCACGAAGAGTGCAGGACATCAGAAGCATCATAAAAACCATGGCCAACACGCAAAACGGCTTAATTCTAGGCATTATATCCTTCACTATATGTAATGAGAATGACTGGGGGGGTAAGACGAAGATCTCACAAATCCTCCTTACCCTAGCATATTTGTCAAATACGGGCTAGAGTTACTTGCTCGTTTCTTTAAGCTACTCTAATTTCTGTATCGGATATCCCTTCGTCAATATTGAGTCCCGTCCCTGCGGGCTCGAATGGGTTCAGGATTACTGTAAAGGTGAAGTTTCCTCGATTGGGGCTTCTGTAGATGGAGATTGAATCGGGGAATTTGTCGAAGGGGTATTCCCTAGGGAAGGTTCTCCAGAAGGGAGTGTGTTGGCCGCAGGGGCACAGTTGGTTGGCGCATTAGGATTGAGCGGATTGATCTGGCAGTTGGTGTTTCCCTTGGCTTCGAAGCGGATGGCTTGGTAAGTTTTGGCACCCTTGAAGTCATTCTGATTATATGGGGTCTCGGTGCTGGTACTTCTGACTCCATGTATCTCCTGGCCAATTTTTATCAACGCAAATTTGTTTCCGGTTATGGGATCAGCGTAGGACTTCCGGAGATACCGTTTTGGTGACTTCTTCGTTAATTCTTCAAGCGTTCGCGGCCATTGGTTGGGACGTGTGCTTTTCTGAATTTCCCAGTCCGCCACAAATCGCTCAATGGCTTTTGCAATACTAGTTCCACGAAATTGTAGTTCGGCCTCTCGATCCCGTTGCATTATAACCGACCACTGTTGAGTGACTTCCATCGTTCCAATGGACATGACGACAACCAGCATCATGACCAAAAGATAGGTGACTCCATTCTGGTTGCCGAGAATGGCCATCCGGTCATCTGGGGATTTCTTGATAGATTTCCTCATGTAGTGATGCTGTCTGTTTGTTGAGTGCGGATATCAGTTTGGTGACAACTGTGCCATGGTGCTGGGTGAGTGTTACTTGAAGATAGTCAGCCGTTTTCGTCCTTTCTCGGTAATGAGCACCCATCCAAGAATCAGAAAGGCGGCGCCAAAGGTATCGGCGACGAGATCCCAAATGTCAGCCTGACGCTGGGGGACAAACCACTGATGAATTTCATCGGAAATCCCGAATGCGATGACGCAGATGATTGCGAGGCCCATATTTCCAGCCATCGGGGTTGTGTATTTGAATGCCCGATAGAGCAAAATCCCGAGTACGCCATATTCGCAGGCATGTAAAATTTTATCATTAATTTTAAAAAGAAATGAAGGGAGGTGGAGTTGTTGGGCAGGATTGGATTGGGAGGAGAGATATACAATAACAAGAGCATAGAGGACGACTGGCCCCCAATACTTTAATAGCACGAATGGTTTAGATATGGCTTGGGTCGGAGAAATCTGACACGTCCTTTGTTAACAGTGGATTAATGTGATGATGATGGATTCGGGGGGAAGAGGAAATACCTTACACCCTCGATTTGGACGACGGGCAAAATCATTCCGTCCCCCTCCTGATCATGAGAAAAGCTATAGATGAGAGATTCATCGGCAACTAGAGTACCAAAAAAAAGGATGCCGATGGCAATTTGCTTACCCGTTTGTTGCTGACGCCGAATTTGCTTAACCAATTCAAGAGAGGGGATGGCCACCAAATAGTCGGGCAAGCCCACAGGCTTAAAGCGCACAATCCCCCACGATGTCGAGGTGAGTTCTGGACCTAAGGCTACGGAATATCCCTCGTATTCCGGCATATATTGCCGGAGAAAGCCTGACCATAGAAAGGCAATGGGTTTTTGAAGGATATTTTTGTGGATGAGGCGGGCCTCGTCCCGAGCGCGATTCAGTTGGAATAGACGCTCGCTTTGCTCAGTGTGATCCGGGCTCTGTAAGGTGGGCCAATCCGGTGGATGGCCTTCAAGTTCCTGAAGAAATGCTTCCTGTTCTTCTGGAAGGAGGAGGGGACGGGTATCCCTGGGGATCAGTTGGTGCAAGGACTGGCCTTCCAGTTGGATAAGGGGTTGGATTCCTTTTGCCATGTGAGGTTGTCCATTGACCTGGACCGGAAATTGAATCCCTGCACATACATTGAATAACACCAGGATATAAAGAAAGGGGAATTGGACTTTTTTCATGTGCTTGCGTTGTCACCGGGAGAAATTGCGTGAATGAACGGGCAGAGTTTTGAAAGCAGTGAATGCTGTCCACGTCATGTTGTTTAAAGATTAAGGAATGTAATGTCCTATATGGGCCATTTCTCTTCCCGCCAGGCCATATCCCAAAACATCCATTCGTATTGTGAACTAATTAAAAAGGCTTCTTCCATTCTGGCTTTTTCTGCCCGGCCTGCTGTCTTGGCGCATCGATCGACGACTTCGCGCATCCATCGGGTGACTTCCGCAAACTCGGGTGACCCATAGAGTTGTAACCAATCATAATACGGATGTGAGCGTTTGGGTGTTGTTTTCCCTAAAAGATGTTGTCCGACTTCACAATAGACCCATGCACAGGGTAGGGCCACCGTGGTGATTTCACCGAGTGTCCCGGTTTGAGCCACGCTTCTCATATGCCGACAATAGGCATAATTCGTCGGGGAAAGGGGGGTGGATCGCATGTCCTTGGCGGAAAGAGCCCATTGCTTTCCATAGGATTCATGAAGGCCTCGTTCGACGGTAATGGTATCTTCAACCAATTTTGCAAAGCGGAGGGCTGTATCTCCATCCGTCGCTTTGGCCGATCCTAGAGCAAAGACTCTGGCCAATTCTTCTAAATACCTGGCATCTTGTAGGATGTAATATTGAAACTTTTTTGCCGGTAACGTGCCTTTCCCCAATGCCACGACGAAAGGATGCCTTAACTGGGCAGTCCAAATAGGGGCGGCGCGATTTCGTAATTGTTCTGAAAACGTCATGAGAGTAAGTGGCGAATGTTTATGGACGTGCGTGGTGTCACGAGTTTGATAGTACGGATCGCGCTACTTGAAAGGCTCTCTCCATATCCGGCATATGGCCGAGATCGGGAGTGACCTGGAGATAGCGGATCACATTATTCGCATCGACAACCATGACGGCTCGAGCTAGGACATGGGGTCTCTCCAAGAGTAATCCATGCGAGATGCCAAACTCTCCACCTCGAAAATCTGACAGAAATTCAACATTGGCAATTCCTGCTTCTTTCGCAAATCGTTCTTGAGCGAAAGGCGTATCGACGCTAATGGTTATCAGTGACACCTGCTGATCAAGACCCTTGTTTTTTTCACTCAGGTAATGTGTTTGTTGTTCGCAAACTTTCGTGTCGAGGGAAGGCACGATACTGATGATGCGGACTTTCCCTTGAGATTCATGTATGTTCACGAGGGATAAGTCACCTTTTGCCAATGGGACCGCACGAAGAGTCTCCCCGATTTTCACTTCCATACCACTCAGCGGCAAGGGGGTACCTCGAAAAAGAATGGTCGACCCTTCTCCTGTCCTGGCGGTTTCTTTATCAATCGGAATGTTTTTATAGGAAAAATTCTGGTCTGATTGGCCATTCAGGGTGGAACATCCAGCTAATGAGGAAGCCGCTAGGATAAAAAGTAACGACATAATGGAGGAATTTTTTTGCATGATGATGCTCCTTCTATCCAACTCGATGATCCGGGTTAAGCTATCGGTGTTATATAGAGAATACCATTTTCTCAGATACGCGTGGGATAAATACCCGGTTGAGTGATGTGTCCTTTAGAAATCTCGTTCTAAAAATGAGAGGATAAATTGATTCACCATAGTAGGTGCTTCCCACTGGGCAAGATGCCCCGCTTCCGGGATGACATGCCATTCGACATGAGGTAATTGGTCTTTTACCCGTTCACCCACATCGAGCGGAAACACTCGGTCCTGATCTCCCCAGAGTAGCAGGACATGATGAGAAATCTGCTGAAACCTATTTCCATATTGTCCCTCCCATGTTTTGATATTGTCCATCAATGAATAAAGGGGGACAAGAAAATCGCCTCTTTGTCGATTGTGAAATGAACGGTCAATAATGGCAGGGGAGATGAGTGCGGCATTATAGATAATTTCTTTGAGAATATATTCTGTGGTCCTTCTCCCGGCCATCCAGTTTCCTAATTTTGCGAGCCAAATGGGAGGGCGGTGGTGGAGAAAGCGTTGGTAATGTGGTGAAGCGATGCTGTTCTCAACGTGGGCGGGAAATCCCGAGATGAGCACAAGTCGATCCACTCGCTCCGGATAGTCAAGGGCCATGGCCATCGCCAACCCGGCTCCCATGGAATTTCCGACTAACGTCGCTCGTGGAATATTGAGGGCATCCATGAATTGGCGAAAAAACTCCACGAGATATTTTGGCGTATACGCATCATCGGGTTTATCAGAGAGCCCAGAACCGAGCAAATCCAGGATGATGACCCGGTGAGTTTGGGCTAGAACCGAATATTGATGCTCCCATTGCCATATCGATCCGCCAAATCCGTGGATGAGGATAAGCGGCGGACCTTGCCCAACGTCAAGATAGGCAATGCGATGGGTGTTGACTCTGGTGGTCTGATAGGGCACACGTTGGATCAGGTCGATTCCGGAAGGGAGCGTTTTGAGGGAAGAACAACCCAAAATCGTCAAGCATCCTAGCACGACCATGAAAAGGAGAAATAATCGAAAGTGAGAACAGCCCCGCATTATTATTCCAGATGAATCAGCGTTTCATCAGGATTCACTTCATCTCCTTCTTTGACGTAGATGGTGATGACGGAACCGGCAATCGGCGATTGGACTCGATTCTCCATTTTCATGGCTTCCACTACCAGCAGGGAATCACCCACGTTGACAGTGGAACCCTCTGTCACCAGGACTTTGACCACCCGGCCGGGCATGGGTGTGGTCACGTCTCCAGGTTGTGATGGCTTGGGACGTTTCTCCGTCTTTGATGCCTGGGATGGTGGAGGGTCAGGTGATCCGGCTAAGACTTCTTGAATCGGTTCAAGATACACTTCTTCAAGTTTGTCATTCACTTTAATGTAATAGGGTTTCACGCCGTCTACTGTCTGGCCGGATCCCGACACGCGAATATGATAGGCTTCGCCGTGAACGGTGACGTTGAATTCTACCGGAGCTAAATGTAGATCGTGAGCCACCGCCGGCCCACTCTCCGGGGAGGCGTGAAGGGGTTCGGGTTTGAGTTCCCCTCGCTCCCGTTCATCAAAAAATTGCAAGGCCACGGACGGGAGGAGCGCATAGGAGACAATGTCCTCTTCAGCCATTTCCCGTCCTACGAGTTCCTGCGTTGCATCTCCCAGCTCAGGATCAAGGTTGTCAGCGGGACGACCGGCTACAGGCACGTCGCCTTCCAATGCTTTTTGCCGAATCTTCGAGTTGAGGGTACCAGGTGGTTTCCCATACAAACCCTGAAAATAGTTTTTGGTTTCATTCGTAATCACTTTATAACGCTCGCCGGTCAAAATATTCAGCGTCGCCTGCGTTCCCACAATTTGGCTCGTGGGGGTGACCAAAGGGGGGTATCCCATATCTTTTCGCACGCGTGGAATTTCTTCCAGCACTTCTTTGATTTTTCCCAGCGCATTTTGTTCGGCCAGTTGGGCTGCTAAATTCGAAAGCATTCCCCCGGGCACTTGGGAGAGGAGAATGTCCGTATCCACACCGGTGAAATCGCTTTCAAACTGCCGATAGCGTTTACGGGCTTTGCGTAATTTATCTGCAGCCGGGGCGATTTGTTCAAGATTTAATTTCGTGTCATAGGGAGTGTTGCGAAGGGCGGCAATAAATGATTCGGTCGGGGGGTGAGAGGTGCCGCCGGAGAGGGGGGATAATGCGGTATCCAATATATCCAACCCGCCCATAATGGCCATGAGGGAAGACATGGAAGCCATCCCAGAGGTGTAATGGGTATGCAGGTGAATCGGAACCCGAACGGTTGCCTTTAAGCGGGAGATCAGTTCATAGGCTTCAAAGGGAGGAAGAAGTCCAGCCATATCCTTGATACAAATGGTGTCTGCCCCGAGGTCTTCGAGTTGTTTAGCTTGTTCCACAAAGTGATTCAGACTGTGGACCGGACTGACCGTATAACAAATAGTCGCTTCAATATGCTTGCCGCAGGCCTTCACAACTTCCATGGCCGGTTTGATGTTTCTGATGTCATTCAGGGCATCAAAGATTCTAAAGACATCAATACCATTTTGCGCCGATAATTCGATGAATTTTTCAAGGACATCGTCAGCATAATGTCGATACCCTACAAGGTTTTGCCCACGCAAGAGCATTTGAAGACGAGTTTTCGGCATGGCTTCACGAAAGGCTCGAAGGCGCTCCCAAGGATCCTCTTTAAGGAACCGGAGACACGAATCGAAGGTTGCGCCGCCCCACACTTCTAGTGACCAAAATCCGACTTCGTCTAATTCTGAAGCCACGGATAAGAGATCCTCTGTGCGCATACGCGTCGCTAAAAGGGACTGGTGTCCGTCTCGTAGAGCCACATCTGTTAAAAAGACCTGCCGCTTCGGAGACGCTTCGATATCCAGGGCCGGAGCGGCATCCAATTTCATCCGGGTAGGGACCGGACGACTGGGCTTCTTGCTTTTATGGGTGTGTGATGTTTTTCGTGACATAAGGAGACCTTTCACATGGGCAATGGATCATAACGTTTCATAAAGGGTGTTATAATCCTTCAAATGCGGCGATAGCTGCGGATAGGGCAATGACGAGATCTTCCGGTTCTTCCGCCTCTTCATATTCAAACAGTTCGGGATGGCGTTCAAGATAGGAGGTATCAAATCGCCCGGCCCGGAAATCCGGTTCTTCCATGAGTTTTGCCATAAATGGAATGGTAGTTTTGACACCTCGCAGGACAAATTCCTCAAGGGAGCGATGAGTTCGGCGAACAGTTTCGTCCCAGGTCCGACCATGAACGGTCAACTTGGCGAGAAGGGCATCATAATACGGAGGGACGGTATAATCCTTGTACACCGCTCCGTCAATCCGAACTCCAACACCACCCGGGGACAAATAGGCGGTAATTTTTCCCGATGATGGGCGAAATCCATTTTGGGGATCTTCAGCATTTACCCGACATTGAATGGCATAGCCCTGGAGATTGACCTCATGCTGCCCGAAGACCAGAGGACGCCCTGCCGCAATCCATAGTTGGGATTGCACAATATCAACGGTAGTAATCTGTTCCGTGACAGTATGTTCCACTTGGATACGAGGGTTCATTTCCATGAAGTAGTAACGTCCATCGGGATCTAACAAAAACTCCACGGTGCCGGCATTATAGAACTGGGCGGCGCGAGCGATGGCGATGGCGGCTTCTCCCATTTCTGCTCTTAGACGAGGGGTTAATACAAGTGACGGGGCAATTTCTATCAATTTTTGATGGCGCCGTTGGATAGAACAATCACGTTCTCCCAAATGAATCACATAGCCGTTTTTGTCTGCCAGCAATTGAAATTCAATATGGTGTGGACGTTCCACATATTTTTCAAGAAATAAATCACCATTGCCAAAAGCGGCGAGGGCTTCTCGAGCCCCAGCTTCCATTGCCTCTTGTAATTCATCGTCTGATCGCACGACGCGAAGGCCTCGCCCTCCACCCCCGGCGCTGGCTTTGACCATGACCGGGTATCCCGCCTTATGGGAAAATGTCAGTGCCTCTTCCAACGTGCCAACACTGCCGTCAGTCCCGGGAACAACAGGAACACCGATTTTAATGGCCAGTGCTCGAGCCTGGACCTTATCGCCGAGTAGTTCAAGTGAGTGCGGAGATGGGCCAATAAAGAGAATGCCTGCCTCTTCACAAAGCCTGGCAAAATCAGCGTTTTCAGCCAAAAATCCATACCCTGGATGAATGGCATCGGCTCGAATACGCTTCGCTAATCCTACAATCTGTCGAGCATCAAGATAGCCTTGCACAGGACCCGGACCGACTAAATATGCTTCATTCGCTTTTTTGACGTAAATGGCGGTGGCGTCACTTTCCGAATAAATCGCCGCCGTGGCAATGCCGAATTCTCGACATGCCCTGATGACGCGCATCGCAATTTCTCCCCGATTGGCAACCAAAACTTTTTTTAACATACGATTCTAGTGTTCGTGTCTCAACTTTAGGAATGCATGACCGTGCCGATCGTGTTCTGAATTTTTCGAGGCCAGATGGTATCAGAAGATAAGCTAACGAATCAGGGATTCCGCGAATTATTGGTCCTTCAGAAGTGGATAATATTTCCCTTTTCGCATTAGGTTTTGGCCTTCTGGGGAAAGGGCAAACTGTTCAAAGGCCAGAACCTGCTGTGAGGGACTGGATTGAGTGATGAGCATCACCGGTCGTTGGAGTGGATAACGATTGTCCAATATGGTTTGCACTTCAGGCTCCACCCGATTGATAAACAGAAGATTTATCGCGATCCCATCTTCTTTGGCCCGGAGGGCTGGGGTCATGGATACAAAGGTAATGGCCTCTAAATTTCCGCTCACTGCTTTAATGGCTTCATTCTCGGTTCCCGCCCTATGAGCGGAACGCGGAATCCCATCTGGAATATGTAATGTTTTTTCGAAACCTTGTCGAATATTTTCATTAGGGGTGCGATTGATCAGCACAATTTTGGTTTGAGGGGCTTCCTCATGGACCTGAGACCAATAACGAATTTTTCCGGAAAAGACATCCGCAACTTGCTGGATAGTCATTTCTTTTACCGGGTTTGAAAAATTGGTTAAGACGGCAATGCCGTCTCTGGCAATGACCGTGGATCGGAGCGAAGGGACCTCCTCGCCCGTGATCCCAATATCAGCTTCATTAAGTTCGATGGTTCTGATTGGTTTGGCATTAGGATGCCAGAAAATATCAACGGAGACAGAAGGATGGCGGGACTCAAATCCCGCAGCCAGAATTTCCAGAAGATATCGCTCAGGTCCATTGCCAACAATGAGAATCGTTCCGGAAATCGTCCCTGAATCCGTAATCGGAGGTTCCGATTTAGTAGATTCCTTGGAATGAACCGGGCCTAAGGGAAATATCAGTCCACAGAGAAAAACGATTCCGATCAGAAAAGTTATCTTGACAGCATTATATTTACAAATCCTGATGGCCGCCATAATTTTTATCATCCCTACCAAAAACAACGGCCACGCCAGTGGTCGAAAAACCAGGTTACGATATGACCAAGAATAAAAAAACGGGCACATCTTTCCGGTTTATAGAAATAAATGTCAAGGGGCGGGAATTGTGGAGGATAGAATACCTTGAGCGGTCAGCTTTATACATGTCCGCCCAAGCCTCATCCTATTCTCCTGCTGGGGGGTTAAAATTTGACTCGGTCGGCTCTGCGCGTTGGCCCATAATAGGAGGGAGTTTGGAAAACTTATCCATTCGTTCATTCAACATGTTATAGGCTTTGCCTTCTGCAAATCCTGGTTTATGTGTTCCCACAATTTTCGACGCAAACGAGGACATGATGCGTCGGCTTTTGGTGGTGTTGCATTTAGGGCAAAGAGTTTCTTCTGGTTTCACGCTAAGCGCTTGCATGGCCTCATAACGATGATCGCAACCTTCGCAGACATATTCATACAATGGCATACCGGACTCCTTTGAAATTATACGATGAACATGATTAATATCGAGTCTGTCAGGACCCCAGTATATCGAAGAATGCCTAGGCGTGGCCAATGGATAAACGTAGTGACTATGGAAATGTCCAAAAAAATATTGACGGCAAGTTTATGATTTCACTATAATTTTTCGTTGGTCTTTTTACAGTCAAATTTTGGAGGAATGAGTCATGTCGGTGTTAATTAGGAAATTTAAATTGCCCACTGGAATGGTCAAGGAGGAACGTATTGACGATCCGGATCGCATTGAGCGGTATATGCAGTTTTTTGATAAGGAACAGCAAGCCAAGCTTGATGCGGGGCAAAAAGTTTTTTTAGATAAAGATGAATGGCAATTTGTCGATAACTGAATTCCTGCAGGTCAGGCTCCCTCTTCGTTAATATTCCTGACAGGTTGTTTTCACGTAAATCTTTGATCGTGCCTGTGGGGCAGGCTCGGCGTACCATCCAGTGAAGGAGCATCACGACTATGGGGTATTGGATCCATCTGAAACGATCACTTGATGAAGCAATGATCCATCGGGATCGTTGTCCGGAGGTGCCTTCAGGCCCGCATCGGGCGGACTTTTGGGAAGGCGGATGGACCGAATATCCAGATAAGGATACGGCTCTGGAAAATTTGGAAAATACGGATGCCACCCTCCAACTCAAATGTCCTTTATGTAAACCGTAGCTCGTGGGTTCTGATTTTGTGACTTTCAGTACAACCAGTCCGTGAGAGGGATTTTTCTTTTTTAAATAGTATTTGTTATGGCGGAAACATTTGCTAGCGCCCGGTGGGTGAAGGAAGGTTTTTTAGACAATCGGATTGTCGGATCGGTCGTTGGGCAAATCACCTTAGCTGGACTGGAAACCGTGGATGTGTATTTGGTTGGAGATTTTGTTGGAGAGATTGCCGGAAAAATCGTGGGTTTTCAAAACCCACGATTTTTAGATGATCCTCAAGCCGGAGGATCGCTTTATGATTTTTCCATCCCTCAACTAGGCAAAGTCAGTCTCATGTCGTTTGATCCGCACCCTCTTCTTGACCCCCACCCTTACTTTGAATGGTTTTCGACTGATCAACAACATTATCGCATTGAACTGCAACCGGATGAGGCGTGGGTCATGTCTGGTGATCAACGAGATGTTGTGGAGGGTCAGGCCCAGAGAATTCGCCAAGAGCTGGCACCTCTTTTACCATGAACGGAAATGGATTGGTGGTATCCCGTCGTATTTAACAGGTAAGAGAGGGAGATCATTTTTGATTAGAAAGACAATCTGCCGAACATAATAATAACCAGCATCACTTTGTGAACGTTATTGATTGACTCGCTTTTTCTCCATTCGTAGAATGCCAGCCATGAATGACCGATTTATAAAAGCCTGTATGCGACAGCCTGTAGACCGGACCCCGGTTTGGTTTATGCGTCAGGCAGGGCGGTACATGGAAGAGTACCAGGCTATCCGACGCAAGTATTCGATTTTAGAAGTATGCAAAACACCGGCGTTAGCTGCCGAAGTCACCCTTCAACCGATTAATCGCTTTGATCTGGATGCGGCAATAATTTTTGCGGATATTTTATTGCCCCTCCAAGCCATGGGATTAAACCTGGAATTTGTTGAGGGGAAGGGTCCGGTTATTGATAATCCGATACGAGGTGAGATGGGCATTGTGGACCTGCGTCAGGTCGATGGGGAGGCCTTCGCTTATGCCGGGGAAGCCATTCGCCAGACACTTCAGGCCCTCGATAATCGAGTCCCCTTACTTGGATTTGCCGGGGCGCCGTTCACGTTAGCCAGTTACGCCATTGAGGGCGGAAGCTCACGTGACTATGCCCGAACCAAACATTTGATGTTCTCGCAGCCAACCGTGTGGCATCAATTAATGTCCAAACTGTCTGTGGTTGTCGTGGAATATCTACGGGTGCAAAGTCGAGCAGGCGCCCAAGCTATTCAGCTTTTTGATAGTTGGGTCGGAAGCTTAAGTCCTGGCGATTATGAAGAATATGTCCTTCCTCATGTTCAAAATATTTTTTCAGCCCTACGCGTTGAAGGGATTCCCCTTATCTATTTTGGAACAGGGACGACTGGGCTTCTTCCACTTATGCGAAAGGCTGGAAGCGATGTCATGGGCGTCGACTGGCGTGTTCGTTTGGATGAAGCATGGAGGACCATTGGGTTTGATGTGAGTATTCAAGGTAATCTGGACCCCCTGGTACTGTTTGCCCCTGAAAAAGAAATCGAGCGTCGGGTGAAGGATATTATGCAGCAAGCTGGCGGCCGACCCGGTCACATATTTAATTTAGGTCACGGAATTCTTCCTAATACCCCTTTGCACAGCGTTGAATTTGCCATTGAATGTGTTCGCCGGTTTTCCACGGCTTCCTCGTAGGTGCTTTTTCCTGTCAGCTTTTCCCATCCCTCCATGAAAACCTGTTTATTTCAATTTCTCACCACGTTCTAGCATTTCCTCGTTGATTGCTCGAGACTTCATGAGGAAGACACCGTACCAAGTGGTTATTGTGGGAGGAGGGATATCCGGCCTCGCCACGTCGTATGCCATCATGGAAGAAGCTGAGAAAACCCAGACGGCCGTACAATGCACAGTCGTTGAACGAGATCCCAGATGGGGTGGGAAAATTCTGACACATGTCACAGACAAGTATCTGATTGAAGGGGGACCTGACTCCTTTCTCACTTCAAAGCCGTGGGCGCTCGAATTGTGCCGGACCCTGGGGCTTCAAGATCAATTAATTTCTACCAACTCACAACACAATCAAACGTTTTCATTTTGCCGGGGTGCCTTGAGAGAACTTCCACAAGGATTATTGGCCTTTCGGCCACGACGGGTTGATACCCTTGTTTCTAGCGGACTCTTGTCCTGGGGTGGAATGCTTCGGATGGCGGCCGAGCGCTTTTGGCCAAGGCGGAATCCTTGGCCGGCAGACGAATCAATGGGCGAGTTTTTTCGTCGACGGTTTGGGACTGAAGCCTTCGAAAACCTCATTGAACCATTGGTGGCAGGCATCTATGCCGGGGATGCAGATGAACTGAGTATTGAGTCGACCTTTCCTCGATTTCGCGAATTAGAGCGAGAACATGGCAGTGTCATTAAAGGAATGCGGAAGGCTTTGGGCGCCGCGCCAGCCGCCCCGCGTTCCTCCGGTGATACTCCCACGATGTTTATGTCGCTTCGAGGGGGATTAGGGGAGCTCATTCGAACCTTAGTGGAGGCATTGCGCAGACGTGGAGTAGAATTAATTGGAGGTGCCGAGTGTCAGGAAATTCAGTCTCCGGCTCCTGAGTCTGGCGTATTTCACGTTATGTTGGATAATGGAGATCGGCTTCCAGCTGATGCCGTTGTGTTGGCCACTCCCGCCTATCAGACCGCTCAGTTGCTTCGTGCCATTCAGCCTGAAGCAGCGAGTCTGTTAGATGGCATTCCCTATGCCTCGACGGCTACGATTTCTATGGCCTATCCCCCTGAATCCATTAGGTCGCAGATTCGAGGATTCGGATTTGTTGTTCCTCGAAAAGAACAACGCCCATTGCTTGCGGCAACCTGGACTTCGTTAAAGTGGCCGGATAGGAGCAGGGCTGGAGAAACTCTGATTCGTTGTTACATCGGTGGTCGAGGGCGAGAGTCGGTTCTTGAGCAGGATGATGACTCACTTGTGGAGTGTGTTCGGGGAGAATTAACGTCTTTGGTCGGGATCACGACCGCTCCGACCTATACAGAAGTCCATCGATGGAAGCAGGGAATGCCTCAATATGTGCTCGGACATCGGGACCGGTTGGCGAAGCTTCAGGAACACTTAGCTCATTCGCCAGGTCTCTATGTGACAGGAGCAGGAATGTATGGCATCGGTATCCCTGATTGTATCCGAGAAGCCACGAGGGTTGGAAAACAGCTACTACAGGATTATGCTGCTCACCATTCAGCAAAGAAATCTGGACGCACGGTATCCGGTTGAGGAGGAACTGAAAGAGCAGATGGAAGAGATTGTTCGGGCTCATGCCTGTGTGAGTGGAACAGTTCAAGGAGTCGGATTTCGAGCATTTGTACAAATGCAGGCCAACAGGAGGTCATTGCATGGATGGGTGCGAAACCGCGCTGGAGGAGAAGTCGAATTGGAAGTGGAGGGGCCACACGCCTCTGTTCAGACCTTTCTCCACACTCTCCACAAAGGGCCTCCTCTCTCTCAAGTTCTTCAGGTAATAGTTGACTGGAAAGACCCAAACAGGCAAACTGAAGGGTTCCAAATCCTTCGTACTTTTCTGTAAGGGATAGAGGGCGGTGCGGATCGGATAATTCCGATATAAAAGTTAGAAGAAACCACAGGTCTTATCAAGATTGAGTAGTTTATCTATGGACTATAAAGCGCATATTCGAGAGGTTCCTGATTTTCCTAAGCCGGGTATCCTCTTTTATGATATTACGCCCTTATTAAATAATCCTGTTTGCTTTCGTTCCATTATTGATGAATGCATTCGACACTACCAGGATGCCGGTATTACCAGGGTGGTTGGGATTGAATCACGAGGGTTTATTTTAGGAAGCCCATTGGCGTATCACTTGAATGCCGGATTTGTCCCTGTCCGGAAGCCTGGCAAATTACCGGCCGATGTGTTTGAGGTCAATTATAATTTAGAGTATGGCTCGACGACGTTGTCGATTCATCGTGATGCGATTCAAGAGGGAGAGCGAGTGCTTGTGGTTGACGATCTCCTTGCGACTGGAGGAACGGCCGGGGCGACAGTCCATCTCATTCGGCAACTGGGTGGAGATATTGCCGGCGTGGTGTTTTTAGTGGAATTACTTGGGCTTGAAGGACGAAACAAATTAAACGGGTGTGAAATTCACTCCCTGATTACGTATGAATAAGGACAAAGACTTTACTCGTATTGCATGATGCAACGGGGAAGGTGTGCGCAGACATTGATCCTCCAGTCGTGTGAGAGAATGGTTAACTTTCGAAGGAAGAAAGGAATGTAGTATGGCCGAAAGACCAGTAAAGAAAGAAACGAAAGCGACGGTCACCGCCGGGACGAAAAAAACCACAGCAAAAGCCACTTCCACAACCCCTGCTCCGCGGAAGCCGGCGAAAGCTCAAACAGAGGATCGTCATGTGGCGTTAAAGGAAATTCTCTTGGCCAAACGGGAAGCGCTGATTCAAGAAATCAAACAACAGCTTGGTCAATCAGTGACAGAAGAACAACAACGCCGGCTGGAAGCGGCGATGGACAGCGGGGACCAGGCGCTGGTGGATTTGGATCGCGAAATGGGGATTTCGCTTCAAGAAATGCGAAATCGCGAACGACAACTGATTGATGATGCCTTGGATAGTTTGGATGAAGGCACCTATGGTGTGTGCGCAGAATGTGGGGGCGAGATCAATGAAAAGCGTTTGCAAGCGCTTCCGTTTGCGCGTTTGTGTGTCGAGTGTAAATCCAAACGAGAACTGATGGAAAAAATTGAACGATCGGAACAGCGGCAATAATCAGAAGGATTGCTGCATCTGCTCTCTGACCCTGTCTAATTGGGAGTGGCATACACTCATCCAATTCGACAAATGCGTTTTGCGCCTTCAACTTTCTTTCCAACAAAACCTGAGGCCGTGACTGATTTTTCCTTATACCCCTCTGCTAACCATCTGATAGGCGAGAGGAAAAGGGTTCAGGGAACATTCTCGTATGCCTAAGTCAAGAATTGTTGTTCTAGCAAGTGGCGGGTTGGATTCCACGGTGACGGCCGCCATTGCCAAATCAGAAGGACATGAGCTGTATTTCCTGACTATTGATTATGGACAGCGTCATCGAACGGAAATTGATTGTGCGCATAAAATTTCTGAATATTTTGAGGTCAAAGAACACAAAATAGTCCAACTGGACTTACGAACGTTTGGGGGATCGGCCTTAACCGATCAGATACCGGTTCCCGCCCATCAGCCCGCACGGGATCGTGAACGGCAGATTCCCATCACCTATGTTCCGGCCAGAAATACCATTTTCTTAAGTTTGGCGCTGGCCTATGCCGAGGTGTTGGGTGCCACCAGTATTTTTTTTGGGGCCAACATTCGTGACTATTCCGGCTATCCGGATTGTCGGCCGGCATTTATTGAGGCATTCAAGGAGGTGGCCCGTCTCGGCACACAAATGGGATTGGAAGGTCGACAGATCGACATTCTCGCTCCGCTGCTCTTTTTGACCAAACGTGAAATTATCCAAAAAGGACATGCCTTAGGGGTGCCTTTTCAATGGACGAATAGTTGTTATAATCCAGGACGACATAATCAACCGTGCGGACAATGTGATAGTTGCGTAATTCGTCAAGAGGGATTTCAAGAGGCCCAACTTCCCGATCCGCTACTGGCCGGATAAATATGAGGCTGTGGCCACGTCTGATTGTGACCGAGTATGGGTGTAAAGGAATTTGGACATGAACCATCATTCTAAAGGGACAATTCTCCGGGGTTTTGCAGGGCTTCTTTGTTGGTTTGTTATTGGCTGTTCTGAGAATGGGACGAGTGCCGGGGAATCTTCTGCTCCCGCATCCATCGCACAAATATCGGTAGTAAAAGATCTTCCAACAGAATTCAAAGAAGGCGAGGAAAAATTTAATGCCTTTTGTTCTCCTTGCCATGGTTCCCAAGCCTCGGGAACGGGTCAAGGTCCTCCATTAGTTCATAAGATTTATGAACCCAGTCATCATGCGGATTTTGCTTTTCAGCGGGCTGCGGCCCAGGGAGTCAAAGCCCACCATTGGAAGTTCGGGAACATGCCGAAGATCGAAGGCGTGACCGCCGATGATGTCACGCAGATTATTGGCTACATCAGGTGGCTTCAACGCCAAGCAGGAATTTCCTAAGGCACCCCAGGGCGTCGTCCAGTTCGGCTTTCTTCTGTCACCATGGCCATCGTGGGAATACTGCCTGTTGTTTAATCTCACGGATTGACCCCGTTTAAAGCCAGATCCTTCACGGCATACTTCGTTCCAGTTCATTGACCAGTCCTTGGATTCTTGTAAATCCCGCTTGCCAGAAAGTCGTGGAGTTGATATCCACCTGTAGGGGTTTGAGCAAGTCTTGTGGGCTGGCCGACCCACCTCCTGAAAGCAATTGTAAATATCGAGGGACGAAGGAGGATCCTTCTGTTTGATAGCGTTGAAAAAGCGACAGTACTAATAAACTGCCAAAGCTGTAGGCGTAGCAATAAAACGGACTGCCAAAAATATGGGGAATGGCTAGCCACTCCCATTGAAACTCCTGGTCCACGGGTAAGCGAGGCCCGAATTGCTCACGAAGGAGTGCCAGGTAGGTTTGAGCAAGAGCATCAATGGTCGCGCCTTGTTGAACCATCTGATGAGCTTGCCGTTCAAATTGAACAAAATAGGCCTGTCGCATAATGGTGGCATACGCATCGTCGAGTTGATCGACAAGAAGTCCCGCCTTGACCTTAGGGTCCTTTTCCTGTTGGAGAAGTAAATCCGAAAGCAGGTGCTCGCCAAACACAGAGGCCGTTTCCGCCAGAGGGAGCGACGAATGAAATGTGAAAATGGAATGCTCCTTTGCCATCATGGCATGAACGGCATGTCCCAGTTCATGGGCTAGCGTCGAGACATCACGTGGCTCTCCCGTAAAATTCACCAGTACGTAGGGAGTCTGTGTCGGGAGGACGCTATAGCAAAAGGCCCCACCCATTTTCCCTGGTCGAATCGCAGCATCAAGATGGTTTTCTTCAAGAACCTGCTTCGCCCGTTGAGCCAATTCAGGGGAAAAGGCTTGATAGGCTTCCATCACAAGTTCTTTCGCCCTGGCAAATGAATATTTTGATTTCTTCGCCGTGAAGGGAGCATACAAATCGTATCGTTGAAATTGTTTCATCTTCAGCAGCCGTCCCTTTAACCGAAAATATTCCTGGAAAATGACGGCATTCTTTCGACAGGTTTTGAGCAGAGCATCAACGGCTTTTTCGGGGACATCATTTGTGACATTGCGCACGGCCATAGGCGAGGCGTAATGCCGCAAGGTGAGACCTTCATTACCCCAATCCTGAACCAGGCTTTTATACATTTCTCCAAGAGCATCACGGTGTTCACCGTAGACCTTAAAGAGGGCATGGTAGGCTTCTCGACGAACCGAAGCTAATGGATGCCGGACATATCCCATGAGTTGTTCGCGGGTCAGACGGGTAGTCCGGCCTTTTATTTTCATAGGAAATGTCAAACTATTCGTGGTAACGCCATACAATGTTTCGAGAGCCTGGCGACCGGTCGTACTTTTAATGGTTAAAATTCGTTCCTCAGACTCACTCAAGGTATGCGGTGTGAATCGAGTCAAGGTGTCAAGATGATATCGAAATCGCTCGGCTTTTTCGGTCAGCCGGGCCGCGTTGGTGGGATCGAGGCTTTGCCACCAGAGGTCAAGAAAGACCAGTCGATTTGAAAAATCTGTCAGTCGGTTCCGTACCTGGGTGTCAAACGCCCGGGCTTCCTGATTTTTCGTATTTTCCGAAAACCATAAAGACGAAAAAGCCCGCAACGTCGTCATTTGCTCGGTGACGGTTTCGTATTGCTCCCAGATTTTTTTGAAACGGGCGGCAGAAATATCGGGGCATAAATGCGGTCGTACGGCCTCGAGTTCAGAAATCAGGGAGTCAAGCTTTTTGGTGATCCGCTTGAAGTCTTTGGTCGGATGGCGCAAGAGACCTTGAAGGTCCCAGGATGGAAGAGTCTTCGACATATGTGCTCCTTTTTGAGGCTATAGTGAACGGTATATTCTATTTGGAAGGGTGGTTGTGTCCTCCTTCGCTAAAGCTTCGGCGGACAGCCTTCGTCCTTTCTACTTCGGTAGTTTACTTGGTGGAATTTTGGCTCTCTTCTGTGCTGGCTTGCCAGCCGAAGCCTTGGCGAAGGCTGGCGGAGGGGGTGGGATTCGAACCCACGGTCGCTTTCACGACGCCGGTTTTCAAGACCGGTCTATTCGACCACTCTAGCACCCCTCCGAATCATTTAGAGTCAAAAACTTGAGGATTGTTGGTAGGACTGACTCTCACCTAATTGCGGACCTAGCTCTTATTGCTCGACAAGAGGCTCCTTTTAAAGGGAGATGACTTGAATCTCACCACGCTCATCTCCATACAAGCCTATAGTAGCCGACTGAGGCGGGAATGTGAACTCTCCGGCTTAAGCAAATTTGTTGAGAGTTGGTGGAAAGATTGTGTCATTTCACCAGTCTGAAGATCACATGCATGTTTGGGGAACATCAACATTTTCCTGCTGGAACAGCACCCGGACTGATGACGCTAACCCCGTTCATATAAGGTTGCAATGCGGGGGGAATTTTTACGGTCCCGTCGGCTTGTTGATAATTCTCCAGAATTGCGACCACGGTTCGACCAATAGCCAGACCTGAGCCATTGAGCGTGTGGAGGAATTGAGGCTTGTCCTTCTTGGAGCGGAAGCGAATATTGGCTCGGCGGGCTTGAAACGCCTCAAAATTACTACAGGATGAAATCTCTCGATACCGTTGCTGCGAGGGAACCCAGACTTCAAGATCGTAGGTCTTCGCGGCGGAAAATCCCAGGTCGCCGGAGCATAAGGCGACGACACGATAGGGGAGTGCCAATTTTTGGAGAATGGATTCGGCCGCTTGGGTCAGTTGTTCCAGCTGGTCATAGGAATCCTCTGGTTGGACAAAGTTGACCAGCTCCACTTTTTGAAATTGGTGCATGCGAATCAGACCTTGTGTGTCTTTTCCGTATGATCCGGCCTCTCGGCGAAAGCAGGAGGTATACGCGACGAAGCGAATCGGGAGCTGTTCTGCATCTAGGATTTCTTCTCGAAACAGGTTGGTGACGGGAACTTCTGCCGTGGGAATGAGAAAGAAATCTTCTTCAGAAAGATGAAAGAGATCCTCGGCGAATTTGGGTAACTGGCCGGTGCCTGTCATGGAGGGCCGGTTGACGAGCATGGGGGGCAGCACTTCGGTATAGCCGTGTTCTTGGATATGGCAATCAAGCATGAAATTGGCCAGGGCCCGTTCCAATTGCGCGCCAAGGCCCATCGACACGCAAAATCTGGCTCCGGCAATTTTAGTGGCCCGTTTGAAATCGAGAATGCCGAGTGCCTCACCCAGATCTTGATGCGACCGGGCTTCAAAAGGAAATTTCTGAGGCGTGCCCCATTGTCGCACCTCCACGTTATCGTGTTCGTCCTTCCCCGGCGGGACCGACTCATGCGGAATATTGGGAATTCTGAGGGCGTGGTCTTGTAGTTGTTCTTCGGTGGTGCGTAATTCTACGTCCATGGTCTGGATGCGGTCACGAATGTCGCGAAGAGCGGTTGTGGCATCCTCACTGGGTTGTTTGGTACGTTTCAGTTCGCCAATTCGATCCGATCCTTTTTTGAGCTGGTGGCGAAGTTCTTCGCTTTGGGTGATGAGCACCCGTCGCTGTGCCGCTAGGGTCTGGACGGTTTCCCAGGGAATATCGTCGGCTCTAGCACCGAGTTGGGAGCGGAGAGAGTCGAGTTGGTCGCTAAGGATTCGGATATCGTGCATGGTGGCCTGGCAGGGAAATCGAATCTATCATGAGTCCCCATCTCAGTCAATGAATGAAAACCTGAAAATCCTTTTCATTCCGGCCGCAGCCTAGCACTCATGCCCTATATCTTTCCTGCTGAAGACGTGTTTGTGGTCCTGGTGAGTTTGGTCATTGCGGGATTGCTGCTTTTTCGCTGGTATATAACTCAGAATCGTAAGAAATGATTCCCGTTGCCAACGAAAATAAAAATGCAGATGGTACGTTATCACCATCCTATTAGATCAGCCATTCTTTAAAATTCCTGAGGTTAACGTGTCTGGCGCATTTGTGTTTTGTCTGAGCCCTCTTTATAATTCAAACCCTTTTTTTTTAATGTGAGGAATGATGTTACCGACACTTGGAATTTCGCGAACAGATAATCGACGGGCGGATGAACTCCGACCTGTCAAAATTACCCGTCCCTTTACCAAATATGCGGAAGGGTCAGTGCTCATTGAAATGGGAGAGACGAAGGTCGTCTGTACGGCTTCAGTGGAAGAAAAAGTCCCCCCATTTTTACGGGACAAGGGGCAAGGCTGGATTACCGCTGAGTATGGGATGTTGCCTCGTTCGACCCATGACCGGATGTCCCGTGAAGCCAGCAAAGGCAAGCAGGGCGGACGAACATTGGAAATCCAACGGTTAGTGGGACGAGCGTTACGAGCCGTCACGGATATGCGTCAAATGGGTGAACGCTCCATTTGGATTGATTGTGATGTGATTCAGGCGGATGGGGGAACCAGGACTGCCTCTATCACTGGCGCCTACATTGCCCTAGCTGATGCCTTTTCGACTTTGAAGGAGAAAGGTTTGATCAAGCAATGCCCGCTTCTGGATTATCTGGCGGCTATCAGTATCGGAAAGGTGGCCGGGGAAATCCTGTTAGACCTGGCCTACGACGAAGATTCCAAAGCTGACGTGGATATGAATTTAGTTATGACGGGGAATGGCCGGATGGTCGAGGTGCAAGGAACGGCCGAACAGTCTCCCTTTTCCAAAAAAGATTTGGATGAGTTTTTGGCAATGGGATGGGGAGGTATTCAACAATTGATTACCTTGCAGAAGGAACTCATCGGCTCTATTTCCTAATTTTGGTCCCCATGCCGGTCATCGCCTCATTAGTCCTGGCGACAGGAAATCGACATAAAGTTGAGGAGATTCAATCCATTCTCAATGATGTGGACATTCCTATGCTTACCTTGAATGAATTCCCTGATTTTCCCGCTGTGGAAGAAGATGGCGACACCTGTCAAGCTAATGCCGTCAAAAAGGCCGTAGCCACAGCAAAATATACCGGACACTGGGCCTTGGCCGACGATACCGGGTTGGAAGTGGATGCGTTACAGGGACGTCCAGGGGTCTATGCGGCCAGATACGCGGGTGAGCATGCCACCTACGAACAGAACTGCAAAAAATTATTGCAGGAATTACACGGGGTGCCTTCAGACCAGCGAACCGCCCGATTTATCACCGTGGTGGCGCTGGCCAATCCTGATGGGCAGACAGAAACCGTTGAAGGCGTGTTAGAGGGAATTATCACCCAGGAGTTTCATGGGACAGGTGGATTCGGGTATGATCCAGTATTCTATGTTCCTCAACTAGGAAAAAGCTTAGCCGAGATGACCTTTGCAGAAAAAAACCGCATCAGCCATCGAGCTCAAGCGGTCACCAATGCTAAGAGTCTTCTCACCGCAGACCGCCATCTAGCAAAATAGTCGGGGCGTAGCGCAGCCCGGTAGCGCGCCTGCTTTGGGAGCAGGATGTCGGAGGTTCAAATCCTCTCGCCCCGACCAATATAAACAAGACCTTACGCAATCTCCTATTCCTCGTTTACTCCCGCTGTCACGGTTTTTGTCATAGTATCGTTTTCAATTCCTTCCGAAAAAGGCCCCAGTCCTCCCCTCCTTTTCCTTCACCGTTCCATACCTCGCGATCGCTTCAATAGCTTCCTTCAAATGGGTAGGGGACAGGTGGACATAAAGCTGCAACATAGCTGTCCAGGTATGTCGAAAAGCAGGGCTGCGATCGTGCGGTCGCTTTTTACAATCGTCATTAATTGACAGCCAAGGGTATGCAGGGTGAAAAGCTACTTAAACGGGAGTGTGCCTTTTTTTAGGGATTAAAAAATTGACAGAGATTAGGATTCCACGTTATTCAGGCATGGACGGAGAAATGCCGAAGAATACGGCTAAGAATTAATCAAGTGATATGGAAAAATTATATTTTCATCGGCGGGTTGTCGAATATTTTCCCCACCTAGGGCACAATATTCTCACGTTTTATGTTTTCATTCGGTTGTTTCAATGGTCCATTACCTTTTTCAGCGACCCTCCTCGTGAGGTGATTTTCAATATCGATCCTGAGATATATAATATGGGAATTCTCCACCTTGTCTCTTTAATGGTTGGCCTTTTCTTGATATTTAAAGTGCGCTGGAGTCCGCTGCTAGCTCAATTGTACCAACTATTTCTTGTGGCTCATCCCATTTTTTTGCCGTCAAAAATGTCTGAGCTGATTGCGGCCGTCCTTATCCATGGTCTTTGGATTTTCTACTTTAGTTTCTCCCCAATGGTGAGAGACTTGTATGGCCCCAATGTGGGGTCGTTTATTGTTAAATCTCCCACCACATGAGAAAAATGCGTCCTTTTAATCTTCCCGAAAGTGAATGGGCCAAAATGAAGCATATCCATTCTCATCCTGGTGGAAATCAAACAATTATTCATCATTGGAAAAATCTAATAAACGGTTCAAGCCAAGGATTTAAGTTTAAATGAAAAGAAAAGTTTTGCAATTGGCGGCAGCCAATTTGGTCTTGGGCTTGCTCAATGGGAAAAATCTACCTGATATCGCAACAGAAGCTCTGGTGGAAGGAGAGGATTCCCATTCCTTGAGAATTTTGGCTGGCCTCCTTGAGCCATCTTCCTCAGAAGGACAAATACTTCTAGAAAAAGTATTTCTGGAACTGGCAATACTCAAGCCAAATCGAATCGAGGCTGTCCTTCACCTCTCAAAAGAAATTGCAGGAAAAATACTTGAAGGGCAACCTTCACCCTATCAAGGGTCCAAAAAGTTAGTGAGATTTCTTTATTAGTTCCTTCGGAAGACATTCTTCCCCTTCACCCCTTTATTTATCGGGCTAGTGAGTGGGAAGAGCGCCCAGAAGATCACGCTTTTATGGATAATGCAATTATTGAAGCGGCAAAAGATTTAAATTCCCATACTGAAAATGAGGAGAAGCAGTAGGTAGCTTGGGGATTAGGAATAGGTTGAATGTAATTATCTCGAATGTATGCCGGAGATGTTTGTTTTTGACTGTATTCGGGGATATCTCAGAGAAATACGTCGATCATAGTCATTGGCCCGTTGACTTGCCATGTTTTGCCTCACGGCAGAGATCAGGCGTCGCATGCAGGTCACGAAGTCGCTTAATGAATGCGAGACAGAGAATTTCCAACGCCCAGGTTTGGGCAATAGAGGGTAGGGGAAGGGGAGAGAATTTTTAGGAAAAAATTGTCACGGTTAGGCAATGCCACATGGTACTATTGCAACGAACACCAAGCATCGAAAGACCTTGTTGCTATTGATGAATCTGTGATACTGTGCCGCACCATGTTGACTGGCGTTGCAATATACAATCTCCTTTGGGAGCAGGATGTCGGAGGTTCAAATCCTCTCGCCCCGACCAAATTCTTCAGTTCTTCCATCATCTGATCTTCACGATCAGGACACCAACGTCTACTTTCGCCAGCCTTTGCCTTCCTAGCTCGGTGAGAGAGACCTCTTTAAATAAGTCAGGCACTGTGTCTGCATGACCCCGTGAACTTGATTGTGTGTGCTTGGGTCGAGAAGAAGCGACCGCTCGCCGTCGCCTCGTTATCTGAGGTAAGGTACCACTGCTCCGACTTGACCAGGCGAGATTACATCATAGGCAGGTTCTTGAAGATACGATCCATAGATAGACGCACGCCCACCACTTATGTCCGTTATTTCTAGTCATACCGTTCGGGCTTCCGTTTTTGCGAAGTACCAACCCATCATCGATCTCACTACCAATCGGATCGTAGGCTGTGAAGCCCTCGCCCGCTGGCGAGCGGACGATGGCCGTGAGACCAGCATTGAACCCCTCATTGAGGAGCTCGAATCGCAGGAGGACTTGGCCTTAGAGTTAACCACCTGTATGTTTACGTGTCTTAAAGCGGATTTAGGCACTCTGCTGGTCGAACATCCCACATTTTCTGTGAGCGTGAATCTGCCCCCTATTGTCATGGGGAAAAACAAGATTTTGCCGGTGCTTGAGAAATTAGCGTTGATGGACCATCTCCCGCAGCTCACCGGGGAAATCACTGAACGGCAAGCACTCAATGAGCAAGGTCGGGAGGCCATCCGCCAGGCTCGGCAACTTGGCGCCCGAGTGGCCATTGATGACTTTGGCACCGGTCAGTCTGGACTCCAACAACTCATTGGACTGGAAGTGGACACGATTAAAATTGACCAATCCTTTATTCGGCAGCTGGGGACTAATATGGCGGCGGAACGGCTGGTGCGTGGGATTGCAGCCCTGGCCGCCATCCTGAACGTGGATATTGTGGCCGAGGGTGTTGAGACCGCCGAACAGGCTTTCTTTCTGCGAGCCATCGGGATCGAAAAGGGGCAAGGCTGGTTGTGGGCGAAAGCCCTCACCCCCACTGAACTACGCAAGTGGCTGAGCTAGCGAGGCGCGATCATCTGGCTACCATGCCGGGCATGGCGGTCGTTGTCTAGAAAAGCCAAATAATCAAAGTCCAACCATTGACCTTCTCATGAGCCTGACTCCTCACGAAGTCGGGTTTTGTTGTGTGAGGCAAACTTAGGGATGGAGTCAAAACAAAAAAATCCTAGGCTCCCTCATGCGTACGGGATCCGATAGTCCCAAAGCTAGATGGGGCAAAGGTGGGTAGGGTATTCTTGGAGAATTTTGATAGAAAATTGGTCACGTGTTTTGTCACAGTTGAAAATCAAAACGTCTGAATTTTGTTACGCTTAAACTGAACCATCACGTCTCATGCAAGGTCATAAATAAAAACACATTCCCTTGCCATTATTGACGTTTCTATATTCCTTCTCACATTGTGTTGATGCGAGTGGCATTAGGTATTCCTCCTTTTGACGGAGGATATCCGAGGATTCGACGGGACATGGTATGCCGATCCGGCCCCTCATGTCTTGCCAGGTGATCTCCTGGTGAATAATCGGTATCGCGTCAAAATTGGTCGTGAGGTTGGCACGCCCCCCATTGTGATCTAATTATTTTCAAAGATCGGAGGGGCCTCCATATCGGTCTGTCTCCAGTTGAAAAAGAAAAATGCCGTATAGACCGTTTGAGTGACCTGTCCTACCTGCGGCTCCGTTGAGGCAAAAAAACGACCGGATGCTCTTTCGAAAATATCAAAATAAAAGCGCACATAGCCCTGGCTTTGAACACGTTTATAGAAAGCCAATTCTGGTGTGGCGATGGGAAATATCGTGGCCTGGGTGGCTGGCAGCCCCAACAACCTCGCATTTTGGGTCGTTCCTATAGACTCAACGATTAAATGCACACGGTACGTCGCCTCGTTTGCCTCTTCCCGAATGATCACTCCTTGTTGCCCTAGCCACCCGGTCACGACCTGTTTCATATGCTGCTGGATGACATCTCCGTTGAAACTCTGGTCCACCCTCAGATCTGAAGCGGTGAGGAAGATTGATGCCCCTTTAAGAATGCCCACATCAGAACGCTTCAGGCCTTTGTTGATCGCTGAGCTGAATAACAATTGCTCCGTGGGTGTCAGGGGATCCGAAGCCTTCTTGGAGGGTATGGCGCAGGCGGACAACATACTCAGAATCAACCCACAAGTCATGATAAATCGCACCGTCTTTATTCGGGTCATTTTGCCTTACTTCCTCATTTCAGGGTGATGGTCTAACTCCGACTTCCTCAAACCGAGGCGTTCGGCAGGGCCAGAGCTTCGATAATTCTTGCAGGAAGTAAAATGAGTCCATTTCATTGCTGTGGCAATTTGCGATTGGGTTGAGGACGCTATTCCAAATTATTGAAACGGATCTGTTGGCTCCGGATTCAATGCGGACCCGAATTTTTTGTCTGCACGATACGCCCAACACCCTTTTTCTGTTAGTCCGTTGCCGTTTGCCTGATATTGATCAACGCATCGCATGGTATCCCTTGACTGAAAGTCCATCTACCTGACCCAAACAAACCGGCTGATTTTTGATCGGTCAACAAAAAAAGTCAAGAAAAATCTCGTCGAACTCGGTTTCAAGTGGTTGTGGGATCCGCGTTGATCCATGCAATGGAATTCCTCGATCTTCTGATCTGGATTTGTTACCTTCCCTTTGAGATTGGGTTTTTATCGAGGTGGATCGTGATAACATTCGCACGATAGCCTGTCTGATGAATTGGGAATTTTTTATTGAAAGTTATTGAAAGGCGACCATGAATCGACGAATTCAGGAAATTGAGAAGCAGAAGAACACACCCAGAGGACAGGGAGGTCTCGCCCGAGGACTGATCGGCCTGCTGGTCTGTGTCAATTTGCTCATGATCAACCCTGGATTGGGCCAGGCCGTAGTTGAAGACGATGTCCGGGTCCTTCGTGAGGATATGGAGCAGGTGAAGAAGGATCTTGCTGAAATTAAGAGCATTCTTCAGAGTGCGATAAAACGGCCAAGTCCGGAGAAAAGCACCGGCACCGTGGGTGTGACCGGGGGTGCAATGCTGGGGGAAACCGATGCCCCGGTGACGATCGTGGAATTCTCGGACTATCAATGCCCATTTTGCCAACGGTATTCATTGACGGTGTTCCCTGTGCTCAAACGTGAGTATATCGATACAGGAAAAGTCCGGTATGTCTTCAGAGATTTTCCCTTAAGCAGCATTCATCAACAGGCGGGAAAGGCTCATGAAAGCGCACGCTGCGCCGGAGAATTCAATAAATACTGGGAGATGCATGTTGCGTTGTTTCAAAATCAGAAAGATCTCACCGTTCCCTCGTTGAAACAATATGCGGCTGACCTGGGACTGGATTCCACGACGTTCGGGGAATGCTTAGATAGCGGCAAATACGAAGTGAATATTCAGAAGGACGTTGATGATGGTGCTGCGGCTGGCATTAGAGGGACCCCATCGTTCTTTATCGGGAAAAGCGGCTCAGAAGACTCCATCACTGGAACGATTGTCCGTGGAGCACAACCCCTGGCGAATTTTCAAACAATCATTGATCAGCTCCTGGGCGATCATGCAGAGGACGTTGATGCTCCCTCCGTACCCGGTGAACGTTCTCCAGCTCCTCTGCCGTAAGCCCTATTCCCTGTTTACGAATCGGCAGGACTTTGGTGGTCCCTCAGACTAAGAATATTTGGTGCGTCAGTTGAAAATCACAAACATGGCCAGAACAGCGTCCAAGGTCGTTGACTCAAACTCACCAACTATGCGATTTTCCTAACGGGGCGCCCGTAGCTCAGTTGGATAGAGCACCGGCCTTCTAAGCCGGGGGTCGCTGGTTCGATTCCAGCCGGGCGCACCAATAAAAACAACGTCTTGTAAATTTATTCCATATTTGTATTTTCTTTAGGTGCGTATGCGGTGCGAGACGTAAAGCTGGGTATAACTAAATTTTTTTTAAAAATGGAGAAAATGTAGCTTTGGAAATAAATTAAGGAAACTATATACTTGTCGTACCAATTTCATGGAGGTCCAAAAAAAAGGAGTGGCTAGTCAGGAAGTTTTATTTGTTCCGGCTTAGGCCCAGGGAGGAAGTTTTCCTTCGTGACAACTGGCTTGCCCATTTTCTTTTCAATATTTCTTCTTGCACTTCCGGCAACATCCCCCCCAGCTATTGCTGCATTCTTGTTTTCATAGAACCCTTGAGCGTTTTGCGTCTTGGCCATTTCAGCCGTAGTCGTTTCGCCTAACATAGTTAGAGCTAATTCTAGAGGAGACATATGGTCCCTCAGATTGTGTGACTTTTTGAGTCCCTTTTTTGCTTTGTGTTGTTCAACCTGCAAATCAAATGTTCCCTTAGAGATAGTATTACTCAAAATTGCAAATTCAAGTCCCTCTTCCACCCCCCTCTTTTTCCATTCACTTGTTAATTCTTTGCGACTAGTTATTGTCTGCAAGCGTGACCTGACCCACTCATCGGAGTACCCCTTGGCTTTATAGGTGAGCATGGCTCGCTTGATGGCAATTTCTGGATCTTGAATTTCCTGAATTCGCTCATATCCGACCTTGGCTAGCCACTTCTTAAATGGTTGTGCTTTTGGTGACGGGATAGATTGAACAACCCTAAAAACTGTTTCAGCGTTTGCTCCATCTGTCTGGCGCATTTTTCCGTCAGAAGCCAACATTGGCAACTGTACGATTTCATCGTATAGTTCAGAAAAGCCTTCATTTTCAACTAGTTTCCTTTTTAGGTCACTCCAATATTGACTGGGCCTATCAGATCCCGTTAGGGCTCCAATGACATCTACAATTGAAAAAAACCATTCATCATCATGTAAGACTTGGCGAATCTCTTTACCACGAAACATGACTAATTGGGTCTCGCCTTCTGTGACTACTGCCTTGGTCCCGCCCTGCTGGCCAATTTCTTCCTTTGTGACTTTCGCAAATCGCTGTATAGCTTCTTCTGTGCTCATTTCTAGTTTGATGGGCTTTTCGTACACGCTGCTTTCTTCTGGCTTCTTGCTCATGCGACTACCTCCTTGTAAGTAATGCGCCCGCCGCGCATTGGCCCAACAGCCCATTGACTCTTTGCCCTTCATTTAACTGGAGCGTGTTATATCTATAGGAAAATTCGTGCAGGTAAAAAGGCAGGTGTTTTTGGCTAGCATGGTGGTATATTCCGATTTTTCCTCGCTTCAGAAGAGACCAAGCTCCCTCAATGGCATTGGTGTGCCGATCCCCAACGCTATATCCCCCGTCGCGGTGCGTGATAATTTCCTGCTTATTCTTTTCCTTGCCACCAATATAAGTTTCGTCAATTTCTACCGGACCGGCCAATGGCTCCTGAAAGGATTTGGTTTCTGTCGCAAATCTCAACCTTTGAAGCATGAACCAGGCGGTTTTTTGTGTGATCTTAATATCTTTTGCTAATTGGGTTGAAGCAATGCCCTTCTTATGTGAGGAAATAAGATAGATGGCCATAAACCATTTACGGAGAGGGATTTTACTCTCCTCAAAAATAGTCCCAACTTTTATGCTAAAACGTCGCAAACAAATTCCGCATTTGTGGTTCTTGTTATCTGTAAAATGATAAACCTTATTGGCACCACAATGAGGACAGTAGACTCCATTTTTCCAACGAATACTACGAAGATGATTGATGCAGGATTGCTCGTCTTGGAAGGTTTTCATCATTTCGTAAAGGCTGGAAAATTGTTTAATCAAGACTATCTCCTTTTTAGTATAAAAGGAGCATAGCATGAGATTCTAGGTCACACAAGTATATAATAATATAAATCAATTGTTGCTTCCTCGTTCTAACCAGTCAACTTTCCCTCCCTGTTAATTTCCATCTAAGCCAAAAAAAATTATTCTAAAATAACAATTAAATTCTCGATATTATTCGGTTTTTGGTTTAAGCTTCGGACTACAAAAAATAAATCGCCTTGAAACATGGGGTGGCTCAAAGTGTTGAGGCCATAGTGGGTGATTTACTTTAAGGTTTATTGGATCCAAGAGTGAATTCACATTGAATAGTACAGGTCAAAAACCGCATCGCAAGGCAAGATATATCGCAAAGATCGCCACCAGAGTCTAACAATAATGGAATCCACCTAGTATGAGCATCCAAGATTACATTGCTGCTCAAAGGGCAAACATTTCGTCCATCAGTCAGCTGCCGCACTTTTCCAAACTCGGTGATCTCACTTATAGACTCTATGAAAGTGCCGTTTCCCTTGTACCTAGATCTTTCCCCCGGCATTTTGGTCTATTACTCCTCATTTGCCACCGGTCATTTTTGTCAGCACTAACTTTGATTGGTCAGGCTCAGCCAGACGATGCTGCCCCGATTAGCCGACGGGCTATCGAAGCAGCCAGACTTGCCTTAGCCGTCAAGACAAATCCGGAGAGTGCTAGGGAATGGTTTGCTCATGAACAGAGGATGGAGCGTTGGCAAGCTAGGTATAGGGGGGAAAAGCCAAAAAAACCAGTCATACCGAAGCTTGATCTGCCAAGCGGCCATCTGATCTTGGCCAAATTAGAGGAGCATCTTGGTATCCTTTCTGACTCGTCTGTTCATTTTACTCCTGAATATTATGGTTCGCAGCATTGGATTCGAAACGGAACAAAGTACGAACTTCTGGACTTCACTCCCGACCAGAGAGCAATTGAATGCAGTCTGATTATTCTCATTGGGCTACATGGCAGTATATTGCGCATATTTGACGAATGCCTCGATGGTCCCTTTTTCTCGGACGACCAGTGGAAGCAGGTATGGGAGCAGAAAGAGATAATTGGCCGGCAATTAGTTGAAGCAACTGAAGGGCTTGAGGAGGCCTGAAACTACGCCTAGGTAATAGTTGATTTTGAGTTGGCAAGATTGCCGTTGGTTCTCAAATTCATTCAGAGGGTAATGATGCGGGATTTTTTCGGGTTTTTGAACGAGGTATTTTTTCTTATAAAAAATTATAATAATTTGTCGGGAAAAATAGCCGTTTATGATAAATACAAAAATTTGTAATCTAATGTGATTTTCGAATAAAAAACATAAAGGGGAAAAGTTTTATCTCTATTGGTGAGGGAAAGGTTTTGGCCCATGCAGAATAAGTTATTGGATTAGCATTGCCATGAACAATAAAATAATTTTTCTCTTTTCTTTTTTAATTTTTATCCCTTTATTAGGGGTAACTCAGGCAGATTTTACTTCTGTTAAAGCATCGGCCATTATTGACCTTGGCGACTCTCCAGATTCTACGATTGTTAAAGTTTCCTTCGATAGAACAACCTCAGAAGGTCCAGCCCTGCTTGTTACATCTTTAAATCTTTCACACAAAGATTCACCGAAGAGAATGGATCAATTAAAAGTCACCCCTATAAGTAATTACCTTTCACTTCTTACAGGGTGGTTTGTGGTCCAACAAGAAAGCCAAGAATTGTGGGTAGGGATAACATTACCCGCAGGCGAAAATCATGGGGAAATTGAATTAGTTGTTCCGGGGATGTTGAAGCTGGTAAGTGATTATCCAGAGATTTATGAGTTATCTTATCAACCATCTGGCCCAATGCTGTCTCAATTGGCAGGCTCAGCACAAGGAGCTCAACATGCCAGAATGGAATCTATTAGATTATCTTTGCCCAGCTGGGGGGAGATAATTAAGGAAAAATCTACTGGCTGGAAAAGAGTGCGAAGCAATTATTATACGCCAGAAAACAAGGAAGGAATGTTAAGCATTTTAACGGTAAAAAGTAATCCTGGCACTTTTTCAATTTGGATGAAAGGTAGTATGGTGCACTACTTTAGTGCAATGGCATTCGGTGTAATTGCTGTCGGAGTTTTATTTGGACCGCAAGCACATTTAACTAAGAAGCATCGTTACTTATCTCTTGGAATTGTGATGGTAGGATTCACTTTGCTTATATTTTTGGGTGGAGGATTTCCTCCAAATTTAAAAAAAATTATCTTTGATGGAGATTATATTTTAGGGTTTATATCTCCATTTGTTTTAGTGGCTGTATTTCCTTTGGGTTGGAGCGAAACTATAAAGGAGTTTTTTCATGAGGTCCGAAATGCCACATAAGGGATTAGGATATGAACAATGAAATTTTGTTTTTTCTCGTAACAATAATTGATCTTCTTTTTGTTCTGTTGGCCTGGAAGTTAGGCAAGGAGTGGGTCTATATTACAATTGTTGTAAATGTGATATTGGTTTCTACATTCGCTGCCAAACTTATTCCGATATTTGGTCTTGTCACTAATGTATCTAATACCTTTTATGCATCTATTTTCATTGCTACTGATATTTTAACTGAGCATCATGGGAAGAAAGTTGGTTATCGATCTATTTGGATGGGGTTCATTGGATTAGTGCTTTTTGTATCGATGGGACAGTTTGTTTTGAAATTTGAAATAATTCCAGAAAGTGAAAAAGTAGCTATGGCAATGGAAGTGGTTTTTAACGCCGTTCCAAGGATCGCAATAGCATCCTTTATTGCCTATGCTATTGCGCAGAGCTTAGATATTTGGCTTTTTCACTATATTGGGGAGAAATCCAAGGGAAGGTACCTCTGGTTGAGAAACAATGGGAGTACCTTTGTTTCTCAGTTAGTTGATAGCATAGTATTTTTTTCACTTGCTTTCATTGGAACAGTTCCTTTTCCTGTACTTCTGAATATTATATTTACCGGGTACCTTGTGAAATTGATTGTGGCAGTACTTGATACTCCTATTATTTATTTATCCTATACCGTAAAGGGAATTCCTGTGCCGGGGGGAGAGAAAAGAATCTAGGCTTAATTTTGTTTTAGAAAAATGGGTAGTCCAGAATTTTATTTACATTGGCAGTAGAAATATGTGCTAATTTTGCATTGCTAATCCGCGGGCATGAACCCCTAGCAAAAATCTTACTGACGTTTCAATAAATTTTCTTCTGTTCTGGGGCAAGTGTCCTTGCCATCGGCCACCCCCCTTAACCCTTCCACACGAATACCGTAAAAACCGTGACACATGCTTTCCTGAGCAATATCCTAATTTAATTCTCCAAGTAATCTGGCTATCGTAGGTTTCTTATTTGTTTTAATTAGAAAGGAATATAAGATCGGAAATCCCCTTTTAACGCATCATTTTTCTATAGGCGCTGACGCCCTGCCTGTAGAGTGTACTTCCTTCTATTTCTTTTTTACCCTAAAAGACATAATTGCAAAATCTAGTGAGGTAAATGGGGCTTCAAGGAGAGCCGTAGCCGGAGGATTTTCTCGAAGAAAGGTCTTATAAGCCCGGGGGTCGCTGGTTCGATTCCAGCCGGACGCACCACCAACCGCAACATCCACGAGGGAAAAACATCCCGCCAGGTCATTTACACCCTCATCACCAAGCACATTGTTGCCGATCTTGAGCAAGACGTCCGGCCATAGGCCAGAACGTGGAACGCTGAACACATCGCAGGAAAGATTAGCCGGCCATTGCGGCACAACGGAATGCCTTATTTCGGCATGAGTATCCTGGTGCTTTGGTCTTCCGCGTTCCTCTAACCCCTGATTGCCATCGGTGGTTGAGGGCTTTTTATGGTTCCTGCAAACAAAGAATGCAGCTTGGTCTTTCCTATATCTTGTGGGACTTGCAAGGCGACATCCTTTAATCTGTACATGGATTTTTTGAAGAAATTTGCTAGACTTCCCATCCTGTCTTAGGTCTTCATTTCAGGGTGCCTTTGTGGAACTGGATTCCAAAAAACGCCATCTTCTCACCCGACAACGCGATGAGCGGGGTGAGTTGCTTTACGCTCTGGAACTGCTACACGCCAATTTTCAAAAGCAATGTGAAGAGGTTCGGAGGCAGGTGCGGAAAAGCGCCTTTAACCGGGAGATCACCCGCGCAGGCCGGTACAGGGAAGAAAAACGCTTTTGGGAATACGTGAACAATATCATCGAAGATATCCATTTACTCACCTGGAAAAGAGCCGCCATTTCGGTCTGTCAGGCTCAATATGCCAGAAAGCTCAAGGTCTTAGAAGAAGAACTCCGGGAGTTGGAAACCACCCATCGCAAAGAACGCATCAATTTGCGCTATTCCGGTCAGCCGCCCCAGGAAAATTCTTCTGACCACACCAGCATCACGCCTCCCTTTTATTTTCCGCTTTGAGCTTCACACTCCCTTTCCAGACTCTACACGTTGCTCACCACCAGGTTCCCTGCCCTCTCTACAAAAAACTCCCATTGTAAGGTCCAAAGGATATTTCATTCGTAGACTTTCTTTTGGTGTTCCGCATAGTGGTTGCGGTGGGGTTTTTTAAGACCGTCTTTCTTCGTTTGTTGTTTTCCACTATTCACACCAGTCAGGTGTACGCTTCCCCGTCAAGGGGACAGTTGGTACCTAGAGCTTTCAGTTCTCGCTGATCCAGTTTTGCGGGATGACGTCCGTGTTCGTCCTTCGAAAACACTGAATCAGAGGAAGAACGTTTTCAACATTTCCTCCCTAGGAGATTTTTGTGTGTTCCTGCCTTTCCTATGCCGATGTTGGGTTTTAAAGCCAAGTCGTTAAGGTTGCTGCAATTGGAAACCGAGAATGCCTTGGATGGGGTGCACGAAGTTTGACAGGAAAGGAATGATGAAGTTTCTGCAAATTTTTCTGGTTGCGTTATTGCTTGGCAACCTTGCCTGTGCCGCCGAGCCGATACCGTTAACCATTGAGCAAAAGGAAAAGACTTTGGTGGTGTTTCGGAATCAACAACCCATCATGGTGATTCAGGATATCATGCTGGATTTTCACTCCTGGGATGATGTCCAGCTCAACAGGAAAAGTAACAGTTTCTATCGTTTACACCTGACCTACCGTGATGTTGCGAACGAGGATGAGATCGAATCCCTGGAGGATTCCAGAGTCATCATTGATATTGAAGCGGATCAGGCAGGGCTGCATTTCTCCAGTGATGCTGACTGGTTTTCCCATGTCAATATTTTCATGGAAGACCTCGGCGGACATATGTTTGGCGTGAAACAAACCACCGAGCCGTATAACCAAAAAAGCCCGGATTTGCGGGGTTTGGTGCAAGATGTCAATGCGATCGGCGAACACAACCGGTTTAGTTCCGACTTTGCCACCGCGGTTTCACCCATGTTCTTTAGTACGAAGGGGTATGTGAGCTTTTTTAAAACCTTCGCTGAGGGTCGTTATCAATTTGCGATGAATGACCGAACCGAGTTGTACCATGCCGCCACAGAGTTCAATTGGCATGTTCTTGATGCCCCCACGTTGGATCATGCGCTGGTGAATTATTACCGGCTTGTTGGGGCACCCAAACAGGTTCCGCTCTGGAGTACTGGCCCCGTGATCTGGCGTGATGTCCATAAGCGAGGCAAGCAGGATGTTCTTGATGACACCAGACGCTTTACTGAGATGAAAATTCCCTTCACGGGATTGTTTGTTGATCGCCCCTATAGCGATGGCGCCCATGGTTGGTCGGACATGAACTTTGGTCGTGGTTTCTCTAATCCCCAGGAATGGATAAAGACATTACATGAGGATTACCACATCCACTTAATGACCTGGATTGCGCCGATGACTTTTGCCGAACAGAATTTCCCCGGGCGCATGGCAGGTACTAAAGGGTATTTTGATCTCAGCAACCCCAAGGCTGTCAGCGAATTTACGCGGCGTTTAACCGACTTGCAGTACACAGTTGGCGTGCAGGGCCACAAAATGGATCGGGCGGATGAGAACTTTCCCTATGATGAAAGCTGGCACGATGGCACGCCGATTCTGGAGCGCCGCAGTAAATTCATTTGGCTCTATGCCAAACATACCCATGAGGCGCTGGCGGATTACTGGGGCGAAGACCAGTTTAATTTTGCTCGCGCGGCAGTCCATGGCACGCAGCCCCATTTAAGTGCGATCTGGGGAGGGGATGTCCAGACAAATTGGGAGGGCTTGCGCAGCAATATGGCCAATGCCATCCGCGCCAGTTATCTGGGTTTCCCCAATTGGGGGACAGATGCCGGAGGGTTCACCGGCAATACAGGCCTCATTAGTGAAGACCTGTATCTGCGTTGGATCCAATTTGGCGTATGGACCGGGTTTTTTGAGATTAAGCTGGATGGCGCCAGTGGTCACGGCAACGATCGGGCGCCCTGGCGGTACTCGGAATCCTTTCAGGACCGTTACCGGAAGGTTTTCGAAGAGCGCATGGCGTTGATTCCCTATATTTACTCCCTGCTGAATACCGCAGCGGAGCAGGGAACCTTGATGAAACCGCTTGCGGGTATGTACCCCGATGACGAACAAACGTATGCCATCTGGGACCAGTACCTGTTTGGCCCTTCATTATTAGTCGCGCCCATTCATGATCAAGAACCCATCCGGAAAGTCTATCTGCCGGAGGGAAGCTGGATTGATTACTACAACGGCACTATTCATGCCGGTCAACAATGGCTCGAGGTAAAGGTGGTGAGAGAGCATGTGCCGATTTTTGTGAAGGCCAACAGTGTGATGGTCAAAGGAAATATGTATCAGGGTAATGACCGTACTTGGAGCCATGCCACGCCCCATCTGGATATTTTCTATTATGCCCAGCGAAACACGACCGCGAATACCCTTTTTACCGTGGTGGATGCGGGCGATAGCAACAAACACAAGACCATACACGCCAAAATTTCTGGTAACCACGTCACCCTATCGATCCCGGGTAACAGTTATGGCGGGAAGGTGCATATTGTCCCAAGTGATGGACCCACGCTTGTCAGGGACTATTCCGTTAACAAGGACACCTTCATCACCCTTGAGTTGAAATGATGCTCAAAAAAATATTCTTTTTTCTTGTAAAGATTTCCACCTAGGCGGAGGAACCAGTTGCCCTGGTTTCTACACACTTCGTTTTCTCCAAATCTCAATGGATCTTGATAGTTGTGTCTGCCAAAGCAGGAGAAGTCCGCAATAGGGTATCTGGTGAAAAAGCTCAACTGTCCATGGGGTTGGTCCACTGTATCCTGCGGCCATCAAAGGGATGGTGTGAAAGCGAGGCCACTAGGTGGAATGGGATGAGTGCACGTGGCGCTGTACCTCCACAGTCGGGTAGGGGTTTGCCAATTTTGCATCTTCACTGACGGGTAAATTTTCACCGTGTGATTGCCGAAAAGGTCAGTAAGAGGGAAGACTGCGATGCTGACTGTCAGAGAAGATGTTCGCCGGGATACGAAGGTTCTGGAATTATCTGGTCGTTTTGATTGTGACTCGAAGCTTGGGCTTGAAGTCGCTATTCTCGGAGCTCAGGAAATAGGGTGCCAACATATCATTCTCAACTTCTCGAATATTACCTGGATTGACTCGATAGGGTTGGGGCAGATGTTTCTCTGGTACCATCGGATGAAGCCGGACCGGATTCGGTTGAGTATCGTGAGTCCCCAGACACCTGTGAGAGAGTTGCTCGAATGTGCTAATTTGCCACAAGTGATTCCCATCTATCAGTCTGAGGAAGAGGCTGTTGGAGGTATGACGCACTGAAACAATATTCTTTATTCCAGCATTTTTAGAAGATATCGCATTCTGTGATTCCTTGACGGTTGAACACATCTGATCTTTAAGCCCACCCTCCAGATACAAAAATCCCCTGTGAGTCTGACCCACAGGGGAGAATGTTCAAACGCTTTCTCTTAGTCGTTCGTTATTTAAACCGACGGTCAAATTCTTTAACGACTTCATTGGTGAGATCCAACCCATCTCTATTGTACAGCACAATTTTTAGCGTGTTTTCGCTTCCTTTATCAATGACGACATCGAAGCCATGGCGTGCGGCAACGGCTGCGGTCGCTTCTTCGATTTTTTTCATATATTCCTGGACCAGGTCTTTTTGTTTTTGGCCGAGTTCATTCTGGAAATCTTGACCTTGTTTTTGCCAGGCCTGATACTTTTGGGCAAAACGTTCTTGTTTGCGTTTTTGGTCCTCTTCACTCAGCTTGGAGTCCCTGGACTCTCCAGCCTTGAGTTCCTCCTGGAGGGTCTCTAATTCTCTTTGATCATTTTTCATCACGGTTTCTCTGGCTTGGGCATGTTCTTTTAACGCAGCCAGGGCCCGGCTTCCGGCCTTCGATTTTTCGATCACGGTCTGAGGATCAAGGACACCCACGCGGAAGGAATCTTTTCCAGCAGCAAGGGCATGCTGTTCCAAAGACCCGCCTAGGATACAGATGCCGGAGATGAACAGGACCCCAACAATTTTTGTCAAACCATTTACACACATCTTCTTCATGCTTTTCCCTCTAGCGTTTAAAGGATGACCCTCGGTTCGGCCAGAGTAGCCGAAGAGGCAGGAATTACGGGTAAACCTGATGAGAGTAACGAGGGTAAGCGGAGCTGTCAAGAGTCCAACTCCCTTGTGGCTAAACGGTATTGCCGTTTCGAATGGCATTCATTTTTTCTTCTGTCGAAGGGTAGGACACGTCGGCTTTTTATGGGGAAAGGGCCGGGTTTTGACTGCGGTTTCAACCGGTCGCTGCAACACATGGGTTAAATCGTTCAGCAGGTGTTTCAAAGTTTAACGTTTTTCTTGGTCGTTCGTTGAGACGCCGTGCAACGGCGTTTAGCTTGGCTTGTGGAACTCTCGACAGATCCATTCCTTTCGGGAAGTATTGCCTTAACAGACCATTGGTATTTTCGTTGGACCCTCGCTGCCAGGGATTGTGTGGATCACAAAAGTATACCTTTATGTCGGTCGCCAGCGTGAAGCGTTTATGGTCGGCCATCTCTTTGCCTCGGTCCCAGGTGAGTGACTTGTAAAGCTCCCGAGGTAACTTATGCGCTTGCTTGATCAAGGCATTGATCACCGTCTCGGTGTCTTTGCTGTCGACTTTGACCAGCATCAGGTAGCGTGTATGACGTTCGACCAGCGTCGCCATCTGGCTGTTATGACTACCGAATAGCAGATCACCCTCCCAGTGTCCCGGTAAGGCTCGGTCTGCCGCAGAGGCAGGCCGCTCACGGATCGATACGGTGTCGGTAATCCGGCCGTGCTCCTCCGTTTTTTGTGTGTGGTGGCGTGAACGACGCATCATTCGTGTGCGCCTCAAATGCTGCATCAACTCTTTCTTCAAGGCACCACGTGCCTGGATGAATAGGCTCCTATAGATCGTCTCGTGGGACACCTGGTAACGTTCATCGTCCGGATAGGTGTGCTTAAGCCAACCGGCAATCTGCTCGGGTGACCACTCCAATTGTAGCTTCCTGGCTACGATTCGAGCCAGTGCACGGTTCTCTACTAGTTTACAGGTTTTGGGGCGATGGGCCCGAGCCCAGGCCGCCTGATCAGCCTGACTTGCCCGGTAACCGCCTTGCCCATGGTTGCGTTTGATTTCCCGACTGATGGTCGAAGGCGCACGATTCAGGGAGGCTGCGATGGAACGAATGGAGCAACCTGTAGCTATGCCGCGTGATATTTCCTCCCGCTCCGCCAGGGTTAGTGCGCATGATGATCGTCGACGCTCTGGCGGGCGTATCCCCCCATGCTCTCGAAGGATACGTTCAATCGACGGATGATGCCGATCAAATAACCGCGCAATCGACTCCAGAGATTCACCTTTCTTCCAGCGATCCCACATTAAGGCCTTTTGTTCTTCTGTGTAATAAATCCTTGGGCGCCGCTTCATTTTCAACATCCTCCTCTCTATTATTAGAGATTAGATGTTGCAGCGACCGGTTGAAACCGCAACATATTCCAGATGGAGAAATTTGAAGAGGGTATCGGGGGCAGGGCGTGAAAATTTGGCTGGTTATCGTCGTGCAATGATTCCGGTTATTGTCAGAGCTGTTGCGCAGATGCCCGGGGCAATGCATCTGCGAAACAAATCAGGGCTTACTATCGGATGAAGAGGTCGTCCCGGATCCGGTGGAGGCACTCGAACTTGAGGATGTCCCCGATCCTGAAGTTGAACCTGCTCCTGATCCCGAAGACCCGGTAGAAGATGTGGCGGGTGCGGATGTGGATGGTGTGGAACCGGACCCACTATCAGAGCTGGTCGAATTGGTCTTGTTGTCGGTTTTAGCTTCAGACGTGCCGGTGTCAGCGGTTTTCCCTTTGTTCTCCGATTTACTCTCTGGCTCTTTGAGTTTGTCCGAGTAGTCCGTGACATACCAGCCCTTTCCCTTGAACATGATGGCGGGCGCTGAGATGACTTTTGTGACCGGTTCGACTTTGCCACAACCACAGGACAATTGATCGCAGGTTTGAATGGGAGGATCTGACATTTTCTGTTGAATTTCAAATCGTTCACCGCTACCGGTGCATTGATATTCATAAATGGGCACGGCATACCTCCAGAGAGTAAACGTCAATTAAAGAGACTTGTACACATATGTTCATAAGAATAAGGCTGATTCTGTTCAGGTCAAGGTTTCGTGGTGATGGAATTATGGGAAAACGAACCGCCGAATGGGGAGAGGTCGGCTACTCAAGTTTAGCCACGGCCTTGGTCAGGTGGTCTAATCCCTCCTCAATCACCCCTAATGTTCCGGTATACGAGAATCGTAAATGCCCGGAACTCCCAAATGGTTCTCCGGGTACGCACGCGACTTGGGCTTCTTTGAGGAAAAAGTTGGCAAAAGCCAACGGTGTGGACAGGGATTCTCCCTGGAAGCGTCGGCCAAGGAGTTGAGTGACGCTTGGAAATGCATAGAAGGCGCCTGAAGGCATAGGACAGTGAATGCCCGGGATCCTATTTAAACCCTCCACAATGGCTTTTCGTCGAATATCCAACTCTTTTACCATATGTTGAATAAATGCATCAGACTTTCGGAGAGCCCCAACGGCGGCCTTTTGCGAAATGGAGCTGGGGTTTGAGGTACTTTGGCTTTGAATGTCTCCCATGGCTTTGATCAGCCTCTCCGGGCCGGCGGCGTATCCAATTCGCCATCCTGTCATGGAATAGGTTTTTGATACCCCGTTCACAATAATGGTGTTTCTGGCGATGTCCGGGCCTAGCGAGGCAATACTGTGGTGTAGATGCTGGTCATAAATCATCTTTTCGTAAATTTCATCAGAGATAATGAGCAGGTTATGTTGGAGGGCCAATTGGGCAATGCCCTCCAAGGTCTGTCGATCATACATGCTGCCGGTCGGATTGCAGGGAGAGTTCAGGATGATCGCTTTTGTGCGGTCGGTCACTGCCGCTTCCAGCGCCTTCACGTCAATGGCATAGCCTGAGGATTCGGAAGTGGGGAAAAAGACAGGTTTGGCATCGGCCACGAGAATTTGTTCGGGATACGAGACCCAGTACGGAGCGGGAATGATGACTTCATCTCCAGTTTCAAACAAGGCCAGCGCGATATTAAATAATGTGTGTTTGGCCCCACATGACACCAGAATTTGAGATCGCGAGTAGGTTAAACCCTGGTCCCGCTGAAATTTTTCAATGATGGCTTCTTTTAATTCATCAATGCCTGTCACGGCCGTATATTTGGTAAAACCGGAGCGAATCGCTTCGTAGGCTGCTTCTTTGGCCTCCTCGGGGGAGTCTAAAGAAGGTTCTCCGGCTGTAAAATCGAAGACCTGTTGCCCATTCGCGACCAGGGCTTTCACGGTTGCGGAGAGTTGCAACGTAGGGGAGGGGGTAATACGGGTCGTTCTCGAGGCAAGGTTCATTTGGCATTTCTCCGTATTCGGCCCTGGAGGCATTCGGCAACCTCGGGATGAAGGAAATGGTGAAGGGGACCACCAACCGAGGCAACCTCTTTGACCATGCTGGAAGTGAGATACGAATATTCCTCACTCGACATCAAAAAGACGGTTTCCAGGTTAGAGTCAAGTTTTCGGTTCAGCAGGGCCATTTGAAATTCATGTTCGAAATCCGACACGGCTCGTAGCCCCCGGATGATGGCCAAGGCCCCACGTTCCCGCACGTAGTTCACCAGTAATCCATCAAACGGTTCAACTGTGACTCCCTTCAGGTCGCTGGTGGCGATTTTGGCCAATTGTACTCGTTCGTCTAGGTCGAACAAGGGAGCTTTCCGAGGGTTTGGGGCTACCGCTACGACCAATTGCTCAACCAACCTGAGGCTTCGAGCAATGACGTCGGTATGCCCTCGGGTAATGGGATCAAATGTGCCTGGATATATGCCAATGGTCATAGGTCAGAATCTTTTTCGGGTTGGGGCACAGGTCGGTAAAACGTCAAGGCCGTATCCCCATAGCGAGCGGTTCGGATGAGCGCCCATTTCCCAAGAGGAATCGGGGGGATGGTTTTATGGAAATGTTCATAAATGATTCGACCGGTCGGGGCCATGACGTCCGCTTCCTCTAAGTGATGCAAGATCTGTTGTACATTCGGGAGCCGGTAAGGCGGGTCCATGAATATCATGTCAAACGGACGCCATCCTACCAAAATTGAATTTTGTATGGCGAGTGACACATCCTCAATGAGGACCTGGCTTGATGAGGCAATCTTAAATTGGGAAAGCATCCGCTGAATACTCGCTCCGGCCAAAGGATTTTGCTCAACAAAGAGCGCTTTGGTCGCTCCACGGCTTAAGGCTTCCAGTCCCACCGCTCCTGTCCCCGCAAACAGATCGGCCACGGTGGCACCCTGAATCTGGCCACCCAGGATAGAAAAGAGGGCCTCCCTGGCTCGCTGGGAGGTCGGACGGGTGGTTCGCCCCGGAAGGGTAGGGATGGTTCGACCTTTCAATTCTCCTGCAACGATCCGGATAGAAGAGGGTTTCATGGCGAGTGGACGATATCATAGTTTTGGAAACCTCAACAATCTCTATCACAGGGTGGGGAAATGGTTTTTGACGGGGTAAAAAATAGCTGCGTATAGTTCAACGCATGTTCGTATGGGCCCCACTGGCATGACGAGTATGAATGAACCGCAACTCAAAAAAGGGATTCAATCCTGGCCGGAAAGGGAACGTCCCCGCGAACTCCTTCTAAGCCATGGGGCTCAGAGATTATCAGATGCTCAGCTGGTGGCCATCCTCTTACGAATTGGTCGACCCGATTCCTCGGCGGTTGATGTTGCATTGGACCTTTTGACGCGTCTTAAGGGACTGCGGGGTTTAGCCAATCGAAGTCTGCAAGAACTGTGTGTTGTCCCGGGTATTGGTCCTGCAAAAGCCGCCCAGATTCTCGCAGCAGTTGAGTTGGGGAAACGGGCATTAGCGATCCCGTTAACGGCAGGGTTACGAATTCACCATAGCCAGGATATTTATCAGCACTACTATCCTTTGTTGCGAGACCTTCGGCATGAGGTCTTTAAGGCACTGTTGCTAGATGCCAAGCATGGGCTTATTCGAGATGTCACCGTTTCCGAGGGAAGTTTGACGGTAAGTATTGTTCATCCGCGGGAAGTGTTCAACCTGGCCGTACGAGAATCTGCGGCGGCAGTCATCTTTGTCCATAATCATCCAAGTGGTGACCCGCAGCCCAGCGAGGAAGACCATGCCTTGACCCGTCGACTCATGGCGGCAGGGGAAATATTGGGTATCCGGGTATTGGATCATATTGTGATTGGAGATGGGCGTTATGTGAGCTTTGCGGATGAAGGCTTTCTGCTTTCCTCGGCAACCACCTTGGATCTGTGATTGCCTCAAGTTCTTTCTCTGGATTTTCCTGGTCTCTCCCTTTCCCACCCCCGCTTCGATCCTTTGTTTAAGTAGCTTTTCATGAGAATTTCATGGTAGAAATACGTGGTGGCATGTGGTTTTTGCTTGCAATGTTTCAGCATGGTTTTTAAATTCCTGCGTTCATAAGGATCAGATATGGCCTCTATCACTCAAAAAGAAGTCGAACATGTTGCTCAATTGGCCCGTTTGGACCTCACCGAGGCGGAAAAACCCGTATTTGCGGAACAATTGAATCATATTTTAGCGTATGTGGATCAATTGCAAGGGGTGTCGACGGAAGGTGTTCCTCTCACGGCTTCTGTTGTCCATGAGGAACCGGTGCTACGTGAAGATACCCCACGCGAATGCTTGTCCGTGGAAAAGGCGCTGGCCAATGCCCCATTGTCACATAATGGATTTTTTGTGGTTCCGAATATTTTAGGTAAATAAAGGCGACCTGATTAAACAAAAACCCTCGTTTCCGAGCAGGACTAAAAAATTAGGATTTAATATGTATAGACAATTGTTACGATGTAAAATTCACCGGGCGACCGTTACCGATTCCAGTCTTGACTATGAGGGTAGTTTAACGATTGACCAGGACCTCATGGATCGAGCGGGAATCATGGCCTATGAAGCGGTGATGGTCTCCAATTTGAATAACGGGGAGCGGTTTTCGACTTACGCGCTCCCTGGTGCCCGTGGCAAAGGTGAGATCATCTTAAATGGTCCCACTGCCAGGTTGGGAGTGGTTGGCGATAAGGTCATTATTTTTTGTTATGAATTATTTAATGACGAAGAAGCCAAACGGCACGTCCCTCAAGTTATCCAAGTCGATCATCAGAATAAAGCAAAGTAACCAATCTCGTATGAAACGGGTTGCTCCGGTTAAAGGCCGTTTTCGTGCCATCTCCCTATTTATCCACTGATCCCAGATTCTGGTTTGTATGTCTCTATTTAAACTTACGCTAAAAGAGCTTCAGGGGAAATTTACCGCTGGCGAGGTGAGTGCGATGGATATCGCCAGGTCCTATTTGCTGCGACTCAGTCAAGTAGAACCAAAAATTAAAGCCTATATTACCCTGACACCGAAAGAGACTCTGCTTCAGCAAGCCAAAGCGATTGATGATGGCTTGAAAGCCTGGCGAAAAACACAACCGCTCATGGCCATGCCATTAGGCATTAAAGATAATATTTGTACAGAGGGGATCCGGACGACTTGTGGATCTCGAATGTTGGAAACCTTTGTTCCGCCGTATGACGCTTCCGTAATGGGCGGTCTTCGACCTCACCAACCCCTGATTCTTGGCAAAACCAATCTTGATGAATTTGCCATGGGTTCGTCCACGGAACATTCAGCGTTCGGGCCGTCCAGGAATCCGTGGAATCAAAAGTATATTCCCGGAGGATCCAGTGGAGGATCGGCCGCCGCGGTGGCTGCAGATGAATGTGTGGCAGCCTTGGGTTCCGATACCGGAGGGTCGATCCGACAACCGGCGGCCTGTTGCGGGGTGGTGGGGTTGAAGCCAACGTATGGGCGTGTGTCCCGGTATGGGCTCATCGCATTTGCCTCATCTCTGGATCAAATCGGTCCTATTACCAAAACCGTGACTGATGCTGCTATCCTGCTCAATGCCATTGCCGGATTTGATCCAATGGATTCCACGTCTGCTAATCGTGACGTCCCGGATTTCACCAAATCCGTGAAAAAGAAAGACGTCAAAAAACTTATTATCGGAGTGCCGCGGGAATATTTTGCAGAAGGTCTTGATGCTGAAGTCTCCGAGAAAGTTCAAGATGCCATCCTGGTGTTGCAGGAGTTGGGCGGAACGATTCGCGAGGTAACGTTGCCCTTCACGGAACAAGCCATTGCGACCTATTACCTTGTCGCCACGGCAGAAGCCAGCTCTAATTTAGCTCGCTATGACGGCGTCAAGTTTGGGTTTCGTTCAAAGGAGTCGGGAGAGCTGGCAGAGATGTATCGGAGCACCCGGTCTCAAGGGTTTGGGCCTGAAGTGAAACGGCGTATTATGTTGGGGACTTATGCGCTGAGTGCCGGGTATTACGACGCATATTATGGAAAAGCCCAAGCGGTTCGCACCTTGATTCAACGGGAATTTGAGTCAGTGTTCCAGGAAGTTGATCTGCTGGTGAGTCCAGTCATGCCGACGCCGGCTTTTCAATTGGGGGAGCGATTAGACGATCCCTTGCAGATGTATCTATCCGACATCTATACCATTCCTGCGAGTTTGGCTGGACTTCCAGCAATTTCCGTTCCCTGTGGATTGAGTAAAACCGGCCTCCCCATTGGATTACAACTGATGGGTCGTCCCTTTGAGGAAGCCATGGTCTTGCGTGCAGCCTATGCCTATGAACAAGCTACCGACTGGCGAGTGAAACGGCCAGTGATTCGGTCTTGAAAGGATAGCGAGATATGGTGGATTTGGCAGCGATCATCATTGCCGTGGCCTTTGTCGTCTTGGTGGGCTATCTGGTTCCGATGATTCTTCAAGTGAAACGTACAGTTGGGCAATCCGAACGTTTACTTATTCGCTTGAACCATGAGTTGCCGGGATTATTGAAGGACGTCAAGGGAACCAACGAAAACCTTTTAGCTCTTACCGATCAAGCCAAGCTTGGTATTGATCGTGCCACTATTTTCTTGAATGCAGTTGGAGATGTTGGGGAAACCGTGAGTCATGTCCATCAGACCGTTCGTGAGAAAGGGGGAGGCCTTGCTGTGGGCGTTACCAGTTTACTTGCCGGATTCAAAGCAGCGACTTCGACGATGAAGAAACGTATACATAAAGAACAAAAAGGAGGGCCATCCTATGGCAGTTAATCAGTCAGGTGCATCAGCAGGCTCGGTTGCGTTGGCCTTTTTAAGTGGAGCGCTATTGGGAGCTGTGACGGCGATCATGTTAGCCCCTCAGCCGGGAAGAGATTCCCGAGAACGAATTACGGGGTATGCCCGACGCACGAGTGAAGATTTGCGAGACATTAAGGAGCGGGCCACGGATGCTGTGGAAGATGTCGTCGGTCGTGGCCGTGAACTGGTGGAAGAAATTTCCTGTGCCGTGCGAGAAGCGTTAGACGCGGGTCGGGATGCCATGCGCCGTGAACGTGAAATGAAATCCTTGGATTAAGATTCGAAAAAAGGCGAAATCGAGAGGAGTGGCTCTGCTGCGTTATGGCTTATGAACCTGTCATTGGAGTTGAGGTGCATGCCCAACTCCAAACGAAGACGAAATTGTTTTGTAGCTGTCCGACTTCCTTCGGACTTCCTCCGAATACGCAGGTGTGTCCAACCTGTCTGGGGTTGCCTGGAAGTCTCCCGGTGCTGAATCGCCGCGCGGTGGAAATGGCCGTGCGGACCGGACTTGCGCTTCACTGCGAGATCAAGCTGACGAATCAATTCTCCCGAAAAAATTACATGTATCCTGATTTGCCGAAGGGCTATCAAATTTCGCAGTATGATTTGCCGATCTGCGGACCAGGATGGCTTGACATTTCGGTCAACGGCGAGTCGAAACGCGTGCGCATTTGCCGGGCCCATTTGGAGGAAGATGCCGGAAAAAATGTTCATGATGTGCCTGTGGAAGGCAGTGGTGTCGATTTAAATCGGGCGGGAACTCCATTGTTAGAAATTGTCACCGAACCCGACCTGCATTCATCGGATGAGGTTGATGCCTATTTGAAAACACTGCATGATCTCTTGGTCTATCTGGAGGTCTGTGATGGAAACATGGAACAGGGAAGTTTTCGTTGTGAGCCCAATGTGTCGCTCCGTCCCAGGGGCCAGGACCGTCTCGGAACCAAGGTCGAATTGAAAAATATTAACTCTTTCCGTTTTGCCAAAGAGGCATTGGAATTTGAAATTTCCAGGCAAACTGAGGCCTTAACCGAAGGTGAAACGATTCGTCAGGAGACCCGGCTGTGGGATGTGCAGAAAGGACAAACGGTTGTCATGCGAAGTAAGGAAGAAGCCCATGATTACCGGTACTTTCCCGACCCGGATCTGCTCCCCGTTAGCGTGGATGCGGAATGGATGGAATCGCTGCGCCAGACGATTCCGGAACTTCCGGCTGTCCGCATGAAACGGTTTGTGATGGAATATCATCTTCCTGAGTACGATGCGAAGATTCTGACGGATTCAAAAAACTTAGCCGACTATTTTGAAGCCTGTGTGAAACTCTTTCCCCATCCCAAAACGGTCAGTAACTGGGTGATGGGCGAATTACTTCGTGAGCTCAATACCGCTAATACCCCTCCCGAATCCTCCCCGGTAGGCCCCGAACAATTGGTTCAACTCTTACAATTGGTAGAAGAGGGAACCATTAGTTTAAAAGTTGCCAGAGATCTTTTCCCGGAATTTTATGGTAGTGGAAAATCTCCGGATCAATTGGTCAAAGAGAAGGGCCTGGTCCAGGTTTCCGATGAAGGCATCCTGGAAACACTGATTAAAGAGGTGCTGACCCAGCATTCAACTCAAGTGGAGCAATATCGTGGTGGGAAGGAGACGGTGTTAGGATTTTTAGTCGGACAGGTGATGAAGGCGTCGCAGGGAAAAGCCAATCCTGGCAAGGTCAATACTCTGTTGAGACAGCATCTCACGCCTTGATCTAAGGCTCGACTCAGGGTACAAGATAAAGAGGTCGCCATTACTCACCATTACAAGGAATTACAGCTTCTATGAGCCTTATTCAGGATATTACCTCACGGATGATTCTGGATTCTCGCGGGAATCCAACAATTGAAGTGGATGTGCATCTTGCCAGCGGCATGGCTGGTCGAGCTGCTGTTCCTTCCGGAGCTTCCACTGGGACACGCGAAGCCTTAGAGTTACGGGATGGGGATAAAAAACAATGGATGGGCAAGGGAGTGTCTAAAGCCTTAGCCGGAATTCAAAAGCATATACTCCCGGCTCTTAGAGGCATGGAAGCCCAGGACCAGGTGAGTATTGATTCCCGCTTAATCCAACTAGATGGAACCAAGGGGAAAACCAAGTTAGGGGCAAATGCGACACTTGGCGTGTCGTTAGCTGTGGCCCGGGCCTCGGCACAGGAACTTGGAATTCCCTTATTTCGCTATCTTGGTGGAGTCTCGGCTCGAGAATTACCGGTGCCCATGATGAATATTATCAATGGAGGCGCTCATGCAGACAATGGTCTGGACCTCCAAGAATTCATGATCATGCCGGTGGGGGCGACCAGTTTCAGGGAAGCCCTCAGGATGGGAACGGAGATTTTCCACAATCTCAAGGCCATCTTGAAATCAAAAAACATGAGCACGGCGGTGGGGGATGAAGGTGGATTCGCCCCGGCTGTTCGATCAAATGAAGAAGCCCTGGATTTTATTGTTCAAGCGATTCACCAAGCAGGCTATCGAGCAGGGAAAGATGTGGTGTTGGCACTTGATGCGGCGGCCAGCGAGTTTTTTGAGAAAAAGACGTATCATGTGCGTCATGGGGTTAAACCCAAAATGTCTTCGGGGGACATGGTCGAATATTATGCCAAATTAGTGAAGGAGTACCCGATCGTCTCAATTGAAGACGGGCTTGATGAAAGTGATTGGACAGGTTGGAAACAACTGACGGATCACATAGGTGATCGAGTCCAGCTTGTTGGCGATGACCTGTTTGTGACCAACGTCGAGTTTTTGGGACGAGGGATTCGTGAAGGCATTGCGAATGCGATCTTGATCAAAGTCAATCAAATCGGCACGCTCACGGAAACAATTGAAGCCATGCGCATGGCTCAGCGGGCCGGGTATGGAGTGGTCGTATCCCACCGATCCGGCGAGACTGAGGATACGACAATTGCCGATTTAGCTGTGGCGTTAAATGCCGGACAGATTAAAACAGGATCCCTGTCTCGGACCGATCGTCTGGCAAAATATAACCAACTACTCAGAATTGAGGAGACATTAGGCTCATCTGCCTTATATCGCGGGAAAGCCGTTCTGCCAGTACAAGCATGATTTTCAAGTATGCGTCCCAATAATAAAAAACGGACGTCCACCGGGTTTGGGGGTGATCTGTTGGATCGCCTTCCAATGGTTGGGGCATTTTTGATGATGAGTGTAATGGCGGGGACCATGTTTTTTAATTCTGATGGATTGCCCTTATACTTTCATATGCGAGAAACGCGTGAGCATTTGACCGAACAAATCCAGCAATTACAAGATATCAATGCCCTGCTCGAAGAAGATATCACCCGTATTCAGCGGGATCCGCAACGACTGGAAGAGTTGGCCCGTAATCGTTTGGGCATGGTCCGGCAGGGAGAGGTGGTGTATCAATTTGTGGAGCCGGTCCCTTCCTCATTTACGGCCAGACCTTAGCGGCCAGACTTCTTGCGCCAGGCCCCTCCAACCCTTCATACTCATGCATTGATGTTTCTTCCGTTTTCCCATACTTAAAAGTTATTCGATGAAATCAGGTCAATTAGCCATTCTCGGCCGACCCAATGTCGGCAAATCAACGTTGCTCAATGCATTGGTTCGCGAAAAAATCGCCATTGTCTCTGATAAACCACAAACTACGCGAAACCTCATTTTAGGAGTCGGGCATTACCCGGAAGGCCAGCTCATTCTCATTGATACGCCAGGCCTCCATACGCCTCACCATCGAATGAATACACAGATGGTGCAATCAGCGTTAGGCACCCTGACTCAATCTGATGTGGTCTACATGATTGTGGACAGTCAGGTTTTGCCAGGCCCCGGAGACCGACAGGTTATGGAGCAGGTGACCACAGCCCATCAAGAACGACCATTTCAGGGAGTATTTTTATTATTAAATAAAGCCGATGCTGTCGCCAAATCCAGGCTGCTCCCTCTCATTGATCAATACCGCACGTGGTTTCCCTGGAGTGAAATTATCCCCATTTCCGCTAAGACCGGGGTTAATCTTCCCCAATTAGTTGAATTAACCTTTGCGTGTTTGCCCTCATGTCCGGAATTGATGTATGACGAAGATTTTTTGACCAATCAGCCTATGCGTCATATGGCTGCGGAGCTCATTCGTGAAAAAGTTCTAGAACAGACCTACGATGAATTGCCGTATGCAGTGGGTGTCATGATTGAGGAGTTTCAGGAAGAACCAGACCTGACAAGTATTCGGGCCGTTATCCTGGTGGAAAAAACCAGTCAAAAAGGAATCATTATCGGGAAAAAAGGCATGCGCCTCAAAGAGATTGGCCAAAGTGCGCGGATAGATATGGAGCGACTGTTCGGTATGAAGATTTATTTGCGCATGTGGGTGAAAGTGCAGGAGGGCTGGCGCGATAATGTGCAGATGTTAAGCGAATTGGGATATGGATGAACATGGGTGGTAATCACAGTAGTTTTCACATCTGACGTGCAGAGAGTCCTCGTGGAGTTCTCATGCCGCTCCTAAGAACCCGCGCGGTCATTATTCGAAGCCAACGCTGGGGTGATGCTGACAGAATTGTTACCCTGTATTCCCCTGATCTAGGTAAAATTCGTGGCGCCGCTCGTGGTGCTCGCCGAATGAAAACACGGTTTGGCGGGGTTCTTGAGCTCTTTGGGATTGTTGATGTCACCCTGTTCCAGAAAACCCCTGACGCTTTGGGACAAATTAGTCAAATAGATCTTGTCAAAAACTTTAAAGCCGTACGAGAAGATTTGGGCGTAATGGCTGCAGCCGCCAAGATGGTACGTATGGTGGAGATGATTACGGCGGATCGTGATCCCAATCCTGAGATGTATTCAGCACTGGTTTATGGCCTGGAAAGCCTGCTTCCTGACCGGGACCTGGCACTCGCCACATTATTATTTCAAATTCATGTGCTGAGCTATACTGGTTTTCGTCCACAAATTGATCGTTGTACTGAATGCGGAAATATGGCCTCCTCCAAAATGTCTCAGTGGTTTTCCCCTCGATTAGGTGGGATGGTCTGTAACGGCTGTGGTCAAGAGGGGGTAGGCCGATTATTATCCATTTCTAAAGGAAGCCTGGCGTTTATTGAACAGGCTCGACGACTCCCCATGGCCAGTCTATCTCGATTGAAAGCGATTGGAACGGTCCGTATTGAAGTGGAAGAAGCTATTGAAGCCTATTTCCAGGCAGTTGTCGGAAAAGCTCTCCCAACATTTGAACAATGGGTGTCGAAGGATGCCCACTCATAAGGAGAATCGGGTATGAATTCTCAATCGTCACTTGAACCTACAGATATGGAATGGCTGGAAAACGGGGTGTTGGGCATTACCTGGAGTGATGGGCATAAGGGCATCTATCCGGTTCGGTATTTGCGACAACATTGCCCCTGTGCAGCTTGCACGGACGAATGGACCGGTGAGTTGCGTCTCAAGCCGGACTCTATCCCCCTTCTTATTTTATTGCAGGATATGGAGCCGGTTGGGCGCTATGCCTTTCGATTTAAATGGAGTGACGGACATGATACCGGGCTCTATTCCTACACCGCACTGCGCAGCATGTGCCAATGTGATATTTGCCAGCCCAATAAGCCAAAAAGCAAGCAACTCCTCTAGCTTATTCTGGTTTTCTTTTCATCAAGATTCCAGCCAGATAGTGCCAGTATGAACCTATGAAAATGTTTAAAGGGAGGACCGTTACGAAAGATAGCGTGAAGCGGACGACCGAAGCAAAAAAAGGCTTGAGTGAGTGAACCAGGAGGGAACGATTTTTATTGTACCAGGACTTCCTGTGTAGATAGTGAGACGGGCCGAATGGTGGTCAATTGTTCTAACGCATGATTGGCCTTGCTGACGTAGAATGCATATTGAGATTCTGGATAATCTACTATGATTTTCTGAAAGGTGCGCAGAGCCGTTGGCCAGTCTGATGACAATTGGGCAACTTCTGCAAGGTGGATTGAGCATGAGGCAGCCATGGCCCGTGGATCGACTGCCAAACGGGAACCCCTCGCTGTCGATAATTTTTTTAAAAAGGCGGGGACAGGAATAGGAGAATCATCCAGTGAGATCGGTTTAGGTGCAGAGGCTAACACGGAAAGATTGGCCTGCATGCTTTGAATATCAGAACCATCTACGCATTGATTATAGGCGTCCCAAATTCCCAGGAATTCCTGATCCTCCATGGCCAACTCCCCAGGTGATTTTGGCTGAATACTCTGACAGCCAATAAAAATGACAGGAAGTAAGGTTACGAGGAAATACTTGATACATGTGGAAGCAAGAAATCTGGTCTTCATCGTTAAGCCTGGAAATCGAAGTTTAAAAAACATTTTAGGAATTCAGTATTATTAACGCAAAATTCATGCTCAGAAATAATAATTATGGATATGGGTTATTTCCTTAAAATTAACAATAAAAGCAATAGAATGATGGCGGAAGCGTATACTTATTACCACAACATGTGTTTATTTCGGCACAGTTGCTGGTCCCTTGAAATTTAATGTCACACTTGAGATTGCAGGCGATGTAAGTTTTCCCATTAATTCATAAATTATCGAAATGGTTTAATTTCGTATTCGGTGAACAGCTGTCTGGTGTCTGGATGAAATATATAGCCTTTGCCTTGGAGAATATCCTGGTTTTTGAATAATGGAACGAGTTGCCCTGTGGGATGGAGATACAGCCCTCGAAGAGGAACGGATCGTTTGGCATGTCGGATTAGATGGCAGGGAATAGGCCTGATGGCCTGTAGCCATTCGGCCAAATCTTGAGGGTTCCCGATAGATGCAGAGAGGAGGAGGAGCCGTGCCTGTGAGGGACACAAGATAATCGTTTCCTCCCACACCACCCCTCGTTCTGGATCAGCGAGGTACTGCGATTCATCCAGAATGACTAACCCCAGAGTATGCAATCGCAAATCAATCTCCCCACTGGCGGCATCATAGAATAAATTTCTCAAAATTTCTGTGGTCATCACCAATAGCGGAGCTTGGGCATTGTCCCTCCGGTCTCCGGTCAATATCCCGACTTGATCCGGTCCAAAAAGTTGGGTGAATTCCATAAACTTTGTATTCGACAATGCTTTAAGTGGAGAGGTGTATATCACCGTTTGATTGAGTGCCATGGCCTGTTTGATTGCTTGTATGGCGACATAGGTTTTTCCACTTCCCGTCGGAGCGCTGACGATGACATCGGAATGCGCCAGATGCTCTACCGCTTCGGTTTGCCATAGATCAGGAACAAAGGGCTGAGGTTTAGGAACACCAATTCCTTCCAAAATTTCCTGAAGTGTAATCGATGGCTGGGAAGGGCCGAAGTTGGGCTTTCCCTTCATTTGTCGATTTTTTGCTTGAAAGGGGGAAGCGGGCTTTTGATGGCGGGCAGCGGCGCGGACTTCCTGTGCGGCCACTCGTTCCTGTCGAGTGGTCAGTATTTGTTGTAACTCAGTTTCAATGGCCAGAATCTGGTCGGGAGGGAAAGCCAGCATTAATTCAACAAGCCGATGTTTCCCGAGGCGGAAATGTCGATGGATGCGGCCTTTGGCCATATGATGCAAATATTTCACCGGTAAACTCTGGAGTTCATGTTTGAGATCATCAAAATGCATGGCGTTGGGTCCCCATCTTTGGCTATGGAAGTTCCTGCAAGACTTCCCGTCGCATGGTCACCATCGCGGAGTGGGCGGTATCGGCCAAGCCCGGGTGAGTGATCTTGAGTCCATATATTTGAGAGAGAAATTCCAAAGTCCTGGCTAAGAGGCGATACACGTCCCCTTCGGCCATGGATGTGGAGCGAACCAGTGAGGCCCAAGTGAGCTGAGGATTCCCGATCCAGCTTTCCACCAGTGCGGCGACATCTGAGCGTAACAAGGGTGGGGGTTCATACGGACTCAATGAATCAGCCACCGCCCGCACTTGCGTCAACATCGTAGCCAAGCCGGATGGGAGCCGCATGTAGGATCCCGGACGATCATCATCATGGGAAATACTCGCCATGATGCCTGCCAACAATCCTGGAGCAATGCCTGAGAAGGCATCCATACGTATGAGTTCTGTTATGAGCAAGGAATGGTTAATACGAATGAGTCGAGCCCACTCTCCGTCAGCAGTGAGTTGCGAGGAGGCGGTGATATATCCAAATTTGTGGAGCACATCGGCTTTTTGTTGAAATCGGTGCCACAATCCGTCACGGAGTGCTTGAATCGTTTTGGTTAATTGCTGGGATTTCTGTCGGAGTTTCGAAGCCAGGGGAAAGTCTTTCTTACATGCCGAGTGGGACGGGCAGGTGGGACAGGGAAATTCCTCTGTTAATATTTCTGCAAGGAGCGGGTCGTCTGTTTCCTGGGTTTCCGGCAAAATGGGGACTGTCGGCAGACGCGTGGGCAATTGGGAAAGCTCTTTCTTGAGTTGAGAGAGGACCTGTGGCTGACACCAGGGAATAGTGCGAGAGGGCTGAAACTCAAACACCCGGTCGTAAACCTGAGTGACCGAATGAGCGGGACACTCACCCAACGTGCCTTTGGCCCGAATCACGGATAACATAGGGGCAAAGGTTCCACGGCTTCGATACTGACGAAGTATAATCGCCGGACCTTTCGGCAGTCCGATAAGGCGACCTGGAGTCAGAAACGGCAGACAAGCAGTCAAGAATGGCGTGTCATTGGTGACGATGGGATGTCGGTGCGCTTTGCGTCGACGGGCCAGATCAAAGCCCTTCCATTGAGTGATCCAATCGGCGCATTCCCTGGGCCCGTAGGGTTCCAATTGTTCTTTGATCTGATCCAGATGATCTTGATGGATGCCCGATCGTTGATTCAGCTGAAATTGCGCAAAGCTTTTAGCGAGCAGCCCCTCAATTTGATCCAGCGAATGGGCCTTTAGCAGATTTAGGACCATGGGGTAGGACACCACGAATTGACTGTCAATCGGTTCCGGATAGCCTGTGAGTCCTTTGCCAAGGATGTGCAAGTCAATGTACGGGGAGGGGGTAATGACCACGACTCCCACCAAATCTTTTCCCCGGCGGCCTCCGCGCCCGGCCAATTGTTGAATTTCGCTGTTCGTCAAATCCGTGAAATCCTGCGATTTGCGGACGCTGGATTGGGTAATGACGACGGTACGTGCCGGGAAGTCGACCCCGGCGGCCAAGGTCGTTGTGGCAAACACGGCATCCAACAATCCCAGGCGCATGAGTTCTTCAATCGCAATTTTCCAGGATGGGAGATGCCCTGCGTGATGAGCTGCGACTCCAAATTCTTGCACAACCGGAATGAGAGGGTGATGGGTAATACTCGGGAAGTCTTTGGTGAATTTCTCCAGAAATTCCCGGATGGCCTCTGAGCGTTGAGAGGACATCCTGGCTGAACTGTGGGCGAAAGTATCAATGGCCTCATCGCAGGCCCGGCGAGATGTCAAAAAGACAATCGCCGGAGTCAACCGGTGCTGGCGGAGAATTTCTATGAGATCAACGGGATGAATGGCTGGTGGCATGGATGGTGAAATTGTAGCAGGAGTCGGTGGGTGAAAACACTAATATGATACAGGTCGAACAAAAGAAAACGAACCGTGCTCTGTGGGGTTACCATGGATCGCGGAAGCCGAGAAGGCAGGAAACACCCGTTGTTAAGGTCTGGCATATTGGACCGATAAGGTTTCGATTATGGCCATTGAAGTCATTATACGCGGAATTCGAGGCGCCACCGTCGTGGATTTTCATGGCCGGTTGGATATGCATTCCCGATGGCATGTCAAAGCCATTATTAATCAATGTTGCCATACGGAAGAAGAGCACCTGATTCTCAACCTCAAGGGCTTAACATTTCTCGATAGCGCTGGGTTAGGTCTTCTCGTGTTGTGCTCCTATCAATTCAAAGAATTACGTCGCCGCATAACCTGGATTCAGCCACAAGGATGTGTCGGAGAATTGCTTCATAATCTCCAAATCAATGAACTCATCTCAGTGTGCCAGTCCGAACAGGACGCATTATCTTCAGTCTCTCCTTCCTGAAATCCTTCTCATTCCAAGTATTCATAAGATTTTCCGTCTTTGATTGTGTGGGATCCTAATGCCGGGAATTTGGCAAAAGATTTCCGGTTTCCGGACAATCAAAACCTTCTCCTCCCTCATTATTTTTGAAGGATTACCCACATCGACCTCAACGTTTATCTAATCGGGTATGGTCCTGTGATATAAGCCTTCAGGTTATCAGCATAATTCACAGAACCAATATCCTCAGTTCTTTAGCAAAAATGAGAGTTCTTTACTCTTGCCAGCCTGACATATAAAACGGCAAGATGATTTCTGTGAGAATATACCTCAAGAGATACAGAAAAAAAACGATCGTTCCTTGAAAAAAACAAAAGGCCATATTGCGTCCGTTCGAGTGGATATGACATTTTGTTCCAAGGAGTGTAGGAATCACCACGAAGTATTTTGGTCTAAATGCCAGGTACCGTTGTTTTTTGATGTACCAACCTGTGGGAAAATTGACCAAGTGCACTTGAATTCAGTGAGGCTAATCTGGATGGTTGAGTCACTGAATGTGAGACTCTCCGAGAGATTTAATGATCCTCGTTCCCTCCAACGATGTGTAGAGGTTATCCCCCACTAACCCGTCCCATGTGCGTTGGAAGTCCAAGAGGCTTCTTAAGGATAAAATTTATAGGTGAGGAGATTTGTGTCATGAATGGCAATCGGGTCAAAGGCCAGGAAAGAAAATATCCATTCCTATCATTGATCATGGTGGGTGTGATGTGGTGTGCCCTGATGAGCCAACAGACGGTGCATGCCTACCAGGAAGAGGAGGTTGCTGGTGGAGGGATAATTTCCGGTGTGATGAAATTTTCTGGAATTGTTCCATCGGCCAAGACCCATAAAGTCACCATGGGAAGCAATCCAGAATTCTGTCAGACCATTTCTGACAAAAATGGTGTCATTCATATTCCAGAAGTCCGGGTGTCTTCCAAACAACGCTTGGCTGATGTGATCGTGTTTCTTCAAGAGGTTGAGCGTGGCAAACCCGTACCGAAAGAAGGTCCGGTCGTGACGGTGGACCGTTGTCAATTTGCGCCACGAGTCATCGGTGCCATGTACGAACAAACCCTCCGGATAGCCATGCATGATCCGATTCTTCACCAGCTTCGCGGATGGGAGATGTTGGACAAGGGACGCCTGCCACTTTTCCATTTACCCAATCTGGGAGAAGGAGGGGAGGCGACGGTTCCACTCAAAACACGGGGTAGCAGTATTATCAAGCTGGAATGTGATCAACACCGATTCATGCAAGGTTGGCTCCTGCTGGCAGCCAATCCGTATGTGACCGTATCCGATGACCATGGGGTGTTCCGTTTGACGGATGTTCCAGAGGGCACACATACAGTCGGGGCCTGGCATCCGGTGTTGGGTTATCAGGAAGCCAAAGTGACGCTCAGTTCTGGACGGCAAGAGACTCTTGCGCTGACGTGGGTGTCCCCCTTGAAACCCTAAGGCCTTCTGAGGCAATCGAGCTGACCACCTGTCGGTCTTTAAATTCCTCAAAGATTCTGGCGGGTCAGGTTTGACCGTTTCAACCTTCGGTTCTTTTCCTCAATGACGGTTTTCTTCCACCGGCTCACGAACTTGTTCGCTCTCTGATATGAAAGATTCCAAGGCATTTCTCTTTCTTAGTCTTGTCGGATTTTGTAGTTTTGTCAGTTATGACATGGTGCGTCGACCGGCCTTGGCGTTGTTTGTGGAAAGCCTTGGTGCGGGACCTTTTCTTGTTGGCCTATTGGTGGCTGTCTCGACAGTGACCGGAGTGATACTCAAGCTTCCGATGGGATTGCTCTCCGACCAAGTCAATCGAAAACGGTTAATGTTAGGAGGAGTGCTGGCCTTTGCGTTTCCGCCCTTTCTTTATCCGTTCACCTCAGATCTCTGGACATTAGGGGCTCTCCGATTGGTTCACGGATTGGCAACAGCCATGTTTACGCCGCTGGCCTTGGCGATGGTGGCAGAGCTCTTTGCGAAACGGCGAGGCGAAGCCTTTGGTTGGTATACTTCGGCGACCCAAGGCGGTGGGCTGCTGGGTCCGATGATTGGCGGTGCTGTCGTGTATCAATATGGATTTTCGCCCACGTTTCTTTTAGCCGGTGTCTTTGGATTATTAGCGTTGGTCTTCTTCTGGTTGATCCCTCCGACTCAGGCTCCTTCGCGAGTTCATCAACATTCCTCCTCGACCATATGGAAGGAAATGCGCGAAGGCCTCCGCCGGGTCTGTCAGATTCCACCCATTCTCATCACGAGTACCGTGGAAGCGGCCAAGATGATGGGAAACGGCACGCTGATGGCGTTTTTGCCGCTGTATGGTTTGCTCATTGGGTTGAACGCTGCAGAAATCGGGGTTTTGTTTGGAGTGCAGGCGTTGACTTCCTTTATCGCCAAACCGGTGATGGGCCGGATCTCCGATCGTGGGGCCAGGCAACCACTGATTTTTGGAGGACTGTGCCTGTGCGGACTCATGGTGATGTTTATTCCGCACATTCAGGGGTATATTCTTTTATTGGTGGTCGCCGGAACGTTTGGATTTGGGGAGGCGGTGGTGACGTCCTCGACCACGGCCCTGGTTGCTGATTATTCAGAAGGAAAAGATCTGGGGGCTGGTATGGGATTACGAGGGACCATTATGGATATCGGGCATGCGGGGGGACCGCTTTTAGCGGGAATACTTATCCATGCCCTAGGCTATGGAGGCGGGTTTTTCTGTATTGGAAGCTTATTATTACTGACGGCGGCATTTTTTGGTGTCACGATGATAGGGATCAAAAAACCGGTTGTGCTATAATGAACTTTTTCCTGATGGGCAGGCAAAGGAGTCGAACACCATGAATGAAGAAATGGGAACCGGTGATCTTATCATCGGGATTGTGGCGTCCCTCGGTGTCGTAGTCCTGATCGTGGTCTTTGTTGTGATCGTGAAAAAAGTTCTCCTCAATAAAGACAGTCATATCCAATAACCAAAATTGGTGGAATATGTTTAGCGGAATAATCGAGGAAATGGGTGCAATTCAGTCGATTAATAAAGGGTTGACAGGTGCAAAGTTTTCCATTTTGGCTTCTCTGACATTAGAAGATCTGAAACTGGGTGATAGTATTAGTGTCGCCGGTGCCTGCTTAACGGCCAGTCAAGTGGGCGACCTGGGCTTTTCGGTGGATGTGTCGACCGAAACATTGAACTGCACAACATTAGGAACCATTTCCGTTGGAACACCGGTTAATCTGGAGCGGGCCATGAAACTCAATGCCAGGATGGGGGGGCATATAGTCACGGGCCATGTCGATGGAATTGGTCTTTTACGTGCTCGACAACAAGATGGGAATTCGATTCAACTCACCATTGAAGCTCCAGAGGAAATTATGCGCTATTGCGTGGCAAAAGGCTCAATTACCGTGGATGGAATTAGTTTAACCATCAATGCGGTCTCGGAACGTTCTATCGCCGTAGCCATCATTCCGCATACAGCCAAAGTTACCACCATGGGGCTCAAGCAAATTGGGGATACGGTCAATTTAGAATCCGATTTGATTGGAAAATATGTTGAACGCTTGTTACAAACAAGCGGGATGCTTCCCGCAAAGCCCGCCCCAATGATCAATCGAGAATATCTCGAAAAACGCGGTCTCCTATAGTTTTCTTATATATTTCATGTCCCAAAATCTTCCACAAAAAACCAAACATCCCCTTTGGCGTTTGTTTGCAGTCGTCACCCTCTTTGTGATCGTTATTCCCGCAACGTTGTGGGGAATCGTTCAGCTGTATGAAATTATTTGCGCCTGGTGCGGCTGCTGTAGTGCCATCGATCGTCCACGAACCGGGTAGATCCCCACTCAGGCATTCACTGAAACCGCCAATGTATGAGGAGAGCAGGTTTTTCTCCTTATGTATTCAAGCCAATTATACAACCCCAAAGATTTTGTCTTAACCCTTATCCTGGCTGGTGGGGTTTTCACGTTTGATCTCCTTCTTCCACGGGGATTTGCGGAAGAAATGTTGTACACGGGCGTGGTGTTCTTTGCCACACAACGGTTACCACGAAGGATGGTCTATGTTGTGGCCATTGGATGCACCGCACTCACGATCATAGGGTTTGGCCTCACATTTTCCACCTTGAGCGGGGCACCGTCATCCTTGAGTTGGCCATTTCGATTTCCCATCACGAACAGAGCCTTTTGTATTGGCGCCATTTGGGCGATTACCCTCTTGGCTCTTCAACGGAGGCGGGCGCTAGAAGCCCTTCGGACGAGTGAGGATCGATTTGGCTTGGTCGCCGAAAGCATCCAGGACTACGGAATAGTAATGCTGGATCCGGAGGGGAACATCGCGAGTTGGAATGCAGGGGCCGCACACATTTTCGGCTATCTCGCAGGGGATGTTCTGGGTCGGCCTCATTCCCTGTTATATCCACCTTTTGCCATTGATTCCGGCGAACCAACTCATTTTCTGAATGAGGCCAGGGCTTCGGGAAGTGTCATGAAGGAGCAATGGTTAGTGCGAAAAAACGGGGTGAAATTTTGGGGCCATGTTGGCATCACCGTCTTACGTGATGAAACTGATCAACTTCAGGGATTTGCCACCGTGATGGGGGATCTCACCAAACAAAAACAAGAAGAAGATGTTATTCGAGCCCTGCTGCGTCTGAGTGAAAAATTGAATTCCACTTTCGTTCTGGAAACGCTCCTGGACGAATTAGTGACAGAAGCCATTCAACTCGTCCAGGCTCATGCCGGGTTTGCCGGGTTGGTTTCGGGGGAAAAGCTGGTGTGTGAAAAATATTTTCACGGTCAGACAATGAAACTCTGTCATCGTTCGTGGTCCCCTGGGCAGGGATTACCCGGCTGGCTTCTCCTCCATCAGACTGCCTATCTCACGAATCGAGCGCATGAGGACAGACAGATTGAGCAGGATTTCCGACAGGCATTTGAAATTCATTCAGCCTTAAGCATTCCAATTCTCGATGCCAAGGATACCCTTTTGGGATGTATTGAAGTACATAACAAAGAGAAGACGAGTGGCTTTACACGTTTTGATCAGCAAACCATGATCGGGGTTTCACAAGTGGCCTCTATTGCCATTCAGAATGCCTTGGCCTACCAAAAGCTTCAAGAAGCTGAAGCGCTTCATAGCCAATTATTGGAAAAAATCATGACGGCCCAGGAGGATGAGCGGCGACGGATCAGCCGGGAATTACATGATGAAATTGGCCAATCGCTGACCTCCCTTCTTGTTGGACTCCGCGCAGCTGAGAATGATGCCCGTTCAGATGGAATGGCAGCACGGGTGAACGATCTACGAAAGATTACGAGTACGACACTGCAGGAAGTTCAGCGACTGGCAAAAGGTTTGCGTCCGAGCGTGCTGGATGATTTTGGACTGGAGGAAGCCATCGCCCGCTATGGAGGAGAATTTAGTTCAACATATGGCATAGAGGTGGATGTGGCTCAAAATTGGCAAAGTAAGAATCGCCTGTCTCCCGCAGTGGAAACCGCCTTGTATCGAATCGTTCAGGAGGCGCTGACGAATATAGCAAAATATGCAAAGGCCACCACCGTGTCGATCCTTCTGCAGCAAACCCCTACCCAGATTCGACTTATTGTGGAAGATAATGGTCAGGGGTTTGACGCGGAAGCGATTGTCGGGAGAGCTGCGGCAGGTGCCCATCTGGGCCTGCATGGAATGCGGGAGCGAGCGCTGTTGCTCAATGGTTCGATTTCCATTGAATCATCTGCGGGAACCGGAACCACCATCTATGTCAATATCCCTTTAAAGGCTGAGACGGCGTGAAGATTCGCATTTTTATCGTGGATGATCATGCAGTTTTACGATCGGGATTGCGTCTCTTGATCAATGGGCAACCGGACATGGAAGTCGTAGGTGAAGCCGGAGAAGCCCCTGCGGCCCTTGAGGCCGTTCAAAGCCTATTACCTGATATCATCTTGATGGATCTGGCCATGAATGGTCACATGCATATTGATACGATCGGTGAACTGAGAAAATGTTGTCCTTCCGGTTACATTCTTGTCCTGACCATGCACACCGAAAGCGGCTACGTTCGCGGATCCCTTGCTGCCGGGGCTTCCGGGTATGTCGTCAAGAGTGCGGCAGACACAGAATTATTAAGAGCGATCCGCACCATTGCCCAAGGAAAGACCTATGTTGACTGGACTGTGGGGAAAGGGGTGGGGCAGGATCTTCGCGGGGCATCAAAAAAAAGTCTCACCGACAAGGCGCCTGGGTTACTGGGACAACTCAGCCCGAGAGAGCGTGAAATTTTCGGTTTGGTCGCTCAAGGTTTTACCAATCAACAAATTGCCGATCAATTGGGAATCAGTATCAAATCGGTTGAAACCTATCGAGCGAGGGTTATGGAAAAGCTCGGGCTTCGTAGTCGTGCCGACCTTGTTCAGTTTGCCCTGAGCTGTGGTGTGCTGACGCCTGGAAATCCCCTTCACTAATCCCCCATTTGTTCCCTCGATTGAAAATATTCCCATCCCCTGCGTGCAGTATCTTGTCAGGTTTTCCCCTCTGCCATTTCCTCCTGATTCCCGTTATTTTATCCACATAGAGGTTCAAAGCTAGATGTGGGCCCCCTTGTCGTATTCCGGCTATTGGAAATTCAGTTGCTGAAAGGCGGGGCAAGAACGCCTCCTATTCACAGATCAATTCTTTTTCATTGCCCATAATGTTCTCTGAATTATGTACTGTAAAGAACATCTACCGTTTAGATACCCATTTTTCCCCTCTCAGATCAGTCAATAGTCCATGCGCCTCAACACGCTAGTTCGCTCAGTTGCGATAGGTGATGGTTTCGAAAAACCTCATTCATGAAGGAGTAAGAGAGACGATGCCCATGATTCATGGACTGCATTTCAAGAACATTCGAGGAGATATATACGGGGGTGTGGTCGCTGCAGTCGTCGCCCTTCCCTTGGCGCTGGCGTTTGGTGTGGCCTCCGGTGCCGGTGCGATTGCCGGACTGTATGGCGCCATCTTTGTCGGCATGTTTGCCTCCTTGTTCGGAGGAACACCTGCGCAATGTTCCGGCCCCACCGGCCCTATGACGGTCATCATGGCGGGTATACTCGTTCAGTTTTCTGACAATCCCGCCCTCGCGTTTACTGTGGTGATTATGGGTGGTGGATTACAAATTATTTTCGGTTTACTTGGCTTTGGTTATTATATTGCGCTTGTTCCCTATCCGGTTATTTCAGGATTCATGAGTGGAATTGGATGCATTATTCTTATTTTACAGGTGGGACCACTTGTCGGATTAGAGGCCAAACCTGAGGGAATTGTCGAAAACTTGATGGCCATTCCTCAGTTTTTGGCCAATCCTCTGCCTCAGGCAGCGATTCTGGGTGTCGTCACCCTCTCCATTATGTATTTGACACCGGTACGAATCAGTCAATTCATTCCTCCCCAACTACTCGCGTTATGCCTGGGTACCTTTGCCGCCTATATGTTTTTCCCCCAGGTGCCGTTAATCGGGCATGTTCCAGAGGGGTTCCCCTCTCTAATTTTTCCTCATATTGAGCCTCATGCCTTTGTCATCATGGCCGAAGGAGCGGTTGTGCTGGCTCTCCTGGGCAGCATCGATAGCCTCCTGACCTCGCTGGTGTGTGACAATATGACTCGGACCCAACATGATTCCAATCGTGAATTGATTGGTCAGGGAATTGGCAATATGGTGGCAGGGGTATTTGGTGGCCTTCCCGGAGCAGGAGCGACGATGCGGTCCGTCGCGAATATTCGGAGCGGCGGTCGTACCCCTCTGTCAGGGATGCTGACCGCGTTGGTCTTATTGGCCATGTTACTCGGATTGGGGCCCTTAGCGGAAAAGATTCCCTTAGCAGTGTTAGCCGGCATTTTGTTTAAAGTGGGATTGGATATTATTGATTGGAGATTTCTCCGGCATTTACTCAAGGCCCCACGAACAGATGTGATCATCATGGGAGTGGTGCTGGTCATTACGGTTCTCGTGAATTTGATCACCGCTGTTGGCGTGGGAATCGTACTGGCCAGTCTGTTGTTTGTAAAGCGGATGGCCGACCTTGAGTTGGCAAATTTGCGGATCATCAGCGCGCCGACAACCGAAATACCTTTTGGGCCGGAGGAAAAGGCCATTCTTGAACGCAATAATGGTCGAATTGTTTTAATCCACGTGGATGGACCCATGAGTTTCGGATCCGCTAAAAATATGGTACGTCGGCTGGAGTCGATAAAAGGCTTCAACAACTTTACCCATGTCCTTCTCGACCTGTCGGATGTCTCGGCCATTGACGGAACTGCCGCTCTTGCCATTGAAGATATGCTTCGTATGGTTCAGGCACATCGCCAGAATCTTTACTTTGTTGGAATAAATGCTGGAGTGCTTAAAGTTCTGGAAGGATTGGGGGTCTTGGATCAGATTGGCCCTGAACAGCGATACGACCTTCGATTGGATGCGTTGCGCCATGCCGATCAAGGGGATAATTTTTTACCCACAAATGAATTCTCCAGAGCGCAACGGGCATGACTGAAATATTAGCACGCCGCCATCGCCAATGGAGTAACCGGTTGTTCCCAAGGCCGACGCGACCTCAAACAAGAGAGAGAAACGGATGAGGTTCAACCATGGATAAGAAATGCGTGAACAGGGTTACTAGGAACATGGCGAGAAAAATTAAAGCCAGAGCCCGGTGAACGACTATCGTTGGCACCCGGGCAAAAAAATCACGTCTTGACGATGCCGCAAGGCAATACACACAAACCTTCCGATAATTCCGAACGTGGGCGTTTTAATTCCGCCAGCAGTCCCTCCTGCTACCCCCCCGATGAAAATGACAATGAGGTAGAGAGAGGCATTACCCCAAATGATATGAAGCCTGCCGTCCTGGCAGAAACAGTATGAAAGGCTCCCACCAGGACTTTATCCATTATCGGCAAATCCCCTAGCGTTTTAGGGATATTCCATTCAAGGAGTAAGAGACCCAAAGTTCCTCCGACAATCAGCATGCCGGAAATGACAAGCACCAGCTTGGAATGGGCCTGAAGACGGTGACGTTCTCTTCGAAAAATTTGAGCAACCTCAAGCAGGATAATAAATCCCAACCCTCAAAAAACAACCAAAATCTACGTGATGAGATTCACGGTCAGATCGGTCTGATAGGAGATTGAATTGGTTGAAAATGAGGGAAATCCGGGAAGGACAAATCATTAAAAATTCCGCCCCATGTTTCCCCTGTACATTTCTTCAGTTGTTGGCTACCATTTCTACTTGAATGTTTTAATTCCTACCTTTCTGATCACTTCTGCGGGATTTCTGTTTTTTTCTGTTACCCCAGGTCGTTGGTGTCTTGAGATGACAGCGATTCAGCCCAAACCCAGGTTCAAGGTCTTGCTTAAGAGATGAAGAACTTTTCTATCGAAAAACTCATTCAGGTCGGGTATCGCTTTGTCACGAAATCCCAAGGTCATTTTTATCTCTATCTGGCGATTTTCTGTAGCGTTCTCGTGGTCTTGGATGCCGGCTCCGTTGAACTGATTCGGGGAATGAAGCTGAAAACCTTTGATGCGATCATGAAGAACCGGGTGCTGTTTCACAAAGCCGATCCCGACATTGTGATTGTCGATATTGATGAAGCCAGTTTGGAGGCCATGGCTCAAGAATATGGCCGGTGGCCCTGGCCCCGTCAGGTTTTTGCCGAATTTCTGGAAACACTACAGGAACAACAACCCTCAGCCGTGGTGTTTGATATTTTATTTAGTGATTCGGATGTATTCAATAAAGAGTCCGACTCGTATTTCAATGACGTCGTCAGTGGTACGGAAAATACATTTTTCCCCATGATGCGTTTATCGTCAACGAACGATGAGCTCAGCAAGGTGACCCCTTCCATGATTCCCGGCATAGAACCCGTTCCCGGGAAACCCCAAGACGAGAAAGGAATTGCCCTGGTTCTGCCAGCCTTCACCGCCATTCTGGAGAGTGGAAGAATGGGCACCAACAATGTTTATCCTGATCGGGATGGCATTGTTCGACAGTACCCTATCTATCGGGATCACTATGGGTGGCGTGTGCCTTCCCTTCCAGCAAAGCTGGGGGAAACCCTGGGATGGAGACTACCGGATGATTCAGATGTGTATTTGAACTGGCGTGGGAAATTTGGGGCCTTCCGGTCTGTCCGCTTCAGCGAAGTGTTTGATGATTTCTTGCGTAGAGACGGGCAGCGGGCGCCGGATGAATTCACGAATAAAATTGTGATTATCGGGTCCACTGCCTCTGCACTGTTCGATACCAAACCCACGCCTATGGAGAAGATTCATCCCGGCGTGGAAATTCTGGCCACCGCGATCGGGAATATCAAGAATGGAGATTGGATCACCCAACCAAAGAATCCCTGGCTCTTTACCGCTCTGGCGCTTGGCCTTATTTGGGTCACGGCGTTGGCATTTTTAACCGGGGTCAAACGTAAAGCCATTGATATGGTGTTTGCCGGTTCGCAAGTGGGTTTGATGGCCTTTACCTTCTCGAGCTTGAATCTCACCACCTACTATCTTGATTTAACCGCACCCATCACGGCAGGGTTGATCTATTTTTCTCTCGCGCGGGTGTATGCCTATGCCGAAGCCACAATCATGGAAAAATATGTCTGGATTAATGTGGAAGAGGGTGTGGACGGTTGGCAATATACCGTGGTGGTGGTCCTTCAACCGGAGAGTTTGGAAAAAATTTCGGAAGCAAGGTTCCTGACCCTGTTAAAGCGGGGTCTCTATGGCAAAAAAGTCGGGTTTACGATAGAAGCCTTTTCGCGGAAACCTGCCGGCATTGAAAAAGCCTTTCAAAATATGTTTCTCATTTATTGGGTGGAAAATCATGTGGAAACAAAGCCATGGGAGGTGGGGAAATCCGGCGAACAGACGGTATCTCTGGTTCGAGAAGTTGCTCGCAGCATCTGTGAAAACGATAGAATAGGATGTAAGCTCGGATGGTGCCAAGGACCTCTAACGTATGGAAATGAGAAATCGAGGCTGGAGGCTTGGCAACAAATAGTGGTGAAAGCCATGGTGAATCTCAAAGACCAGCCGCTTGTGATTATATCATGATCCGTTATCCTGAGGCCCCATGTCTCAGGTAGTGGTTAACCGGGAACCGCTTGGTCGGTTGCATGCAAGAAGGAGGACGTTGATGAAAAACTGGGTAGCCTTCCTGGCAATTGTCCTTATTTGGGTCCTTCCCGCAGAGGGAAACGCTACGGATCCGGGGATAGCCGTCCGATCCTGCCAAGTCATGAGCGAACCCTTTAAAGATTCTCAAGAAGTGACATCATTGAAAGAAGGCGACACCGTAGAAATTCTGAAAAGGAAAGGTGGATGGTTGCAGGTGTCTCGGAAAGGTCATACCGGATGGGTCAGGATGTTATATATTCGTCGGGGGGCCTCCGCGGAAAATGTTTCGGCCGCGACGGAAGCTTCAGGACTTTTAGGTCTGGCTACCGGGAGAGCTGGGAGTGGAAATGTAGTGGCCGCTACGGGAGTGCGTGGATTAAATGAAGAGGAATTAAAAGAGGCTAAGTTTAATGAACATGAACTGCAGAAACTGAAAACCTATCGGGCTTCAAAAAAACAGGCACAAGAATTTGCTAATCAGGCAGGGTTAACCGTACAAAAGGTTCCGTTCATTCAGCCGACAGACGGGAATTAAAAAATGAGCAATCAGCATACTATGAAGAACTGTCTACCCTCTGAATCTTTACTGCCTGTTTCTCTGATATTCCACAAGCAACAGGCAATTCCGGGCTCGAAAGGATTCCTTCTGCGTGCATTCATTCTGACATGTGTGTTCTCCGGGGTGGCAACCATGACTCATGCCTTTGATCTGGGTGATGCCCTCAAACAATTGGGGCAGCCGAATGAAACCACCATCGGAAAAACCAAGGAAGGGACTCCGGAGAAAAAAGCCGGCAAGAAGGCTCCTTCGCTGACAGACTTGACCGACCTGGTCAAAGGGACTTCCACCGAAGAAGAAATAGCCATAGGGCAAGAGATTGCCGGACGACTTCTTGGAGCGGCCCCCCTGGTCGAGGATGAACGCTTGCAGCGGTATGTCAATCAAGTGGGGAAATGGCTCAGTTTACAGAGTGGAAGAACGGACCTGGATTGGTATTTTGGGGTGATCGATTCCGAAGACATCAACGCCTTTGCGGCGCCTGGGGGATTTATTTTTCTGACGAAGGGTTTATATACACAACTTCATTCTGAAGCGGAGTTAGCTGGAGTCCTGGGGCATGAGATCGGTCATGTTATCAAACAACATCAGCTGACCATTATTAAACAAAGCCAGGCGATTGAGATGGGAAGCAGCCTGTTTTCCCGAAAACTTGGCAAAATGAAAAATGAACAAGCCAAGCAGGCTGTGAATAATGCTATCGGGAGTGGAGCGGAGGTGATGGCTCGTGGGTTGGACAAAGATGCCGAATATCAGGCCGACAGGATTGGGGTGGTCTTGGCCACCAGGGCCGGCTATGACGCTTATGGCCTGCCCATGGTGTTACAGGAAATTGGTCATGCGGGTCTCAATGACAGCAGCGTCGCCTTACTGTTTAAGACTCACCCTCATCCCGACACGAGATTGGCAGAACTCGGCGATTCCATGGGAGAGACCTTTGATACATATTCTGACGGCAAAATTGTGAAGGAGCGGTTTTATAGATTGGGCAAATGAATAAATTAAATTAGTTTTGACCTGATTGGCGGGGAGGATGCCTGTCCTTCTTTAGAGAAAAGGCTGAGTCTTTGGGACTGTTCTCTGGTCTGGAGAGCTGCCGGGTTGACAGGCAGCACATACGATCAGGCGTTCTCGGCTTGTTGGACGGACTTGGCAATAGCCAGACCGGCGCGTGTGCTGAGGGATCGTTGCTGATCATAGCCCATCACAATTTCCCACGCGCTATCTTGATAGCGGGTAATCAGGGGAAGGGCGACTTCATTCAACATCCATTGACCGTGCCGAAGATCCTCCTTAATGTGGATATCCCAGTAGCCGATCGCTTTTTCGCTGAGGCCAAGCCGTTCTCCGGCGATTTTATAATGTTGGAATGCGGCAGGAACAGAGATCTCAAAGTAGAGAAGACTGCCAATATACCGTAAGAAATATTTTTTGCGTTCGGAAACGGTGAAGCTGTGGTTGATATTGGCCAGGACTTCCCATGGCACGATGTCAAAGTAGGCTTCCGGCGTGGGGTCCATACCCAATTCCTTCAGCATCGCCGAAAAAAACGACGTATGTTTTTTCTCTAATTTGGCCCCTCCATACTCCTCAAAGAGAATCTTCGTGAGTATCGTTTGGATTTCATTCCCAACGCCGCCAATTACTCGTGACAATTGACTTGCTTCCACCAAACCATCTAAAGAGGCGATGGCTAACAATTGACGGTAACCCACCGGGGACATGTCGTTGCGATAGAAGGCCCCGGCTTGGGAGAGTTCCGGGTTAAGATCTTCTGCGGCGCGTTCTCGAAGCGCGGCCTCGATGTCCAGTCCCTTTAAGGCAGAGAGATTGATGTTCTGAGCTTCCCAGGCCTGCCAGGCGGTTGCAATCTTTTTCCGTATGGAGAGAAGAAATGCGGAATCCTCATTCGTATAATTCTCAAGGTCGTCATACCAGAACAGTTTCAATCGGTTGATTCGATAGAGAATCTGTTGGAGAAACAGATGTGCCGTGGAAGATGAAGACTGGTCTTCATAGGCCTCCACCATCGCCTGATCTAAGACATCCTCGAACGGCTTCAAGCATTTGGGGGTGTGAGCGACATACTGATCGAGATTCTCCTGCTGAAGGAACTGCGTAAAGATCTCTTGGGCCTCGCAGTATTCGAGGTCAGACATGTTGCGAACGAAAGAAACACTCATCAGGGAAGATAAAAAATTAAAAAGGATGTATAAAGGGTGGGCGACTTCATACTAGCAAGCCTGAGCAGGGGGAGCAAATACCAATCATTTTCACCATGGAAGAAGGAAGCTAATGTCATTTCAATTTCACAATCTCCGATCGGGAGTTGCAGCACCGCCATCTGATGACCTGTTCGCTCAAACTGTGCTGAAAGGGCTGTCGAAAAGTCCGAAATGCCTGCCATCGTGGCTGATTTTCGATGATCGAGGCAGCGAAATCTTTACCGAAATCACCCAATTGAAGGGCTATCATCCCGCTCAATGTGAATATGAGATTTTCAGCAAGCAGAAACAGGCGATCACCGATATCCTCAGGAATCAGACTTTTCGGATGATTGAACTGGGGGCGGGAGATGGAGGGAAAACCCAAATTCTTCTTCAGCACTGCATACAGAGCCAGCTGATATTCGAGTATGTGCCGATTGATATTTCCGAGGGCGCAATCAAGACACTTCTATCTTCTCTTGAGTCACGATTTGGAGAAGGGCCTATGTCGGTGACAGGACTGGCCGCCGATTATTTTGATGGACTCCGCGCGATTGGTGAGCAATCGAGGATCCGGAACTTTGTGCTCTTTTTGGGTTCGACCATTGGGAATTTTGCGTTGCCTGCGGCCGAGGAGTTTATTGGAAAGCTGCGGGAATGTTTGAATGAAGGGGACTATATCATGATCGGGTTCGATCTCATGAAGCACCCGAAGACCCTGTATGCAGCCTATAATGATTCAACAGGAGTCTTCGAAAGATTCAACCTGCATCTTCTTGATGTCATCAATCAGAAACTAGGGGCAAATTTTGTGAAAGAACGGTATGTCCAGCAGGGCCAGTATAATCCACTATCTCATGCGGTCGAAAGCTTTGTTTACAGTACCCGTGAGCAGGTTGTATGCATTGAGACACTGGATAAGGAGTTTCATTTTGAGGCATGGGAACCGATGCAAACCGAGCATTCCTATAAATACACGCAATTAGAGATTGAAATGTTAGCGGAAAAGAATGGGTGCCGGATCGTAAGGCATCTGTTTGATACCAACAACCACTTTGTGAACTCGATCTGGGAAGTGAAGAAATAGTTGCCGTCGGATTGCTGCTTCACGGTAAGTGGTAGAAGAGGAGGTTCAGGTGTGGATCCCTTCTGGTTCCGGCGAGAGTTTCAGGAAAATTCTTTGACGTGGTCGAATCAATAGACGAAAAGGGGCCATGCCGCTATAAGAAACTCAGTCGAGTGCATGGGGTTACTGACCAGTTATTTACCATAATTAAGTATCAACAGTGGCCACATCAGGAAGGAGGGTTCAACTTCGTTACAAGGCATGCCAGAAATGGGTTTGCAGTCTTTTAGAGGAAAAAGCATTTCTACTAAACACTTAAACTGTACCGATGGTTAGGGCCATTGAGTGCGTAGAGACAACACATGGAAGAAGAGTTGAAAACTGTCAAATTAGGACTGGCACTCGTAAAGAATCTTCAAGATAACTTGAGGCTTGGGACGTCACGGGTTTTCTGAAATTCTTTTTACTTACAAAGAATTTCTGCTCATTTTTTAGAAGCCGGGTTCTGGAGTTGAACGTGCTGAAATGAAGAATCCTTACCGAGGACCTCTTGATGCCGGGCTTCTTTGAGAACAGGTGGGGACGATTCAATCCGAGGATTTGAGGATGTATTCGAAATTTTTGAAGAAAAGATAACAGGACTGAATACAAAAAGAAGAAACACGATAGGCCAGAAGACAGGCTTTCTCAACGGACAATACATGCAATCCTCAGAATCTGCGGGTTGGTGTTTGTCCTTCCTTGTTCCTGTTTTGCTATAGCTCATTTGGCGGTTGACCAACCTTTCACGATTTCTTTGGAAGACCATGGCGTTGGTTCTTCCATTTACATTTATCGGAATGTGTTAGGGATGTATTAATACTTCCCTGATTACCTCCTCCATCCGTTGGTCGTTTGGAGAGACACCGACCGCAGGTAAAAAAATATCGTTGGGACGCTGGGGGAGCAGGAAAAATTGGGAGATTCTCATTGATGCGATGTGAAAATTTTGCTGATGTGGAATGACGGGTCACTGAAGGGAGAGTTCAGTAATTCTACCTTCTAGGTTTCAGAAGACGGGTTAAAAACTTGTTATTGGATCTGTTTGTGGTGCCAAGTTGGATTTAAGTAAACGGTGAGTCGCAATGGCAATGCAGGACCCTTCGTTCCTAGTCAGATTTCAAAATATTGCTCCTTCAATTGCTCGCAGGCACCATCTAGGCCAGGAAACATAGAGCCTGCCGTAATTCCCATATATCTTAATTCATTGATGACCTTCTCTCGATCACAGATCGGAAGATCAATTGCTGATAAATAAATTTTCCCATTTGATTCTTTTGATTTTATATAAGATTCTATGTCATCGATATTGGTTACAGTGGAAGCTGCTTGTTGGGAATCATTCGTTCATTCTCAATTGCTAAAAACTCTCCAATTGAAAAATAGGGAGTTGGATGCGATAAAAGCATGCTTTGAGTTCCGTCCTCTTTCCACTGCTCTTGATCGAATATTAGAATTCTAATCGTTTCTTCTCAACGCAGAATGAGGGTTTATTGGCAACAGGAGGCTTGTGCGGAACCGAAGGGAGCGGCTTTTATCAGATGTTTTGAATAAGGCTACCGTAGTTGGGAAATTTTGATCCTGTTCAATTAAATACGCTACCCCTTGGAAGCATGTGGGCCTTTCATCAATATTAAGGATAATAGTTCCACTTGTGTCTCCGATGTAATTTCCTATCCACTGACCCTTGATTAATCAAATTCCCATCCATTTGAAAAATAGTGAAATTAAATTGTCCGTTCAGTGTACTTTCTTAGCACCTCTTATGCTGATTTTTCAAACTTCCCTGGCTAAGTATTCATTTCTTCAGTAGAATTATCCACGGGGTCTTGGCCGAGTTCTTTGGCTTTCAAGATGCGGCGCATGATTTTGCCGGAACGGGTTTTGGGCAGTGAAGGGACAATTTCAATTTTCCGGGAGTTGGCGATTCTGCCTAACTTCCCTAAGATATGATCCTGCAAACTTTTGATGAGGTCGACATTTCCTGCTGACCCTATTTCAAAACTACAAATGCCGTGATTTGTCCTTCTGCGTTTGGGTGTGGATTTCCGATAACGTCGGCTTCCGCCACTGTTCGTGGCTACCTAGAGCCCTTTCAACTTCTGTGGTACCAATCCAGTTCCCGCTTTACAGATCCAGACAAACGGTTCTTTCCCAAAATCAGCCTCCTCTTTATGCCGGTTGTCCTTCTGCGGAGTAGAAACCTCGATTCCTTCTGATGAAATCATTTTGGGGCAGATTCGGTATTTCGAGGATTTTGTTCTTGGTTTTTGGCTATTAAAAAAAGACAAAGCTATACTGGACAACACGCATGGCTTTCTTAGGGTGGTTGGCCGGCCAGCCAACTTTTCAGGCTAAAGGGGACCATCAATGAAGTTTTCCCGTGAGGGGGAGCCTGGGCTAGCCCTATCATGTTCAGGTGTATGACAAGTTTGTAGTGGTGTCGGACTCAGGCAACAACCGTATTCAACTGTGGGACATTGACGGAGCCTGGCTAATATGATGGAAACAGTAACGGTGAGAACCTCAAACGAACAGGCATTCAATATCCAAGTGTCTGGATTGGTCCAGGGTGTCGGTTTTCGTCCGAAGGTCTGGCAACTGGCTCAACGATTTGATCTTCGAGGTCATGTTTCCAACAATGGAAACGGTGTTCAAATTCTGGTGGCCGGCGAGGAAGATAACCTCAGGCATTTCATTCATGATCTGACGCACAATCCTCCACCACTCGCAAAAATTACGGAAATCTTCACAATGCCCATTTCCTTGAGTGAGATCCCTGAAGGCACATTTGTCATTGCCGGAAGCGACAAAAGTGCTGTGCAGACCGGCATTGTGCCGGATGCCGCCCCATGCCCGGAGTGCCTGAAGGAAATATTGGATCCTTTTGCCAGGCGCTTCCGTTATCCCTTTACCAACTGCACGCATTGCGGGCCCCGCCTGACGATTCAGGAAGGGATTCCCTACGACCGGCCTTCCACCACACTGAAGAATTTTCCTCTGTGCGAGGCCTGCCTGAAAGAATATCACGATCCCCGAGACCGGCGGTTTCATGCCCAGCCGATCGCCTGCCACGCATGCGGTCCGAAGGTGTGGCTTGAACGGATAGACGGAAAACCTCTAGCGGTGCATTCCGATATGAAACTTGATGAGGCCGATGCGGTCTGCAGTCTCCTCCGGAAAGGCCATATTCTGGCTATTAAAGGATTAGGCGGTTTTCAACTTGCCTGCGATGCCACCCAAGAAGAGACGGTCAGACGGCTTCGTGCCTTGAAACAACGGGAGGGAAAACCGCTGGCTTTGATGGCACGCGACCTGGAGACCATACGACGGTATTGTGTGGTAGGGGAGAGGGAAGCCGAACTCTTGCAAAGCGCGGCCGCACCCATTGTCATCCTCAAGCGCCATCCGGAGATGACCCTTGCACCGGGAGTGGCTCCCGGCATGTCGACATATGGGTGTATGTTACCCAACTCACCGCTTCACCATTTGATCCTTTGCTGTATGACTCATCCTATTGTATTAACCAGCGGGAACCATGCGGGAGAACCCCAGTGGATCAACAATGACCAGGCCAACGTACATTTGAAAGACATTGCCGAATTTGTGGTTCTGCATGATCGGGGGATTGCCCAACGTATTGACGATTCGGTGGTCAAAGTCATGGATCAGGTTCCACGGGTGCTGCGACGGAGTCGAGGGTATGCACCTTCTCCCATTTGGCTTCCTTCGGGCTTCGAACATTCTCCTGCTATCCTTGCTATGGGTGGTGAACTTAAAAACACCTTCTGCTTACTCAAAGATGGACAAGCCCTGCTCTCCCATCACATTGGAGATTTGGAGGATTCTTTGACCTATGCCGATTATCAACGGGCCATCTCCCATTACCAACGTTTGTTTGAACATAGTCCGGATAGTATTGCGGTTGATCTGCACCCGGAATATCTGTCGAGCAAGCTGGGACGGGCCCAAGCCAACGGTAGCCATCTCCCGATTCTTGAAATCCAACATCACCATGCTCATTTCGCGGCCTGTCTGGTCGAAAACGGAGTTCGCTTAACGACTGAACCGGTCCTTGGCGTTATCCTGGATGGATTGGGCTATGGAGAAGACGGCACGATTTGGGGCGGAGAGTTTTTGCTGGCGGATTATGGGGGCTTCACTCGTCTTGGGTCCTTTAAGCCCGTGCCGATGCTCGGCGGACCTCAGGCAATAAAGGAGCCGTGGCGGAACACCTATGCGCATGTGATGGCAGAAATGGGGTGGGCAGAGTTTGCGATGAACTACTCCGATCTGCCGTTGTTTGATCATTTCGAGATGAAACCTCGCATGATGCTGGACCGCATGCTGAGCCATGGGATTAATAGCCCGCTTGCGAGTTCCTGCGGTCGGTTGTTCGATGCCGCCGCCGCTGCGATGGGTATTTGCACAGAGAACGTTCTGCATGAGGGGCAGGCTGCCATGGAGATGGAAGCTCTGGTGGACGACGAAACAATTCGGCATGAAGACGAATTATTAGCCTATCCATTTTCCATTCCGCGCCTGAAATCCTCTGGAATGCCCTATGTCGAACCGTTAGGAATGTGGCAAGCGCTTTTGGGCGATCTAATCCTCCATACACCGGTTCCGGTCATGGCCGCACGGTTTCATAAAGGGCTTGCCAACGTGATTTGCAGCATGGTCACCCAATGCTCACACCCTCCTGACGGTCACGGCCGGCATCACACGGTGGTCCTTTCAGGTGGCGTGTTTCAAAATCAGGTGTTATTTGAACTCGTAAAACACAAGTTGGAGGTAGAAGGATTCACCGTCCTTTCCAACAAACAGGTTCCAATGAACGATGGTGGCATTGCCCTTGGACAGGCCGCGATTGCCGCAGCTCGTTCCTTGCAAGAGACCAATGAGGTTCGATCCACATGTGTTTAGGCATACCCGGGCAAATTGTAGAAATCAGCAATGTGGAGTATAAGCTCGCGATCGTGAACGTGGGTGGGGTTCGACGGGAAGTGAATATCGCCTGCATTGTCGATGAGGAGCATTCTCCTGTGGCGTGTGTCGGGGATTGGGTGCTGATTCACGTGGGATTTGCCATGAGTCGGATTGATGAAACGGAAGCTAAGCGGACAATAGAGTTGCTGACTGAAATGGGAGAAGTGCAAACCGCAATCCAGGCGATGCGTCAGTCAAATACCTCCTAAAGGATGGCCGCATGTCTAATCAAAAAATATTAGCCTCTCTTTATCCCTTCCTGCAGCCGTCTTCGAAAGATTCGGCATCCGTAAAATCCGGATTACTTGAATCGGTGCGAATGAAATCACAAGATAGCACCCAGGTCATCCAAACATTTTTTGACGCACAGAGCGAAAAAGTCGTGGCCGCTGCCATGGCCGTAGCGGATATTTACCGGCATGAGGGACGGCTGTTTACGATGGGCAACGGCGGATCGAGCTGTGATGCCGCCCATATTGCCGTCGAATTTTTGCATCCAGTGACCACCGGGCGCCCTGAGCTTCCTGCCGTCAATCTTGCGGCCGATCAGGCCATGATGACCGCTGTAGGAAATGATGTGGGGTTTGATCACATATTTGTGCGCCAGTTGATCGCTCAGGGAAAGGCCGGGGACGGGGTGATCGGCGTGTCCACGAGCGGCAATTCCGAAAATATTATGCGGACCTTTAGGAAAGCTAAGGAGATGGGGGTGACCACCATTGGCCTCACCGGGGGACTTGGAGGAGCCATGGCAACCTCTTCTGCAATTGATCATTGCCTGGTTGTGCCTACTGAGAGCATTCACCGGATCCAGGAATGTCACGTCCTGATCTATCACATCCTTTGGGATCTCGTGCACACCCTTCTTGCTGATCATCGCGGCGCGTCGGCCACAAAAAAGGACACTCCATGAAATTCGTCGATGAATTTCGTGATCCCCAAAAAGCTCGGATTCTTCTCCAGGAAATTGAGGGGCTGGTGAAACGGATACCCGTCTGCCGTGATCGCCCCATTTGGATCATGGAGGTCTGCGGTGGGCATACACACACTATTTTTCGCTATGGCCTCAATAAAATGCTCCCGAAGGAAGTAGAGTTCATTCATGGACCGGGCTGTCCGGTTTGCGTCCTGCCACGAGGCCGCGTGGATGACTGTATTGCTCTGGCTGAACGGGACGAGGTGATCATGACCACATTCGGGGATGCCATGCGGGTGACCGGCCTCAAGAAAAATCTCCTACAGGCCAAAGCCGAGGGAGCCGATGTGCGCATGGTCTATTCACCATTGGACGCCTTGAATCTCGCCCGATTGAATCCTGAAAGAGAAGTGGTGTTTTTCGGTCTTGGTTTTGAGACCACCATGCCCAGCACGGCCCTGACCCTTCTTCAGGCGAGAGAAGAAGGGATTAACAATTTCTCGATCTTTTGTAACCACATCACGATCATTCCCACGATCAAGGCCATCCTGGATTCTCCTGACCTTCAGCTTGACGGCTTTTTGGGTCCGGGCCATGTGAGCATGGTGATCGGAACGAAGCCCTACTCCTTTATCGCTGAATATTATCGAAAGCCCATCACCATCGCCGGGTTTGAACCACTGGACATATTACAATCCGTCTGGATGGTGCTTAAACAATTGGCGGAGGGACGCTGTGAGGTGGAAAATCAATATACACGGATTGTTCCTCCTGATGGGAACATGCAAGCGTTACAGGCTATTCAAGAGGTGTTTGAATTGCGAGAGTTTTTTGAATGGCGGGGATTAGGATCCATCGATCATTCCGGGGTCAGGGTCCGTGAGGAATTTTCTGCGTTTGACGCTGAACGAAAATTTCCTCTTCCCAATCTGAAAATTGCTGACCCCACGTCCTGCCAATGCGGTGAAGTCTTGAAGGGGGTGATTAAACCCAGTCAATGTAAGGTATTTGGCACGACATGCACTCCTCAGAATCCCTTGGGAGCGTTGATGGTTTCGACGGAAGGCGCCTGTGCCGCCTACTACAACTACGGCTGGATTCCTGAAGAAGATTTACATCCGGCAAAAAGCCCCGTGTGAGAAAATGGAAAATCTAAAAAATCAGTTGAATATGATGAATCCTTAATCGCTCACTTCTACTCAACCTGCTTTCGTCAAGACCAAGCCCATGCTGAACCGAACCACTAACGATGAACGGATTACCATGGCTCATGGGAGTGGAGGAAAAGCCATGCGGGCACTTATCGAGGACCTGCTGGTTCCAACCTTTAATAATTCTCTTCTCGATACCTTAGAAGATCAGGCCACCATTCCGTTGAGAGAATTACTCCAACATGGTGATCGGCTGGCATTTACGACGGATAGCTATGTCGTGGATCCGTTATTTTTCCCGGGAGGCAACATTGGCGAATTGGCCGTGAACGGGACAGTCAATGACCTGGCGGTCAGTGGAGCACGCCCGCTATTTTTGTCATGCGGGCTGGTGATTGAAGAGGGTTTTCCTTTGGACACACTTACTCTCATTGTCGAAGCCATGAAGCATGCGGCTGATCGAGCTGACGTGTCCATCGTCACGGGAGACACCAAAGTCGTCGAAAAGGGTTCCGCGGACAAACTCTTCATTAACACCGCAGGAATCGGCGTCATTCGAGAAGGTGTGTCCATTGCCGCGACCAATGCTCAACCGGGAGACGCCGTTATCACCAATGGATTTATCGGTGACCACGGGGTGGCCATTCTTCTTGCCAGAAACGAATTGGCCCTGGAAGCCGATGTTCAAAGCGACACTCAGCCGGTCCACGATCTGATTTCCCATATGCTGGATGTCTGTTCCCAGATCCATTGTTTGCGGGATGCCACGCGCGGCGGATTGGCCACGGTCCTGAATGAATACGCTTCCGCCTCGAACGTGTCCATTCAGATCAACGAGCCCCAGGTGCCTATTCGAGAATCCGTTCGAGGAGCCTGTGAAATTCTCGGCCTTGATCCCCTGTACCTGGCCAATGAGGGAAAAATTGTGGCAGTGGTCCCTTATGAAAACGCTCACGAACTTATTAAGGCCATGCGGGACCATCCCCTAGGCAAACACAGCGCCATCATCGGGAGGGTCAACTCCTCACCGGCGGGAATCGTGATACTTGCCACTACCTTCGGAGGTACACGAATTGTGGATACGCTGGTGGGGGATCAATTGCCGCGAATCTGCTAGAGAAGAATAGTCATGAAATTATTGACTCCTGAAATACTGGAAATCCTTGAAGACGGGCAACTCCAACGGTTGACCTATGCGGGACTTCCTGCTTTTCATCGCGGCAACGCCGTTTGGGAAGCATGCGTAGGGTATTGCGCCATGCAGGCAACTGGATGGGCTCTGTCTCATGAGCAATTATGGGATCGAAAGGGTTTATTCGTTGTCAGCGCCCATCCGGGTCCTGGTGTCCGTGATGCCATCGAGTTTGTGACACGGTGTGTGAGTCGAAAGCGGTTTCAATTACTCGAGCCTCACCAACCTGCTGTATGTAATCAGCACATGCAATTTCGTTGGTGGGTCACCCATTACGATCGAACGGTTGACGTGGAATTCAAAAATGGATTTGTCCCTGCACAATTTTTCGACCTCCTGGAGCCGGTGGGATCGGATCGGGAACCGCCTTCAGACTCTCTCAATCTCGAAAAACTGAAAGCCGATCTCACGGAGCGGCTGTGGGATGAACCCTTAACGGCTCTTTTTGACCTGACCCCCAGTGGAAAATCCACTGTTCTGGACCGGTTCGCATGCACGAATTAGGGATCACTCGAAATATTGTGTCCATTGTCACAGAAAAGGCTGGTGGAGAACCGGTGAGGCGAGTGACGATCGCCATCGGTAAACTCAGTGCGGTATTGCCCGAAGCCATCCGGTTTTGTTTCGACATTGTCAGTCAAGGAACCGTGGTGGAAGGCGCTGACTTGGAGATCCTTGAAATTCCGGGAACAGCTGAATGCCGAACCTGTGGAACGCATTTTGAACTCGAGCAACTTTACGGCCGATGTCCGTGTGGTTCTGTCGACATCACACGGCTCACGGGAGAGGAACTGCTTGTGAAACACATGGTGATAGCCTGATGTGTACGACATGCGGGTGCTCCGATTCAGGCAATCCGAGAGTGACGAACTTGCAAACCGGGCCTACCGATAAAACTGCCCATTCGCATTCCTATCACTCACATTCCCATGGTGACCATGACCACCATCACGAGCATGGGCTTGATACTCACCATGACCATCAACAGGGACACGAAACCACTGTTCACCTGGAACAAGCCATTTTAGAGAAAAATGACCGGCTGGCTGAACGGAATCGTGAGTGGTTCCTCGATAGAAATATTGTGGCCCTCAACCTCGTCAGTTCGCCGGGTTCAGGAAAAACAACACTTCTTGAACGCACGATTCATGATTTGAAGCATGCCATACCCATTTCGGTGATTGAAGGGGATCAGGAAACCGTATTTGATGCCGAGCGCATACGAAAGGCAGGGTGTCCGGTGGTACAAATAAATACCGGTACCGGATGTCATCTAGAGGCCGACATGCTGGCACGAGGCATGGAAACGTTGCAGCCTCCATCCAATTCACTGGTACTAATTGAAAATGTCGGCAATCTGGTCTGTCCTGCTCTATTTGATTTAGGGGAACAGGCTAAGGTCGTCGTGTTTTCGGTCACAGAAGGGGAAGACAAACCCTTAAAATACCCGCACATGTTTCAGCATGCGAGCGTCATGATCCTCAATAAAATCGATCTTCTGCCTCACCTCACCTTTGATGTCAAAACATGTCTGGAATTTGCTCATAAGGTGAATCCCAAACTTCAGGTGTTTCAGCTTTCAGCCATTACTGGCGAGGGACTTCAACACTGGTATGACTGGGTGACTTCACAGATCAAAAATTCAAAAAAACAAGTCATTCGCTGATGTTTATTTTATTGAGGCATGGATTCCTTCTTGGAAGGAGACTTGCCATGGAAGCCGACCACGCGGCGGCTGTCGCCACACTCGCGACCAAAACCCAATGTGTGGCCCACACCCTTAAGCAGGGACTAACATGGGGGCTGGGTCACACTATCACGTTACTGTTGTGTGGCTCGATGGTGTTCCTTCCGGAATCTGCGGTTCCGGAGCGATTGGCTAACTGGCTGGAATTGGTCGTTGGCGCCATGCTGGTAGGACTGGGAGGCGATGAATTACGGAAAATCATACAAGAGCGTATACATGTTCATGAACACCATCACCAGCCTCCGCACCTTCATGCCCAATCCCACCGGGAAAAACTCAATCACCGAAAGACTGACCATCAACATTCACATTCAACCGCATTTCCCTACCGCACGTTGTTTGTAGGATTGATGCACGGAATGGCGGGGTCCGCCGCACTCATATTTCTGACACTCTATTAAACGGTTTCTCCGCTACCAGGAATTATTTACATTTCTATATTCGGTTTTGGATCAAGGTGGGAATGGCCTCATTCTCGATGGGCATCGCCATCCCTCTTCGATATTCATCCCGCTCAATACGTTGGCTGCACAAGGTTCTTTTGCTGACCTTAAGCTTTAATTTCGTTTTTCGGCTTCCGATCGCTTCCATACAGGGAAGCAGTGGTCAACCCGCTGATTAGAAATCAGCGGGCTCAGGAAAAAAGAATTGCTCAAAAATTGAAGAAGGAAGTAATCTGGCTTCACTCTTCCAATGTGGAAATATCCCCGGGATCCTGACCGAGTTCCTTGGCCTTTAAGACGCGGCGCATGATTTTGCCGGAGCGGGTTTTGGGAAGCGAGGGGACCACTTCAATTTCCCGGGGGACGGCGATCTTACCCAATTCCTGTAAGACATGGTCCTGCAAACTTTTAATGAGATCGGGCGTTTCCTCCTGCCCTTGCTTCAGGATGACAAAGGCTTTGATCTGTTCCCCGGCGGTCTGATGCGGTTTGCCTATGACGGCGGCTTCCACGACCGCTTCATGACTGACTAACGCGCTCTCGACTTCTGCCGTCCCGATGCGGTTGCCGGCGACTTTTACCACATCATCAGCTCGACCCATAAACCATAAATAGCCGTCCTCATCCTTATGACACACATCGCCTGCGGTATAGACGCCGGGGATGGTATTCCAATACAAAAGATAACGATCCGGTTCTTTGTAAATGGTCCGCATCATTGACGGCCAGGGTTTTTTGATGACGCCGAATCCTCCACCATGCTCTACGGTATTGCCTTTGCGGTCCATGACATCGGCTTCGATGCCTAAAAACGGACGGGTGGCTGAGCCGGGTTTGAGTGGCACGCAAGGGAGGGGTGTGACCATGATCATGCCGGTCTCTGTTTGCCACCAGGTATCCATGATGGGTTTGGTGCCACCCGTCACGCGATGGAACCATTCCCAGGCTTCCGGATTAATGGGTTCGCCCACTGATCCTAAAATTTTCAGGGAAGAGAGATCGTATTTTTTTGGCCAGTCCTCGCCAAATTTCATCAGCAGCCGGATAGCCGTCGGCGTGGTATAGAAGATCGATACCCCATAGCGTTCAATGAGATCCCACCAGCGTCCGGGATTGGGATAGTCGGGTTTACCTTCTGCCGTTAAAATCGTGGCGCCGTTTAAGAGCGGACCATAGACGATGTAGCTGTGGCCGGTAACCCACCCCGGATCGGCTACGCAAAAATAGACATCTTCATCTTTGAGGTCAAAGACATATTTCGTGGTGATATAAGTACCCACCATATAGCCGCCATGGACATGGACCACGCCTTTAGGTTTTCCCGTGGTTCCTGAGGTATAGAGGATGTACAAGGGCGTTTCGGAGTCTAACGCCTCAGCCTCACATTTTGGTGATTGATCTTTGAGCCAATCCTCCCAATCCAATTCTTTGGGAGCCTGAAGAGGGGAGGCTGATTGTTCTCGTTGGACGACAATGACTTTTTCCACTGAGAGACATTTGGCGACCGCTTCATCAACGACCGGCTTAAGGGGTATTTTTCTACTACGGTCATATCCCACATCTGCGGTGATGACCACTCGCGCCTCGCACGCTTCTATGCGTGCGGCCAACGCCGTGGCGCTAAAGCCGGAATAGACCACCGAATGAATGACCCCGATGCGGGCACAGGCCAGCATGGCAACGATTTGCTCGGGGATTTTCGGGAGATAAATCATGACCCTGTCGCCCTTGTTGAGGCCCAGGCTTTTGAGACCATTGGCGCACTTGTTGACCTGCCGATATAACTCGCCATAGGTCAGGATTCGTTCCTGACCTTCCTCTCCGACCCAAATGACGGCCACTTTGTTTTTTCGCCAGGTTTGGACATGGCGATCGAGACAGTTGTAGGCAATATTGCAGGTGCCTCCCACAAACCATTTAGCCCAGGGATAATTCCACTCCAACACTTTATTCCAGGGGGAAAACCAGTGAAGTTCTTTGGCAATGCCGTCCCAGAACTTTTCCGGATTCACGACAGACTGCATGTACGCGGTTTCATAATCCTGAATATGAGCGTTGGCTGTTATGTCGGGGGAGGGAGGAATGACGCGGGTTGATCGTTGCAGGGTTTCAATATTTTCACTCATTAGGTCTATTCCTCCTTAGTTACGCATTTTAGAACACCACCAAGAACGTGTCTTCTCAGCGAATTGGCTGACAAGCCCATTATGCTGCCCTTGGCTCGTTCCTTCAAGAGGGTAGGAATGAAAGTCCGTGATAAAGAGATGGAAAGTGAATAAGGATTGGAGGCGATGAATATGAGAACCGTCGCTGACCGAAAGCTGGTTGCCATTTTTTGAAAAACGAGATTGGGGAAATTCAATGGGTTGAGAGGGACTGGTTATCTCAATTAAGAGCGTGGCGGGGTTTTGCGAGTTGGGCCTGTATGTGTCCATATTTGCCGGCGTAATCCTGTTGACTCCGACGAATCACCTCATGGGCCTCCTCTCGACCATAGACATGCGTGATTTCGCAATTCTTTTTTTGCGAGCCGGGAGCATCTTTGTAGGTCAGGAAGTAATGCATGAGGCGTTCGACAAAGTGAACCGGACAGGCTTTGATGTCTGTCCATTGTTCATGGAGGGCATCGCCTTTGAGAACCGCCACAATTTTATCATCGGCTTCATCCCCATCGATCATCCGCAAGCCACCTATGGGAATAGCTTGCAGCAACACGTCCCCATGGATAATGCTTTTCTCCGTCAGGACACAAATGTCTAATGGATCCAGATCGCCGACGAGGCCAGGCCGATTGGTACAACCGGCGCTGAATTCCGCGACTGATTGACCGCAATAGGTTTGCGGAATTAATCCGTACAGCGTGGGGCACACATTGGAATAGCGCTGAGGCCGATCTACGCGCAAATGGCCTGATTTTTTATCCAATTCATATTTGACGGTGTCCGTGGGTACAATTTCGACATAAACCGTGACGGTGAATGGTGCCTCTGCTCCTATTTCGACACCGTGCCAGGGATGCGATTTACAGGGGAACCCAAAGTTTTGCCAAATGGAGAAAAATTCTTGTTCATTCATAAAAATTTTCCAGGTGTGGGATGAGTAAGCCCAGTCAGGGCGTCATGACCTCCACTAGCTTTCGGTCTGAGACTTCTTCATCTTAACCGGCCACCCGTGCGGGGGATGTGCTGTTACGTATCGGAAAGGAACAAAGAGAAACGAAAAGGATGTTCACCCACGCGAGTGGTGGTTACTTCTGATTCGTCTCAGGTTGATGGGCAGGGTGAAGCCAATCAAGAAAGGTTTTGACGGGATTAAAGTTGGCGCGGGGAATTTCCACGAAAATGGTGATCCAATGCGCCATTCCTCCATTCCACAGGCCTGGCCATTCCAAGGCTTTGAGTGGACGACCCTGGTAGGATTTCATGCCGATGAACCCCGTTCCGGGATCGACGAACTCCAGAAGGTTAAACGGATTGCCTTGAAAGTCACGGACTCCGCAGACCATATCAACCGGATTGAAATGGGTTCCAGAGGCAAACAACTTTTGCTGAGCTTCCGAATCCGGATTGACCTGTGATTGCTCGACGATTTGCCTGGATGGGGCATCCTCAGGGTGGGCCACCCAAAATGGTCCTCCGCCCGGATCGCCCGTATTGGGTACGACACCACAGATCCGGATGGGACGGTCTAAATACTGTTTTAATAATGTGGCTTGATCGGGAAGTGCCAATTCTCGATACGATTGGGGAAGCGGGAGAAGGAGGTCTTGCAGGATACAGGCTTCGGCCTGGTGAACACTTTTTGCATCTGCGGGGAGCGAGCTGAGTTGTTCGATATGTTGAAACACATGTTGTTGAAGATCAACCAGATAGCCTCCTAAGGCCTTTCTCCATGCAACGATCGGATCTTTCAAATGGTCGGGGACGACATTATCAATATTGGAAATGAATACAATGTCTCCCTGGTAGTCATTCAAATTTTCCAATAGGGCACCATGCCCTCCCGGTCGAAAAACCAGAGTGCCGTCCTCAGCTCGAAATGGCTGATTGCCAGTGTCCAGCGCGATGGTGTCGGTTGACGGTTTTTGAAAGGAAACCGTGCAATCGAGTTTCCACCCCTCTCTGGCCAAGGTCTGTCGGATGGTGTGGAGATGGTCCTCAATGGCCTGTTCATATTGAGGAGAAACGGTCAAATGAATTTTAATTGTATGTATTTGATCGGGCTGATATCTAAGGGCTTCATAAATATGTTCTTCCAGTGCGGTGCGCGGGCCTTCTGCGTATCGATGGAAAGAGAGCAGCGCCTTAGGCAATTCGGCATAGCCAAGTCCCGGCGTTTTCAGTACCGCCTGAAGAATCGTGTTGAGATCGTGTGTGTGCTGATCGGTAGGAGGGGGTTGTCCCTGCCCATGAAAATACTTTTCTAAGTCCGATATAAATGGAAAATCCTGCAAGCGGGTCCATGCCTGGTCGACAGCATGGGGAAGAGTCGACGTCTGATTGGAACGGAATTCCGATGAGGCCTCTTCGGACAAAAATTTGAGGAGGTCATTGAACATACGAGTGGCGGCTCCGGACGCAGGAATAAATTTACTGATCCGATCCGCCTGCCGGGCAGCTTCAAATTGTTGTTGATACTGCGGGAAGTGTTCGGGATTAAGTTGAATAATACCATCGTTCACCCGGCATGGACGGATGATGGTGATCGGTGGGACTCCATGACGCAAACGCTGTAGTTGTGATTCCACTTGAAATGTGGAAATTCCACGACGTATTAATTCGAGATGATCCTCAGGGGTAAACATAGGGTTATGTCTATCTCAGTGTGTCTCAAGAATGTTCGGAGAGATCACACCAGACAGGAGTTGTGTTTCAGGACGAAAAATGTCAAAATTTTGATGCTCTCAACCCGACGAATATCCAATTGTAAAGTGTCATGTCGGCTATGTCATGTTCATGAATTAAGTTAAGGAGAATAATCATGATACCAGGCTTTAAAACGTTTCAAGGTCTCGCGGCATTAGGGGTTTTTCTGTTGGGAATTTCATCCGGTTGTTCCATCAAGGCGACATCCGATACCACTTCGGATGCCACCACCAATGTTTTGTCCTCCACCTCCGGCAAATCCTGGTGGACAGAAGATGGGCTTGTCAAACATGGGGAACATGCCAAAGCCTTTGTGGCGGTTAATTATGACACGCTCCTTCAAGAAATAGCCCAAGGTCACGGGGAGTATGTCCAGGCCTTCGGGACGATCTTAGGAGTCCAATCTCAACAACAGGCTCACTTTCAGGAATTAATTCAGAACGAGTATCCCGTGCTTGTTGAGATACCTATTTCACTTGGGGATGATCAGCTAAACAGGTTTATCGCCCATGCCCAGCAAGCAGGAACCCATGCTGCATCCTCAAATCTCTGACCCTGGTACCGTTAACAAACCGGACAGGGTTGTTTCCCTTTCGTGACATTCATCATTATCCAAATAGCAGTAAGGCCATTTGGAGGATGGAGGGCAGGGTCAAGGCTCTGCCCCTCCTTTTAAATAGCCCAGGCCAATCTTTACCGCACGCCTGGTGATTTCTGCCCATCTGGCTTCCGGATATTCCGCCAGGACCTTGGCGGCTTTTGCATCCTGAATGTCCAGGTCTTTCAACCGGATAATGCCATCTTCAATTGTTACATCAGCCACAATACATCCTCCTTGGTTTCCTGCATATCTCGAATGATGATGAATAAAATTCGAGGTAAGACAGAGTAAGACGGTAAAAAGTCCAATTTTCTTGACAGGTTGTAGGTCCGATGCTAGCATTTTCTTGACTCGTCTGACAGGAAACTCTGTTAAAAATTTTCTCAAAAAAGGTTAGGTTACCCTAATGATTGAACAAGCCCATGAAATGCGTCGGATTGTTCTCCGCATCGGAGGGTATGCTCTTCTTGCTTTCATGCTTGCGGCATGTGGAGGTCCTCCCAATTGGGTCAAGGAAGGATCGGGTGTCATGAATGCCGATGACTCCAAGTCTATTTATGGTGTCGGGGCGGTGGTCGGTGTGAAAAATGAACCACTCGCTTGGGAAACGGCTGAAAATCGCGCACGCGCCGAGTTGGCAAAAACCTTTCGCACCTATACGGCCTATCTCATGCAAGACTATGCCGCTTCAACTTCCGGGGGGAATTTCACCAAATCAACCGAAGAGCAAAACATAGAACGAGCGGTCAAGACTTTTTCAGCCGTAACCTTAAATGGAGTTCGCCCCATTGACCGTTACAAGGACGACGAGACCTCCACCTATTATGTGTTGACCAAGCTGTCTTTTGCGGAAATGAAAGAAGCGTTACAACAAGCGCAGGAACTGGACGAAGAGGTTCGGGATTTTGTGCGCAAGAACGCTGAAAAGGCTTTTAAAAAATTGGAAGAGGAAGAAGCCAAGCGCCCGGGAGGTCTTTGATCCTGGTTAAGTGACGACATTTTGCCTTCTTGGTTTATCAACAACAAAGGAATCACCTTGCTCCCCTTACTCCGAATGATCAAATCTTGCGCGATTGTTGTTCCCTGCCTTTCTCTCCTCTTGTTGGGCGGATGCGGAAAAGAAAAAAAGGTGACCAGGGTGGACCCCGGGCTCGTGACCGATTTTAGTGGTCGGTGGAATGATACCGATTCCAAATTAGTTGCGGAAGCGATGATGAAAGAAATGGTCAGCCAACCCTGGTTGGAAAACTTTTCCACCCAATTTAATCGGGTACCCACGGTCATCGTCGGGACCATTCTGAACAAAAGCCAGGAACATATCAATGTGGGCACCTTTATCACGGATTTGGAACGGGAAATGACCAATTCTCAAAGGGTGCTATTTGTGGCGAGTAAAAGTGATCGCGAAGAAATTCGCCAGGAACGCCAGGAACAAGCCGTTCATGCTCGGGAAGATACTCAGAAACGCCCAGGCCAGGAACTGGGAGCGGATTTTATGATGAAGGGAACCATAAGTACGATTGTTGATGAATCCGATGGCGTGAAGGGAATCTATTATCAGGTTGATTTAGATTTGATTAATTTGGAGACCAATGTGAAATCCTGGTACGGACAGAAAAAAATCAAAAAAGTCGTCGAACGGAAACGTCTGCTGTTTTAACGCAATGTCCTCCGGTGAGCCATTTTCATCCCTCGTGGTTCTTGCGTAACCCTCATTCAGCCTTTCCTCAACGTTTTAAATTTTTCCCCATCTCTCCTTTTTCCTGTCGGCTCCATGAGGCGAACTGCTGGTCGTGGTGGCGCCTTGGTCTGCTCGGTTTTGTTTTTCTCCTCGCGGGATGCAACGGAACATTTTCCCATTATAAGGAAGTCGACCACAGTCTCAAAGCGGGCAACCCTGACAAGGCCGTCACCCTGATTCAAGAAGCCGAAGATGACTATGGACGTAAAAACCGGCTTCTTTATCTGATGGACGAGGGAATGGTCCTGCATTTGGCCGGTCGGTATGAAGAGAGCAACACGGTCTTGGAAGAAGCCTATCTACTGGTTGAGGAACTGTATACAACACGGCTCCGGGATCAGGCTTCGGCGATTCTCATCAATGAGACCCAACTTCCTTTTGAAGGGGAGCCCTTTGAACATGTTCTGATCAACGTCATTATGGGATTGAATTATGCGTTGTTACAAAATTGGAATGAGGCATTGGTCGAAGCACGCAGAATCGACCACCGGCTCAATGTTTTGAGTGACCGGGTAGAAGGCGATGCGTACAAGGAGGATCCGTTTGCCCGTTATCTGACCGGGGTGTTGTATGAAATTGCAGGGGATCTGAATAATGCCTATGTGGCGTATCGCAAAGCAGAAACCATTTATGACGAGACTCAGTCCTGGTCCAAGATGCCACTCCCGGATGGTCTGAAGACAGACCTGATGCGGGTAGCCGACATTCTCCATTTGTCAGAAGATCTTGAGGAGTATCGAACGAAATATCTTGAAATGGTCGATGAGGTCCCCCTACCTTATGATGCCGATATGGCTCAACTGATCGTGGTGAGCTACCATGGTCGAAGTCCCAAAAAAGAGGATCTTTTCATAGACGTGCCCATTAGCCTGGATGCGCTGGCGTTGGTTGCCTTGGCTAAATCGGTCGGAGGACAAAGCACACGATCAAACAGAGAAGGAGAGGCGCTGATCTATGGAATCCACGGGCAAATTGCTCGTGTGGCCCTACCTCGGCTCGTTCCACAACATACGAAGATTGCCTACAGCACCATCCAACTGACGGATGGAACGACGACCTTCGACGCGCGCTCCCAACGAGTGTACGATATTGATGCCGTCGCAGAAAAGAATTTGGATGACGAGTATGCCACTCTGGTTTTGAGGGCTGTGGCTCGAACCGCCATAAAAATGGCAGCGGCGGAAGGAATAGGAATCGGCGCCCGGTCCGCGGTATCCAAAAATTCACAAGATTGGGTTGGGCTCGTCGCGGTTATTCTGGCTCGAATTTTCGTGCTAATGACTGAAGAAGCCGATATCCGCTCATGGCGGACTTTGCCGGGAGAAATTCACTTAACCCGCCTGTGGATTCCAGCGGGATCCTATAACCTCATGGTGAACGCGGTTGATCGGCAGGGACGGGTCATTGGACAGCCGAATACCGACCAACTGGATTTTCGGAGCGGAGAGGTTCGGTTGTTGCTCCGGCAGTATTCGGAATAAAAGGATTTTTGTGATGTGGGTCAAATATTTTCTTCCCTTCATTGGTGCTCTGATATTGTCCGGATGCTGGTTTGGAAATACGCCACCTCCTCCCGAATGGATCCTGACCCCACAGAAGGCCTATCCTGCCGATCGGTATTTAGTCGGAATGGGGGAAGGGTCTACCCGTGACCAGGCGGAAAAACGTGCGTATGCGGCAGTGGCACGAATATTTTCTGCTAACGTCCAAGCCAAGTCCCTGGATCAGGAATCGTATTCCCTGACCGAAACAAATAATCAATCTTCGACGCATCGGACCTTGCGAATTGATCAGGAGACTCAGGTGACGACAACCAAGCTCATTGAAAATGTCAAGGTATTGGATGCCTGGTACAGAAGCCTCGATCAACAGTTTTTCGTCCTAGCGGGCTTGGACCGACACCACACGGAGACCCTCCTGGTCGAACGCCTTAGTGATCTGGATGCCACGATTGAACGTTTGGTCGCGCAAGGTCGATCTCATCCTCAAAAACTTCATCGCATTCAAGGATATAAACAGGCTCTTGTTCTTCTGCAACAACGAAAGGTGATGAACACGGATTTGCGGGTCATTCGGGCCAGTGGAGAGGGTATATCCTCATCCTATACCCGTTCACAAATCCAACGAGAATTTATAGATTTTGTCGCCAAAAATTTGCTCATCTCGGTGGCTATTGAGGGAGAATACCATGATGACCTTGAACGAGCGATATTGGAGGGGCTCAAGCAAGAAGGCTTATTAGGCAGTCCCGCCAGTTCAAAGCCCTCTGAGATTGCGGACCTGGCTATTGTTGGGCAGGGAAGATTTTGGACGGTAAATTTGCCGGATCCCTTGTTCAAATATGTGCGCTGGTGTGGCGATATCGATATCTATGAAAACCCTTCGCATCGACTCATCGGTGTGATTTCAGAGACGGGACGGGAAGGGCATGTGACCGAAAAGGAAGCGCGGATTCGTGCCAGCAAAGTCATGCAGGACGTCATCTCCAAGAAAATCGCCCGTCTACTTACTCAATCCATGTTCAGTGCCGAACCGGATTCGTCACAGAGTCAGAGCGTTCCCAACGCCTGTTCTCGCTAACACACAGTCTTCTTGATCTCTTTAAAAAATTTTTTGTTGCGGTAGATGAATTTAGCTGGTCAGGCCGATTAAAGGCTAACAGGACAAGTCTTGCTCCAGGCCTTGGAGGAGTCTTTCCCATTCTTGGGTCTTTCCGATGTGCCTTTGCTGACGATCCCTCAACAATTCATTGGTGAAATCCGCCAAGGCTTTGAGATCATTCTGTGATTGTTTCACCTTTTCAGCAGCATGGGAAAGATATTGACAGACACCCTTGGAGGCCGGTGGCTGACCGCCCGCTCGTTCAAAGAGGGCAAAAGCACGATAGCCCTGTTCTTGGCCTCTAAAGAGGGTTTCTTCCGCCTGATACAGCAAGCGAGTCTGTTGGTGTTCTTCCTTTTGAGCGAGAATTTTTGCCATGAGCGCGGCCTTTCCAATGGAGAGGGCGGCGCCTTCAGGATCACCATTTGCAATAGCATTTTCAGCTTGCTGCTCCAGGCGATCCATCCCCCCAATTTCTCCAGGTACTTGCGCCAGGCCGTTTCCCGCATATGGGATCATGAGTACGATAAGGAGCACCCAAATCTCTGGGGGCTGAGGGAGAACCGGTTTCATAACGTCAGCCGATAAGGCTCAAGATGAGCAGGGCTACTGGATCTGCGAATCCATTTCGATTTGTTTATAGGTCCAACTCGTGGCCTCCCGCAGTTCGGCCATTTCTTTCGAATTGTCATGAATCACCCAAATTTTGTTTTCCAGCTCAGAAATGGGGGCAACAGCTTTTGCATTTCGCAGTTTGCCTAAACTCCACACGACCTCAGTCATAACGGGAAAATCGATGTCCGAAGATGTCTTGATGTGTGAAAGATTCTCAACAACATAGGCAAGCATGGGGGGGGTGATGGTGGGATCTCCGGTTAGCGAGGCAATTTCCCCTAACCCTTTGGCTGCGGCTGCTCGAATCGCCGAGTCCGTCTGGGTGTGAAAAATTTCTGTCAGGAGGGGAATAGCTTCGCTTCCCGCGCTGGACATGGCCACGATAGCTTCTTCCGCTATTTCAGGATCTTGGATGAGTTCTTTCAGTAAGGGAATGTATTGTTGGGATTCCACCTGAGGCATTAAGGAAAAGATTCTAATCTTTCGTTTATTTGGTGTCTGAGGATTATTGAGGAGCTTGAAAAGTCGGGTATTATGTCCCCATTCCGCAGCGAGCATAACGGGGAAATCGAATTCTTGAATTTGCTTGGCTAATTCTTGAATGGCATAGGGACCGGGCTGTGGTGCATTCGCGGCCTGGGCGGCTTGGCCGGAATCTTCAAACTTGGTTCGCGCTTCTTTGTACCAACCCAGGTCTCGTCCATCCAACTGATAGGAAAAAAGACAGGCCGGCCCCTTCCAAAGACGGGAGGGGGACCCGATTTGGTCGGCATCGCCGCCGGCCCGAGTGGTTCCTGACCATGTTTTTTGTTCCTCGCATTTGACGTTTACCCTCACATCGTATGGAACATCCCGACTGGTCACGACGGTGTACCCCAATTCTTCCAATCGCTGTCGTACAACATCTTCTATGACGGTCCCATCTACTTTCCCATGCTCTGTCAACGCCAGGACATGAATCAGAATGGTTTGAATGGCGTCGAGTTTCGCTTTTTGGTCTGCGTCGAGATACGTCCGCCTGGCCAAGCCCTCTGAGCCGAAAAGCCCAACGAGCAAAACTATGGTAATGAATCCACATGTTGCCCATGCCCTCATGCCTGACCTCCCACTGTACAATGTGAAGTGTTAACTGCGTATGATCGCAAATTCCCAACCATCATGACCCTCATGGTGTATGACTTGGTTAACAGGAAATCGTCAAAAATTTCTCAGAATTGTCGAGCCTATGATTAATAAGTTTGCAACATCGCAGCATCCTGTAACGCTATGGCCTTATAGGCCCAACTAGTGGCCTCTCGCAATTCGGCCATTTCTTTCGAATTGTCATGAATCAACCACACTTTATCCTGTAGTTCCGAAATCGGCTTGATCGAGGGGCCCCATCGCAATTTTCCAATTGCCCAGACCACTTCGGTGAGCAAGGGGAAATTAATATCTTCTGAGGTTTTTATATGAGGTAACACTTCGGAAACGTAATGCGCCAAGGGGGGAATTGTGCGGGGATCTCCCGACTTGGAAGCAATAATCCCTAAGGCTTTCGCCGCTTCGGCCCGCAGATTCGATTGACGACTGGTTTGGAATAAATCGATGAGTAATGGAATAGATTCGATTCCGGCACCCGAGAGCGCATTGATGGCTTCTTGCTGTAAGTCCGTGGACTCGAGGAGTTTGGTCAGTTGCGGAAGCGCTTCTTCCGCATGGGCGTCACTGAGGACCGAAAGGATTTTTACCTTCCGCAATTTGGGTGTGTTGGGATTATCCAGCAGTTTGAGCAGGCGATCAATTTGGCCCCACTCGGCAGAGAGCAGGACAGGGAAGTCAAATTCCATAAGCCTTTGGTTGAGATGCTCCATCGCATATTTCCCGGCATCGTCAACTTGGGCCTCTTGGGCGGCCTGCCTGGCATCAGCAAAGTTCGTGCGGACCTCTTTTTTCCATTGAAAATCGTTCTGTTGGAGGAAATAGGTCAACAGACAGGCTGGCCCCTTCCAGAGCCGATCAGGCGCATCGGCCAGGTCCACGTCCCCGCCGCTGGGAGAGGTGCCGGTCAATGTTTTTTGTTCTTCACATTTTACTTTCACTTCCACATCGTACGGCTGAGACCTTTCGGTTGTGACTGCATACCCCATTTCTTCAAAACGCTTCTTGACTGTGGCAGTCAAGGGCTGGGCATCATACCTCCCTTTTTCTGTTAAGGCGAGGACCTCGACTAACACAATCTGAGCGGTTTCTAATTTGGTTTTTTGCTCAGTGGTCGGAGAAATCTGCCGGGCGTCGGATTGAGTGCCATCAACCCACAACATTGCGAAAATCAGGAAAACAGGCCAGGCTTTCATACCTTACCTCCTTGGCTTCTAATTTTTGACCATTGTGGATGGCAACGTAGGCGAAATAGGGACGAAACAAATGTTTCTAAACGAATTTTCCAGGATTTTTTAATATACCCCTCACATTAAGCAAGGGGCAACCCAATGTCGTCGTGAAAACTTTTGACCAGGTTGCTTTGGCAAGCTGCTGATCGTCCTGCCACATGCAGAGGCTTTATTGAAAAAGTTAGTTACTCGATATCAATATTCGTTACAGAAAAAGTCCTCAATGGTTTTGATTGGGAATACGCAGACTGAAGGATTTTATTAATATTACCTGGGGATAAGTTGAACCCCTATCAGTCTCCGGCTATACTCGGCGCATGGCACAGTCACCAAAGTTGGCATTTTTAGGAGCAGGTAATATGTGTGAGGCATTGGTGACCGGCATTTTGAAAGCCAACCTTGCGTCTCCTGCCAATATTTCTGTGACCGATATTTCCTCAATCCGATTAGAACATTTCCAAAAGACATTTCAAGTCCAGGTGGGATCTCATAACGCTGATGAAGTGAAGTCAGCCGATATCATTGTTCTCTGTGTGAAGCCTCAGGTTATGGATATCGTGCTTTCGGAGATCAAAGATCAGCTTTCTCCGAAGCATTTAGTGATTTCTGTCGCAGCAGGCTATCCGTTGGCTCGCATACAACAGCATATCGGGGAAAATGTTTCTCTAATTCGTGCGATGCCCAATACCCCGGCAGTCATTCAGGAAGGCGTAACGGCTTTAGCCGGGAGTTCAGGTCTTCCCTCCCAGCATCTTCTGCTGGCTCAATCCATATTTGAATCGGTGGGCAGAGTGGTCACGGTGGAAGAATCCTTAATGGATGCCGTTACGGGTTTGAGCGGAAGCGGTCCCGCGTATATCTATCTGGTGATTGAAGCACTCACCGATGGTGGAGTGCGGATGGGCATCCCACGGACCGTTGCCACGGTGCTTGCGGCACAAACAGTTTTAGGGGCGGCCAAGATGGTACTCGAAAGTGGGGAACATCCTGCTTTACTCAAAGATCGGGTGACTTCACCAGGTGGGACGACAATTGCCGGACTCCAACAATTGGAAATCGGGCGGATACGGGCGACCTTAATGAATGCCGTCGAAGCTGCTACGGCTCGTTCTCATGAGTTGGGCCAATTATGAACTCGGTCGCACTGACGTGAGATGCACACATGGCATAAGATTTTATTGAAAGGAGTACACGGTGCAGTATTGGGTCAAAGTCATTTTTGTGGATAATAAAGAATTAGAATTCAAGGACGCGATTCGCCATACCATCAGCGATGACATGGAAATTCTTGAAATTGATACTCCCAAGGAAGTCACCATCATTCCCTTGAAGCAAATTAAGTATTTTTCTTGCGATGCCGGAGTCTTTGCCAAAACATAAGTAGAGGCAGTAAATCGGGTCAGGGGTCTGTTAATATTCAGATTGAATTATCCGAAAGGATTTAGGAGGTTCTTGTTCGTTATATGGTCAAATTTCCTATTTTCTTATTTATAATGGAAAGACCCTAAACCTAACCCCTTACATAATCCTTGCCAACAGAAAGGTATTTGATTTCGTCTCTTATAAAGGGAAATAAGAAAAACTCTTCTTGCCTAATTCATCTCTTTATGCCACCATCATATTATTCCTGTAATCCGACGTGGATCTTCTTTCATAAAAACCCCAATTGAAATTTGGAATGACAATTCGTTGAAGACACGGAAGGAATAATCATGATCATGGAAACGATCAAACAGGTTGGTAAACAAATCAGTCTGGTCCTGGTCTTATTGCTCGGGCTGTTGATCCTTTGGGAGCTTCCCCACCATGATCGAAATTACCTCTCCCATCAGGAGCGGACCGCCCAATTAGGAACGAAGCTGCCGTCGTATGAGGTAAAGACCTTTTTGCGCCATATTGAGACTAGGCTTCCTTCCTATCGGGAAGAATTTCAGCAGGCTGAGAAAAAATCAGGGATTTCATGGATGTTATTAGCAGCCATGGCCTATCAAGAATCTCAATGGAACCACAAGGCAGTTAGTCCCACAGGGGTGCGGGGAATTATGATGCTTACACGGTCCACTGCCTCGGATCTGGGAATCAAAAATCGGCTTGACCCTTCAAAAAGTATTGCCGGTGGAGCCCGTTATCTATCCTATTTGCAAAAACGGGTTCCTGACAATATTCGAATGCCAGATCGCATGTTTTTTGCCCTTGCCGCTTACAATGTCGGCATGGGACACATTAACGATGCTCGATTGCTTGCTAAGCGCCTAGGTAAAAACTCTGATCAGTGGGATGACCTTAAAAGCATTCTTCCCCTCCTGGCTCATAAAGAATATTACCAGGATCTGCCACATCGTTATGCCCGTGGATGGGAGCCTGTCAAATATGTGAAGCGTATTCGAGCCTATCGGAACATCCTTCAGCAGGTTATGAAGCGTGAAGGGAAAATGTCTCAAGTGGATATTTAATTCGTTCCTCTGTTGTATTTCAGTTGATCTTCAGCCTCTCTCGGATAACATTTTTCTGGCATTATTCCCTTTATTTTAGTCCTTTCGCATTCCTTGACCTTCCAGATTTCTTCCCTCTTCAAAATATACAGGTGTGAGATTAATGCGCATGGGCGTGACCCCAAAAACAGGGACCATCAAATGTAGATCTTTGAAGGTGAAATGATCGAACATTTGGGAAAAATTAAATCTGATCTCTAGGGCGTTTGGGTCCCAAGGGATTCATCTGGCTTGGCGCGTTCGATGGTTAGTGCAATATCATTTGGTAAAATTTTGGCTTTAATCCTATCTCCAAATTTAAAGGATTCCGAAATGGATGTTTGGGGAGTAACCTCGATACGAATTTCTCCACGGTCGCCTCGGACTATATACATGTTTTCATCAATCATTAAAACCTCGGCCACAACCGTACGAAATTTTGGAGGGGTCTTTGGCGCAGGTGTTGATGTGTCATTTTTGGAAGGAATTGATTCTGATTCTGGAGCAATCACAATGGAAGGTGCCGTCGGAGTTGAGGGTAAAAGCCCTTCTTCCAACCGAATGCCGGGGGATTCATCGGGAGTCGCACGAACAATGGATAATGCTTTATCCTGTGGGGTAACTCTTGCTTTGATTCGATCCCCAAACTCGAAGGATTCTGATAACTTGGTTTGGGGTGTCACTTCAATTTGAATCTCTCCATAGTCGCTTCTGATGATATAAAAATTTTTATCCACCATTAGGATGTCGGCAATAATGATCCGCACATTCGGTGACACAGTTGTAGGGGGAGTTGTCGGTTCTGGCTTATTAGTGCTTGAAGAGGGAGTAGATGGAGGAGGGGGAGACGTGGTGCCGGGAACTCTACTTTGTGTCCCAATCGGTTCGCCTGATTGGGCTTTTGTTATGGCAACTGCCTTGTCGTTTGGTAAGAGAATTGCTTTTATGCGATCGCCAAAGGTGAATGACTCCGTCACTTGAGTTTCCGTGGTGACTTCTATTCGAATTTCTCCACGTTCCCCACGAACCACATAAAACGCGCCATCGATCATCAAGAAGTCCGCAACAACAGTCCTGGTTTTTGGGAGAGGGGAAGGTTGAGAAGAGGCTTGGGCCAATTGCTTACCATTACCTTCATCGGCAAATGGGGCTTGAGGCCCTAGCATTCCCAGGGAGAATAGAAGAATCAACAACGACCCAGAAACATTGAGAGGAGATCTAATTGGAAGGAGGGTTATGAGCTTCATGTGAGTAGGCGAGGGAACAGGGGAAGTTTTTGTTTTCGTGGTGCCGAGGCGCAGAATCGAACTGCGGACACCAGCCTTTTCAGGGCTGTGCTCTACCAACTGAGCTACCTCGGCACATTCATAGAACCTTTAACTTCGACCTGTTTTTATACCATAAAGGATTCTTCCTTTTCCAATCAGTTCCGCAACTTTTTCCTGTTTTGGAGAATTCCTAGGAGCTGATTTTTTTAGGCCATTCTGACTTTGCTTTCGGGTTATTCGGAGACTTATGTTGGTGAGTTGAAGCAATTTTCACTACCAGGTGAACCGAATGAATCCTCCATTGTAATCCGGACTACTGATGGAGGGAGGAAGAAGAAGAGGTTTATCCTGCTTGGGATCCAGACCTTTTGGTAAATTCTCTGAGGGGATAATGGATTCAAAAGCCTTAATGCTATGCATTTCGACTCCTAATTCGATGCCTGGCAGTTTTCCTGGGGATTTCAGGTGAAGCAGAGAGCTATTTTGCGATTGAAATCGGTTATTTTGAAAAGTATTTTGAGAATATGTTTCTCCCAATAACCTTTTCTCCCAACCTTGTGGCTTTCTTACGTCAATAGGCTTTTTTATGGTCGTATTGTCCGTTGGTATCAGCAGATCCCCAGCGGACAACACGTCTTCATTGGCATTCAGAGCTGCCTCAAGCATCGAACTTTCCAATGGGAAGAGAAAAAGACATAAACTGAACGAAATGAATGTGAGTGCCGGGAACGAAAGATGGGCTACTTTTCCTTTTACCATGATGACATCCCTTCCCCTTTCGGAGTCAAAAGATATTTTATCATAGAAATGGGTTGTATGTATTGATCTACCATCTGCCTCCGGGTTTCAAGTCGATGCGCATATCCTGCACCATTCATTGTGCTTTAGCTGTCGGTAGGCATTTCAGGAAACCGTTTCTTGTCTACTTATACCGGGACTGGGATAGGCTCGGGACTGATTTCGAAAAATGAGCGTTTTCCGGTTTTCCTGCCTAAAGGAGCGTCAACTCTTGATAGCAAATTCGGCAGATGGCTTCAGAAGTGGTGAGGTAGGTTAACAGTTGAATCTATGAGCTGCTCAAAGCCAACTCTATGATCTATGATTGCATAAATTTTAATGTTGATTCAGGACGAAACATTTGAACATCCACTCCAAACCTCGCTTCCTTGACGGTTTTTGGAACTGCCAGGTATTCTCAACACTGTTCCGCTCATAATATTGTCACCTCGTTTATCCGCCACAGGCTTCTACCATGGAAAAACATAAGACTATGCCAACAGATGAATCTCAAAATGATATTGAAGTTTCAGCGGAAGAAGAAATCTCCCCAGAGGAATACCTGAAACCCTTACTTCAACGAGCCAAACAGGCTGCCCGCCCATTGAGTGGGTTGATTGCCATGAAAAAGAATGCAGCGTTAATGGCCATGGCTGATGCCTTAGAGGCTGGAGAGGAAGCGATTCTTGAGGCCAACCAAAAAGATCTTTCAGCATTCGAAGAAAATTCCTCACAAACTGCCATGGCGGATCGGCTTCGCTTGACACAATCCAGAATTGCCGATATGGCATTACACATTCGCGAGATTGCGCAATTGCGGGATCCGGTTGGCGAATCGATGGGGCTCTGGCAACGACCCAATGGAATGAGAGTCGGTCGAGTGCGTGTGCCGATTGGGGTGATCGGGATTATCTATGAATCTCGTCCCAATGTGACCGCTGATGCGGCTGCTCTCTGTCTCAAATCCGGCAATGTCTGTGTGCTACGTGGAGGGTCCGAGGCACACCATTCCAATTTGGCTCTTGCGACCATTCTGGAGGAGGCGGCCCAAAAGGCAGGAATTCCAGAAGGAGCGATTACCTTTATCGACAAGACTGACCGTGAGGTTGTTCTTGCTCTACTCAAAAGCCACCGGTTTGTTGATCTCATCATTCCTCGCGGTGGGAATACGCTAATGGACACGGTCACTCAGCATGCCACCATCCCGGTGATTAAGCACGACAAAGGGGTTTGCCATATTTATGTAGATTCGGATGTGGATCTGGCCATGGCCCAACGAGTCAGTTTTAATGCGAAAGTTCAACGTTCCTCCACCTGTAACAGCATGGAAACACTTTTGGTTCATGAGAAAGTGGCTAAGAAAATATTGCCACCGTTGGCCGATGAGTATATTGAGGCAGGGGTCGAAATACGTGGATGTCCGAAAACCTGTCAGATCCTTTCTCAGGCCAAGCCCGCCCAGGATGACGATTTCGGGAAAGAGTTTTTATCCTTAATTGTGGCGATCAAAGTGGTGAAGGACATAGAGAGCGCCATGGATCACATACATCAATACGGTTCCCGCCATACGGACTCTATTCTGACTAATGACTATGATCGGGCTTTACGATTTTTGCGAGAGGTGGATTCCAGTACCGTGATGATCAATGCCTCGACGCGCTTGAACGATGGCTATGAGTTTGGGTTAGGGGCCGAAATTGGGATTAGCACAACCCGTATCCATGCTCGTGGTCCCATGGGGTTAGAGGATTTAACCTGTTCCAAATACGTTGTTTACGGTTCCGGTCAAATCCGGGAGTAAGAGCCCGATCGGTTCGATGCCGTGGTCCCAACAATTTCTCTCACAATGATCCCGTTTTGGATCTTTGTTCTCAGAGACGATCTGCCTTTTGACATTTCTCATTCCTCATCATGAACCTTCAAAGCATATTGGATCATCCACAAGCCCTACGTTTTTCTGCCAATCAGATCTATAGACAGGAATGGAAGTCGGCTGGTGGACAGATCATAGAGCAACCCACTGGTCATTGTGTGTTCTATGGCAAGCATGGGCAACGGATTCTTCTGGTAGATCCAGATGGAAATCCCCTCCATGAATGTTTGTGGGAACAAAAGCCATCGGGTGGGTTCTCCCTGGCATCTGCCCGTCTACGATTGGATTGGGGACAATGGGTCGGGATTAAACCGGAAGGATTGGTCAATACCATTTCCCTGGATTTATCTCGGAGGCAAGGTTGGGAACGGATCACGCAGGACGACTTGCGTCAGATGGCAGCCCGATCCTTGAATTCCGACCTGGCGATGGTCCGTTTTTTTTATCGTGATGAGGATGTCGTCCTTCATGGTGACGGGCAAGCCACGATTCGCCAGGTTAAAGACGCCTTTTATGTCTTGCCAAGTGGATCGTTTGAAGAAGCAAAGTTCATGTCATGTATGAGCCGGATGGAATGGAGTCGAATAGATTACCTGCCAGTGGTGGAATTGTTTTTATCCCTGTTGCCGGGAACCGGTAGTGCGACCTTCGAATTCATCCGAGGTCTCTACGACGATCAAAACATCAACGGGGCACTTCCCTTGCACTACAGCGGTATTCCGGTATATCCCTCCGAAGCAGCGTTCAGACTCTTCAGCCTCTTTTTTACCCCTTCCGTTTCTTCCAGCCAATCCCCGCTGGAAGTGTTTTTGGATGTTGAACGGTCGCATGAAGTCCACTGGCTTCCAGCGTCTGCCTTCCCAGTTCGGTATATGGATGAGGAACAGCATCTTTGCGTCACGGTCCGAAACCAGATGGTTCAAAAAGTCACATGGTGGGATGATCCCTCTGGCCTATCGTTTAACCGAATACCCGAATCAGGTCTTCCGGTTTCCGACAATCGGGGAGTGGAAGTCACGACCGAGGGTTTATGGTTGATTGACGGCCGCGAACGAAAGAAATTGACCATTAGACCATCCTGGCAGCTATCCAAGCTTAACCATTCGGTTTCTTGTCAACCGCTCGAGAGCACCTGGCGGGACGCCTTCCCCATGAGGATGCCGCTACTTACTCCCGTGGAAGCCTTCTCCTCTGTCCTCCTCTATCCACAGAAGTCTGAAATGATTGGCGAACAAGAAAGCCAACCTTTTGTTTTTGATTTTCTAGAGGATTTTCTTGAAGAACACCAAGACCTCTTTCGCGCCAGATCTAACGCCACAGAGGTCTTGCTTTCACTTTGCGAAGCAGGATTGGGTTCGTGTCTTCAATACCAGGAATTTCAAATTCATACGGTTTGGTACAAGTGGCCACATTTTGCGCAAAAACATGCCCAATCTATTTGGAATAGGCTTTCCAGGATGGATCGGTTGGCGTGGTTCCCAAATTTTCAATTTTTACCCTTTGAGCGGCACATGTTGGAAACATTGCCGACCAGATATGATTGGATTTTTCTCTGGATTCCTTTTTCAGATTATTCCAATCACACGATGATCGACTCTTGGGTGAAGTTTTTAAAGACTTCTCTTTCTGAGGGTAGTGTCGGGTGCGTGGCCGGTCCCCCTGTTCTGGAAGGGTACCTCCGGAGCCAAGGGCTTCAGATTCTCCATTCCGCCGCAGGATCTACTTTGCCTCCCTTCCGGATTCACCAAACGATTCTTCCCCATGGATGGTTGAATCCTGAACTGACAGCCTGGATTATTCACAATCCTGCTCCGAATTTGTTTCAAGGATCCCTACCATAATATTTTAAATGTTGGTTGCTCCTCTGGATGAACATGCCTTTTCCGATCTTGACAGCGGAACCTTTCGCGAATAGTATGGGGAAACCTTTAAAACCCATCCGGTGAGGTGGGTAAGGAGAAAAAGAGATGCCGGCCACTAATTGGCCATTTCATGTGTTCCCTTCTCATGTTCTTCTGAGAAGGGTTTTTTTTGTCCTGATGAGGCGTGATAGCGGTCCATTAAGATGAACACTTCTCCACGACCCCACGAACGTCTCTTAATGGATGGTCAGGAAATGTCCAGAACCTTAACGCGCATTAGTCATGAGATTCTTGAGCGGAACAAAGGTATTGAAGGGTTAGCTTTGGTGGGGATCCGCACAGGCGGAGTATTTCTCGCCCAGAGACTTGCGGCCAGAATCCAGCAAATCGAAAAACGGGACGTGCCTCTTGGAGAGTTGGATATCACGTTGTACCGTGACGATCTCTCCATTCGAAAAGATCAGCCGGAAATACGAAAAACGACAATTCCCTTCCATATATCCAATTTGAAAATTGTGCTGGTCGATGACGTGCTGTTTACGGGACGAACTATTCGGGCCGCCTTAGACGGGTTGATGGATTTGGGGCGGCCTGCAGAAATTCAATTGGCTGTGCTTGTCGATCGTGGGCATCGACAGCTTCCCATTCGTGCGAATTATGTCGGGAAAAGCATTCCGACTGCCAGGGAAGAAAACGTCCAGGTCTTTTTTGAGGAATTAGGACAGGATGATCGGGTATCCATTTTAACACCGTAATTATGGGTTTAGAACGCAAAGATTTATTAACTATTGCGGCCTTAACAGCCGAGCAGATTCAACTGATTCTGACGACAGCCGAATCCCTGAAAGAAGTTGGGGGGAGGGATATTAAAAAAGTTCCCGCTTTGCGTGGGAAAACGGTGGTGAATTTGTTTTTTGAGCCTAGTACCCGTACGCGAACGTCTTTTGAATTGGCTGCTAAACGTTTGAGTGCCGATGTCATTAATTTTTCGCCTTCTACCAGCAGTATGGTGAAAGGCGAAACCTTAGTCGATACCGCCAGAAATATTGAAGCCATGCAGGCAGATATTATTGTGCTGCGCCATCCATCTCCTGGTGCCGCAGAAAACCTTGCGCGTTCGGTCAAATCATCGGTGATTAATGCGGGAGATGGGTGGCATGAACACCCCACTCAGGCACTTTTGGATGTCTTTACCATAAAAGAAAAAAAAGGTCGCATCTCGGGGCTCATGGTAGTAATTGTTGGCGATATTGCGCATAGCCGCGTGGCTCGCTCCAATATTCTTGCTCTGACCAAACTCGGGGCGGAGGTGAGAGTCGTGGCACCACCAACCATGATCCCCATCGGCCTCGAACATTTCGGTGTGACCGTCTTTTACAACCTAGATGAGGCATTAATCGGAGCGGATGTGATTATCATGCTACGCTTGCAACGTGAGCGGTTGGGGCAGGCGTTACTTCCCAGCCTTCGGGAATATGCCAAACTGTTTTGTTTGACCCCAGAAAGACTCAAACTCGCCAAACAGGATGCCATTGTGATGCATCCCGGTCCTCTGAACCGTGGCGTGGAAATTTCGCCTTCCGTCGCTGATAGCAAGGTCGCGGTAATTCTGGATCAAGTGACCAATGGGGTGTCTGTGCGAATGGCCCTTATGTATTTATTGTCAGGATCTGGTGAACGCTCAACCCTTAACGAATGATCGGACAACATGACCAAAAAGACCGGACAACATCCCACCACTTCTCATCTCCTGTGTATTCAAGGGGGAATCGTGATTGACCCTGGCCACGTGAATGGACGTGCAGATGTACTCATTCAAGATGGAAACATTCTTGAAGTCGGGTTTCCACTGACGAACCCCCTTAGTCAGGATTCATCGATCACCATTTTTGAGGCCAATGGATGGATTGTGGCTCCTGGCCTTGTCGATCTGCATTGCCACTTACGGGAACCCGGCTTTGAATACAAGGAAACCATCTCGACAGGAGCAGCCTCAGCTGCGGCCGGAGGGTTTACGACTATTTGTTGTATGCCGAATACGCAGCCCGTGAATGATAACGCGGCCATTACCAAATTTATGTTGGCCCAAGGACAAAAGGCCGGTAAAGCACGAGTGTTCCCAATCGGTGCAATCACCAAAAAATCCGAAGGAGAAGAACTTGCGGATATTGGTGAGTTGGTGGAGGCCGGCTGTGTAGCCATTTCGGATGATGGACGGCCCGTGATGAATAGTTTGGTCATGCGACGAGCGTTGGAGTATGCCAAGGCTTTTGGAATTCCTGTTGTGGACCATTGCGAAGACCTGCACTTAACCGATGGCGGATGTATGAACGAGGGCATGGTGTCGACCGAACTCGGGATGCCTGGGATTCCCGATGCCTCAGAGGAGGTAATGGTGGCTCGGAACCTGGCTCTGGCAGATCTTACGGGAGTCCATGTGCATTTGGCCCATTTGAGCACCGCCCGTTCGGTGGAACTAGTCCGTCATGCCAAAGGACAGGGGTTACCGGTGAGCGCAGAAGTCTGTCCTCATCACTTTTCCATTACTGAAGAAGCCGTTCGCTGTTATAATTCCAATGCTAAAATGAATCCACCACTGCGAACGGATGAAGACGTTCAAGCGCTTAAGCAAGGATTAGTTGATGGAACCATTGATGTCATTGCCACCGATCATGCCCCCCATGCTCTTCAAGAAAAACAATTGGAATTTGATACGGCGCCGTTTGGGATCGTGGGATTTGAGACCGCTCTTCCCTTAACCCTCCGCTTAGTGCATGAGGGGGTATTATCACTTGAGCAGGCACTTGAGAAGTTGACCAGATCTCCTGCTCAGCTCTTTCATCTGCCTGTTGGAAGCATTCGACCAGGTGACTATGCGGATATCGTGGTGTTTGATCCTCAGGAAGAGTGGGTGGTGGATCCCAACAAATTTTTATCAAAAAGTCAGAATACGCCATTTGGGGGTTGGAAAGTGAAGGGAAAAGTGAAGATGACATTGGTTGATGGCAAGATTGTCTATGATGCCCGTTAATTCATGCGTATGAAGCGGATCAATTGGGGGGTAGTGGGTTTTCTTTTTGAACTATGCGCCTTAATCTTATGGGTTGGCGGTTTGGTTGTCATAATTGGGTTGGTGATTCCGGCTGTATTTAATTCCTTCGGGATGGAACCGGCTGGGCATTTTTTACGGAGAGTTTTTGATGGTTTTGTCTTGATGAATGTTTGGATTTTGCTTTTGTTGAGTGTGGTGGCCGGGATTCGATTCCTGGCATTTGGCAAAAATCCCTCCGAGATGTTTGCCGTCCCTTCAGTGGAATGGTGGCTTCTGGCTGGAATGGCTCTCATAACGTTTAGCATTCTTGTGGTCCTTGGTCCCCAAGCCATGGCTTTACAGGAAGAGGCCTTTGCGGCGGTCTCGAAAGAGGATAAAGATATCGCCTATGCGAAATTTTTTCGCCTTCATATGATTGTGCGAGGTTGTCACTTGGTGAATTTTGGTCTGGCGGCCTCACTGTTTATTGTCAAGGTTCGGAAAATTCTCTTTTTCCACTCCATGGCTGCTCGATCATAATTACTCTTGGTCGTACGACGGAAATGAGAAGATGATAAAGGAAAGACCATGAAGCCCGCAGTTTTAGCGTTAGCCGATGGAACCATATTCCGAGGACGTGCCCTCGGATTCGAAGGCGAAACCCTTGGAGAAGTGGTATTTAATACTGCCATGACGGGGTATCAAGAAATTTTAACCGACCCTTCATATAAAGGGCAGATCGTCCTGATGACCTCCACCCAAATCGGGAATTATGGGGTCACCCCGGAGGATAATGAGTCCCATCGCGTCTGGGCGGAAGGGTTTATTGTGCGTGAAGCAGCCAGTTGTCGGAGTAATTGGCGAAGCAGGCAATCCTTCGAGGAATACTTAATTGAGCATCGTATTGTGGCGATTCAAGGGATAGACACCAGAGCTCTGACCTGTCATGTCCGTGATCACGGCTCACAAATGGGAGTCATTTCCCATTTAAGTTTCGATGACGATGCCTTACGGCAAAAGGCGAAGGCCGTTCCCTCCCTGATTGGACGTGATTTGGTTAGAGAGGTCACCTGTTCGGAGGCTTACGAATGGACCGAGCGATCCATCGTGATGGACTCGCCTCGTGGTAAATCATCAATTGTTCCTCAGGACATCGCTCAGACACCTTTGAAACTGGTGGTCATGGATTTTGGCGTGAAACAGAATATTTTACGAAGCCTTGTGGATCTGGGATGTCAGGTTCGAGTTGTGCCAGCTTCGACGACAGCCGAGGAAATCCGTCGGCTGCATCCAGATGGAATCGTTTTATCCAATGGACCAGGAGACCCCGAAGGGGTTCCCTATGCGGTAGAAACCGTCAAGCAGCTCTTGGACTGGAAACCGTTGCTGGGGATTTGCTTGGGGCACCAAGTATTGGGATTATCCTTGGGATTGCACACACATAAACTCACATTTGGGCATCATGGGGCCAATCATCCAGTCATGGATCTTCGCACCAGAAAGATTGAAATTACCTCGCAAAACCATAATTTTGCCGTTGGCCTTCCTCACAAGGAAGATGGGTGTACGACGTTGAAGTCTCAACAATTTGACTCTGCCGTTGGACGGATGGAAATTACGCATCGAAGTGTGAATGATGGGTGTTGTGAAGGAATGGCGGGAATAGAGAGTCCGATTCTTTCTATTCAGTATCACCCTGAAGCCTCTCCAGGCCCCCATGACTCATCGTATGTATTTGGACAATTTTTGGAAATGATGAAAGGCCGTGGATAATGATAATGACTCGTGGCTTCCTGATTCTTATTCTGTTTTTGGTCAGCGGGTGCATTCACATCGATCTGCTTCCCGGTGGAGGAAAACTCCATGAAGCCACTCTGTCTGGTGAAGGAGAGGATAAGGTATTGTTGATTGATATCTCTGGCATGCTCACGACAGGCAAATCATCGGGTATCTTGGAGGAACCCAGTCTTCCCGCACGAATCAAAGAGGAATTGACCAAAGCTGAAAAGGATGAACACGTCAAAGCCATCGTCCTTCGAATCAATACTCCAGGAGGATCGGTCACCGCATCAGATTTGGTCTATCATGAGCTGAAAGTCTTTAAGAAAAAACGCTCAGTACCGGTCATTGCCTCTATAATGGATTTGGGTACTTCCGGCGGTTATTACATCGCGATGGCGGCTGACCATATTTTTGCCCATCCCTCGACTATCACCGGAAGTATCGGGGTTATTATGGTAACAATGAATGCCGAGGGTCTGTTGGAAAAAGTGGGGGTTCAACCAGCCGCGATAGTTTCGGGTCCGAAGAAAGCAATGGGTTCTCCGTTTCGGCCGATGAATGATGAAGAGCGGGCAATATTTCAAGGGGCGATTGATCATTTGTATGAGCAGTTCCTTGCGGTGGTTGAAGAGGGAAGACCCGGATTGAGCAAGGAGCACATTCGTATGTTAGCGGATGGCCGGATTTTTACCGCCGATATCGCCAGAGACCAGGGCCTTGTGGATGACATCGGGTATCTGGATGAGGCTCTCGATCTGGCCAAAAAAGAAGCGAAATTGGAAGCGGCCAAAGTCGTGACCTATACCAGGGGAGGGGGAACTCAACAGAATATCTACTCGCAATTCGATCCTCCTCAGATTGAGCCTATCAGGTTTCCCCAAGTCGATACGCAGTCTCTTTTCAAGGTATTGACGGGAGGGACAACACAAATGCTGTACATGTGGATGCCGTAAAGTCTGCTGTTTGCTGATTTGAGGAATGTTTTGCCTATGACCAACGATCCACCCGTTTCTGGAAACCGATTTCAATGCCTGGTGGCGAGTACGGTGTGTGCGCTTCTATTGCTGAGCGTAGCTTGTCAAAAGGCTCCAGGAACAGCTAGAGATCAATTAATTTATATTTCGGAGGAAAAGGAAATTGCCCTGGGACTTGCGGCATTTCGCGAGGTCCTGAAGTCGGCACCATTAAGCAGAGATCCGGAAGTGACGTTAATGGTGAACCGTGTGGGGCAACGCATTGCCAAGGGAGCCAATAAACCGGAATACGTCTGGGAATTCGCCGTCATTGAGGATGATGATCAGGTGAATGCCTTTGCCTTGCCTGGAGGCAAAGTGGCAGTGTTTACCGGAATTTTGAAATACACAAAAACAGAAGCCGGGCTGGCGACCGTCATGGCCCATGAAGTTGCCCATGCGTTGCAACGGCATGGAGCCGAGCGATACAGTCGTGGAATTCTGGAACAAATTGGTCAACTCGGAGCTTTAGCTGGCGCCGCCGCAGGAGGCGTCGACCCAGGTCTTGCTATTGGAGCTATGAGTGCCTATGGGGTGGGTGTGGCCCTTCCCAATTCCCGTGAACAGGAAACTGAAGCCGATTTTATCGGGTTGCAATTGATGGCCAAAGCCGGATATGACCCGCGGGAAGCGGTGCCGTTTTGGGAACGCATGAGCGGGTGCCCGAGAAAAATGATCGGAAAATTTTGCTTTCGTACACAAAATGCCGTTCCGGAATTTTTATCCACTCACCCTTCGGATGTGACCCGGATTAACCGAATTGAAGCCTGGATTCCCCAAGCCATGAAATTTTATCATCCTGAGGGATTACCGCCTGGAGTACCTGAATCCCCGCTCAAAAAACCGACATCTGAATCGGATTTAAAATCCTGAGAGCCCAACATGCCACGAAGAAACGACATCCATCGAATTTTATTAATAGGCTCCGGACCGATTGTCATTGGTCAAGGCTGTGAGTTTGACTATTCCGGAACGCAAGCATGCAGGGCACTGAAGGAGGAAGGCTTTGAAGTCATCCTCGTCAATAGTAATCCTGCCACCATTATGACCGACCCGGATCTCGCGGACCGAACTTATGTGGAACCGATTACGACAGAAGTGGTGGAGGCGATTTTGGAGCGAGAGCATCCTGATGCCCTGCTTCCGACCATGGGCGGGCAGACCGCTCTGAATGTCACTATGGAATTAGTGAAGCGAGGGATTCTGGAAAAACACGGAGTGCAACTTATCGGAGCTTCCTATGAATCGATCCAGAAGGCCGAAGATCGGGAATTATTCAAACAGGCGATGGCACGTATTGGATTAAATGTAGCGGCAAGCGGGTCATTTCGCTCAAGAGAGGAAGCCTTACAGCTTCTTCAAACGATTGGATTTCCCGCTATCGTCCGCCCATCATTTACTCTGGGAGGAGCAGGGGGCAATATTGCCTATAACCGTGAAGAATTTGATAAGTACATTGATTGGGCTCTTGTGACCAGTCCCGTTGGACAAGCCTTGCTGGAACAATCTCTTCTGGGATGGAAGGAATATGAATTAGAAGTGATGCGGGACTCCAAAGATAATGTGGTCATTGTCTGCCCCATCGAAAATTTTGATCCGATGGGTGTGCATACAGGTGACAGTATCACGGTGGCCCCCGCCATGACCTTATCCGATAAAGAATATCAGCACATGCGGGACGCGGCGATACGTATTATTCGAGAAATCGGGGTGGATACCGGCGGGTCCAATATTCAATTTTCCTTGAATCCGGACAATGGGGGCTTGATGGTTATTGAGATGAATCCTCGCGTGTCCAGAAGTTCCGCCTTGGCCTCAAAGGCAACGGGGTTTCCGATAGCCAAAATCGCTGCGAAATTGGCCATCGGGTATACCCTGGACGAAATTCCCAACGATATTACCCAAGTGACGAAAGCCTGTTTTGAGCCGACCATTGATTATGTGGTCGTGAAAATTCCACGGTTTACATTTGAGAAATTTGATGGGGTGGATCGAGTGCTGACCACGCATATGAAATCCGTTGGAGAAGCCATGGCACTCGGAGGCACCTTCAAAGAAGCCTTGCAGAAGGCGATTCGGTCACTTGAAACAGACCGGTATGGGTTGATGTCGTTGCACGGGCTTGATGGGAAAAAAGACACTGCCGGACCGGATCATCCACTACATGACCGCCTTCAATCTCAGGTTCGAATCCCCACTGCCGATCGCCTTTGGTTTCTGGCTGATGGGTTCCGAATTGGGATGTCGGTGGATGAGCTGTATCAATTGTCTCGGGTTGATCGCTGGTTTTTACATGAAATTGAAGAACTCGTAGAATTTGAAGCCCAATGGGTTCGCAAAAGCAAGGAAGAATTTAAGACCGATCGTTCACACGACACCCCCAAAGGATGCCCTGATACTCTGCTGATTCCCCTTGAACAAGCGAAGGGCCTTGGATTTTCCGATCAACGGCTTGGGCAACTCATCGGGAGAGAAGAAGATACCATTCGTCAGTGGCGAAAGAGCAGGGGATCCGGCTATGGCACCGTCTTTAAAAGAGTCGACACGTGTGGGGCCGAATTCGAGGCACATACCCCTTATCTCTATTCCACGTCCGGTTTAACCTGTGAATCCCGCCCTTCCCAAAAAAGAAAAATCATGATCTTAGGGGGAGGCCCGAACCGAATTGGGCAAGGCATTGAATTTGATTACTGTTGCGTGCATGCCGCCATGGCCCTAAAAGAAGAAGGCATTGAAACCATTATGGTCAATTGCAATCCGGAAACAGTCAGTACGGATTATGACATTTCCGATCGCCTCTATTTTGAACCCTTGACGAAAGAAGAGGTCTTGCGAATTATCCTGGCCGAACGTCCGGATGGGGTCGTCGTACAATTCGGTGGACAAACGCCTCTCAAGCTGGCCGTTCCGTTAGAGCAAGAAGGGGTAAGAATTTTGGGGACACAACCCGATGCGATTGATCGCGCGGAAGATCGAAAACGGTTTAGTGATCTATTGATTGAATTGAATCTCCTGCAGCCGCAAAACGGTACCGCACGGTCCTCGCATGAAGCTCATATTATTGCCGTCAATATTGGCTATCCAGTCATGGTACGCCCTTCGTATGTATTGGGGGGGCGTGCCATGCAAATCGTATATGATGCTGACGCGTTGGATGAATACCTTCAGCGGCATGACATGGACTTGGGAAGACATCCCTTGTTAATCGATGATTACCTTGAAGACGCCATAGAAGTTGATGTGGATGCCATTGCAGATGGGACAGACGTCGTGGTGGCTGCCATCATGGAACATGTCGAAATGGCAGGCATTCATTCAGGAGATTCAGCTTGTTCATTACCTGCCCACTCCCTTGGTGCCGATATTCTTGAGACGATCAATCGCCAAACCATTCTTTTGGCCAAGGAGTTACAGGTGACGGGTTTAATGAATATCCAATATGCGGTCAAGGGTGGGGCGGTCTATATCCTGGAGGTGAATCCTCGCGCTTCTCGCACGGTCCCTTTTGTAAGTAAGGTCATTGGTGTGCCCTTGGCCAAACATGCGATGAAAGTTATGGCGGGACGAACCTTGAAAGACTTAGGCTTTACGCAGTCGCCGCTTTTTTCGCACATTGCCATTAAGGAAGCCGTCTTTCCATTTACGAAACTCGGTGTCTCTGATGTATTATTGGGTCCGGAAATGCGTTCCACGGGCGAGGTCATGGGGATTGATCGAAGCTTCGGGTGGGCGTTTGCAAAATCTCAAGCCGCATCAGGAATGCCTTTGCCTTTGGCAGGGACTGCTCTTCTCAGCGTGAAAGATGGGGATAAACCCGCCACACTTGCTATCGCGCAGCGACTGTCGCAACTCGGATTTTCACTGAATGCGACTAAGGGGACTGCGGCCTTTTTGCGGAAACATGGGATCACCGTAGTGACGGTGAACAAACTTAATGCAGCCCGCCCTCATATCGAGGATTTACTCAAAAACAAAGAGCTGTCTTTAGTTGTAAATACGGTAGGTGGTGCCTCTTCCCAGGATGATTCCGCCCCAATTCGCAAAGCGGCTGTCTTCGGCGGGATTCCTTACTTTACGACCATTCAAGCCGCGCAAGCAGCCATATCGGGAATAGAGGCGATGAAGAAAACATCCATAGAGGTTCGCTGTCTGCAGGAATATCATTCTGGATTGCCAGCCGGGTAAGCCAAAAAGGACCGAACGCGATGATGGTTTATGAACCATCCGAGTTTCAGGATCTAATAAAGGGGAGTGTGGTTTCATGAAAATTCCTATCACAAAAAAAGGATATGAGGCACTGCAAGCGGAACTGGCCAGGCTGCGACGGGAAGACCGCCCTAGAAACATTCAGGCCATTACCGAGGCTCGTGAACATGGTGATCTCAAAGAAAATGCCGAATATAAAGCCGCCAAAGAGCAGCAGCAATTTATTGATACACGGATGGCTGAGCTTGAGCATAAACTCAGCATGGCTCAAGTGGTGGAAATAGCCAGCGGGCAGAGTGACACGGTTGTGTTTGGCGTCACAGTCTCCATTGTCAGTTTAGAGTCTCAGGAGGAAAAACGTTATACCCTGGTGGGACAAGAAGAAGCCGATATCAAAAATGGTTCCATTTCGGTTCAATCGCCTATTGGGCGTGCGCTGATTGGGCATCGGGTCGGAGATATCGTTGAAGTGCATCGACCTGCTGGGGTTATTGAATACCAAATCCAGTCCATTTGTTTTGAGGAGCTATAATCATGACTTCCCCCATTTCCTTAGTTACATTGGTCACTGATTTTGGAGATATCGATTATTTTGTCCCAAGTATGAAGGGCGTAATGCTCGGAATTAATTCTCAAATTCGCATCGTCGATCTGACGCATCGAATCCCGGCGCATGGGATTGAACAGGCCGCGTTTTTTTTGAAATCGTGTTATCAATATTTTCCAGATGGAACGGTGCATGTGGTGGTCGTGGACCCTGCTGTCGGGAGTTCCCGACGGGCAATCTTGGCTTCAACCTCCAGACATTTCTTCCTGGCTCCGGATAATGGTGTTCTGAGTTACGTGCTCCAAGAGGAAACGTCGGTTGAAGTTCGATCGATTGAGAATAAACAATACCGATTAGATTCTGCGGGCGGAACGTTTGATGGCCGGGATTTGTTTGCACCCTCTGCCGCCTGGTTGACGAAGGGGCAGGTTCCTGGTTCTTACGGACGACTCATTCATGATTATGTCACGCTTCCCCTAGATCCCCCACGTATGCAACAGCAGGCCCTTCATGGGCGTATTGTCTATGTCGACCATTTTGGTAATGCCATGACGAATATCACCCTGGCCGATATCGAAACATTTCGATCAGTCACCAAGAAGGAATACTCCGGTTTAAAAATTGGGGATGCACTCATTAATGGAATAAAGACCCATTATGGAGAAGGCGCCATGGGAATCCCGGAAGCCTTAATCAATAGTAATGGTCATGTCGAGATTTTTGTGAAGCAAGGGCGAGCGGTGGACCGATGTGAGTTGCACGTTGGCCAAACTGTTGAACTCATCTAGGTTTGAACTGAGAAAGATGGGCGGGATGAACGAACAACTGAAATAGCGAGTTTTAGAATCGATACCATTTGCTCAAGTTCCTTGACGCTGGCGGAAAGTGGAGGCATGAGAATCATAATTGTGCCGATGGGACGGATCAACATCCCCAAGGTTCTGGCAGTCATGGCTATTTTCTGACCGATGCGTTCGTCCGGAGGGAACGGTTTTTTATTAGCTCGATCTTGAACCAGTTCAATCCCGACCATGTAGCCACATTGACGGATGTCGCCCACCCAAGGATCGTCGCTCAACGACTCCAGGGCCTTTCGTAATTTTGGGATTCTTCGTTGAAGCTTTGCAAGTGTGCGTTCGCTCTTAAAAATGCTTAGGTTAGCAAGAGCTGCCGCACAGCCCAAAGGATTTCCTGCGTAACTATGTCCATGGAAAAAAGTTTTGCCTTCATGCCCTTCTCCCAAAAACGCGTCATAAATGGCGGCTGTGGTTAACGTGGCAGCCAAGGGTAGATACCCTCCCGTTAATCCTTTGGCAATGGCCATAATATCCGGAGTTATTTCTTCATGCTCACAGGCAAACATTAAACCTGTTCGTCCAAACCCGGTGGCAACCTCATCGGCAATGAATAAGACGTTGTAGCGCGTGCATAGATCCCTAACGCGTTTCAAGTAACCTGGAGGGGAGGGAATAATCCCGGCGACTCCTTGCACCATGGGCTCAAGAATAAGGCCTGCAATTTCTTGATGTGATGTGTGCAGAAGCTTTTCAAGAGGATCGAGGCAGGCAAGCTGGCATTGGGGAAACTCCATATGAAGGGGACATCGATAACAATGAGGTGGTTCAATGGCGTGGCTTGGAAAGAGGAGGGAAGAAAAAGGTCTACGGAATAGTTCGACTCCGCTGAGGCTCACGCTTCCCACTGTATCCCCATGATAGGATAGGCCTAGATGGATAAATCGAGTTTTTTGTGGCTGGGGCGTTGGACATTGTTGCCAGTACTGGATAGCCATCTTTGCCCCAACTTCAACAGCCGTTGAACCGTTGTCTGAATAAAAGACTTTTCGTAAGCCTTTCGGAGCCAGGCGAATAAGTGCCTTCGCCAATTGAATGGCTGGTGGGTTGGAAAGCCCTAGTAGCGTCGTATGAGCCACCTGGGTCAGTTGCCGACGGATGGCCTGATTAATGCGGGGATGTTGATGGCCATGGACATTGACCCAGATCGATGCTGTGGCATCAAGATAGGCATTGCCGTCCATGTCATAGAGATAAGATCCTTTTCCGCGTCTGATAATGAGAGGAGTCTGGCCCTCCCATTCCTGCATTTGGGTAAAAGGGTGCCAAATGTACTCACAATCGTCTTTTTCTAATGCTGTGTGGGACATTTTTAGATCTCTGGTCCGGTTAAAGACAATAACCTAGCGGAATCCATCAATTTTTGACAACCTTTTAGGGTCACATTACAATCACGGTCACTTCGAATGAGTAAAGCCTTCCCTCAAACACACATCCGCAATTTTTCGATTATTGCTCATATTGATCACGGCAAATCCACCCTTGCTGATCGGTTTCTGGAAATCACCGGTGCCGTGTCGCCACGTGAGGCGCGTGCACAATATCTGGACGCCATGGATCTGGAACGTGAGCGCGGGATCACCATTAAAGCACATGCGGTCACCACGCGGTTTAAGAGCTCGGATGGGCAAGACTATCAATTTAATCTCATTGATACGCCCGGGCATGTCGATTTTGCTTATGAGGTATCGCGGAGCCTGGCTGCCTGTGAAGGAGCCCTTCTGTTGATTGATGCTACTCAGGGGGTTGAGGCCCAGACCATCGCCAATGCCTATCTGGCGATTTCGAATGATTTAGTGATTATTCCCGTCATTAATAAAATCGATTTACCGAGTGCGGATGTGGAGGGCGTAAAGGTCCAAATTCGAGATGTGTTGGGATTGTCGAGTGAGGAAGCCTTTTTAGTCAGTGCCAAGGATGGACGAGGGGTCAAGGAGGTGCTTGAAGGTGTGGTGAAGGTCATTCCGGCTCCAATCGGGTCCATTAATCAACCCCTAAAGGCCCTGATTTTTGACTCCTGGTTTGACAATTATCAGGGAGCCGTGGTGCTTCTTCGAGTCATGGACGGAGAAGTCACCCCCAATATGATGATTAAATTAATGTTTTCCGGACGTGAGTTTGAAGTCCTGGAGGTGGGCGTTTTTTCTCCGAAACGAACCAAGGTAAGTCGGCTGGGGCCCGGGGAAGTCGGGTATATTTGTGCCGGAATGAAAGAGCTATCCGACACCAAAATTGGTGATACCATTACGGATTCAAAGCGCCCCACAAGCGTTGCCCTTCCCGGGTACCGGGATGTCAAACCGGTAGTATTTTGCGGGTTATACACGACGGATAATGCCAAGTTTGAGGATCTGCGGGATTCTCTAGAGAAGTTGCAACTGAATGATTCCTCCTTTGTCTATGAACCGGAAACCTCCCTGGCTTTGGGATTTGGATTCCGATGTGGATTTCTAGGGCTCCTCCACATGGAAATTATTCGAGAGCGCTTGGAGCGGGAATATGGACTGGATCTGATCAGTACCGCCCCAACTGTCGTCTATCGTGTATTAACCACCAAAGGCGAAACATTGGTCATCGATAATCCATCAAAACTCCCGGATCCATCTCAAATCGAACGAATTGAAGAGCCCTATATCAAAGCCACGATGATTACGCCGGAGCGGTATATCGGAAATGTCCTTCAACTTTGCCAGGAGCGTCGAGGCATTCAAATCGGGCTGCAATATCTGGATCCAACCCGGTCCATGTTAACCTACGAAATCCCGCTCAATGAAATTGTGTTAGACTTTTATGATCGACTGAAATCCCGGACTCAAGGGTATGCCTCGTTAGACTACGAATTGCTGGGCTATCGCGAGTCTGATCTGGTGAAATTGGATTTATTGCTGAATGGTGAGACGGTGGACGCTCTCTCCATTATCGCCCACAAAGATAAAGTTCAAAGTCGGGGGCGGCAATTAGCTGAAAAAATGAAAGAACTCATTCCCAAGCAAATGTTTGAAATTGTCATTCAAGCGACGATTGGCAAACGCATTATTGCCAGAGAAACGATTGGCGCACTCAAGAAAAATGTGACGGCCAAGTGTTATGGTGGAGATATTTCCCGAAAACGCAAATTGTGGGAGAAGCAAAAAGAAGGAAAAAAACGAATGAAACAATTAGGACGAGTCGAAGTCCCTCAGGAAGCTTTTCTGGCCATTTTAAAGACCGATCCGAACTGAACCGCTGATGACCACAGAAGATCCACAACAACCTAAAATGACCGAATCTTCCGAAAAAAACATTCAAGAGGAATCCTCGGTTGCCTCAAGTTCCCAGGAGGGTGAGGTATCCAAGAAGTCGATTATTCGAGAATATGCCGAGGCCTTAATCATTGCTATTGTTCTGGCTCTCACCATTCGAGTCTTTGTGGTCCAGGCCTTTAAGATTCCATCAGGGTCCATGATTCCGACCTTGATGATTGGCGATCATATCCTTGTTTCCAAGCTGTCCTATGGGTTTCAGTTGCCGAAAGACTGTGAGTTTCAGGTTTCGTTCCCGCCGGTGACGTGTTTTTCTTCGACGATCGTGATGAATTTTGATCCTCCCTCGCGTGGAGATATTATTGTGTTCCGCTATCCTGAAGATGAAAACAAGGATTTCATAAAGCGGGTGATCGGACTCCCCGGTGATACCATTCATATTCAAAACAAACACGTAATCGTGAATGGACAGCCATTGTTGGATGAAGGATTTACGCAGAGGGTCGATCCCGGAATTATTGATGGTCGTATCAATCCTCGCGATAATCTTGGTCCCTTAACCGTTCCTCCAGAATCATACTTTGTGATGGGTGACAACCGCGACCAAAGTTTGGACAGCCGTTTTTGGGGATTTGTGCGAATGGATAAGATTAAAGGCAGAGCCTTTCTCGTGTATTGGTCATGGAATGGGCAGGGAGCTTGGACCGATTGGATCCGATGGGAACGAATCGGAAAGCTCATTGAATAGTGAGCACACAATCACTTGACCCAACCAAAACTTCAGCCTTGTACTGATTCAAGGATGAAATCGCTATCCGTTGTCCCATCGATTTCCGCTCGGAAATTCAAACAGTATATTCAACGCTTTTCTCGCGCCCGCATTCTGGTTGTTGGAGATCTCATTTTAGATCATTACGTCTGGGGCAAGGTGCATCGTGTCTCCCCTGAAGCGCCTGTACCGATTGTTCATGTGGACTCTGAGTCGTACCGAATGGGTGGGGCAGCGAATGTGTATCATAATATTCTGACATTAGGCGGGCAGGCTGAATTGTGTGGCGTGGTCGGTGCGGATCATGTTGGGAAACAATTCCTTGCTGACATCCGACAATCGTCCCCATTTACCTCCGGTGTGTTTGTTGATTCCGGTCGTCCTACAATTAAAAAAACGAGAGTGGTTGCGCACAATCAGCAAATTGTTCGATTTGATGTGGAGCAACGCCATGACATTTCGTCCCAACAGACAAAAAAAATGATACGACATGTGGCTTCCCGACTTCCTGGAGCCTCCTGCCTGGTGATTTCTGATTATGCGAAGGGCATGATCACCGTTGAACTGATGAAGGCCATTCATACCCTAGCTGTTCAGTTTAACGTACCGATTGTGGTGGATCCGAAGGTGGAACATATGGCCTATTACCAGGGAGTGACGGTGATTACACCCAATCATCTCGAAGCCAAACAGGCTGCAGGGTTCCTCCCAAGCCAGGATGTTCCGATTGATGAAATCGGCGTTGCTCTTCAACAACGCTTGCAGTGCCGGGCAGTCGTTGTCACGAGGGGAGAGGAGGGAATGAGTATTTTTGAAAATACAGGCAATTCCTGGAGCATCCCGGCTGTGGCCCGACAGGTCTATGATGTGACGGGAGCAGGCGATACCGTTATCAGTACTCTTGCCTTAGCACTGAGTGCAAAAGCCTCACTTCCTGAGGCTGCGGTCTTAGCCAATCAAGCCGCCGGTATTGTCGTGGGCATGGTCGGTACTGCCACAGTGACACAAGCACAACTTCAAGAGGCATTACTCCATGGCCACAACTGACTCACTCATCAGTCTGTGCATCCCCGCTCGCCATGGATCATCTCGGTTTCCGGGAAAACCACTCGCGCTCTTAGCCGGAAAGCCACTTATCCAACACGTCTATGAAGCGGTTCAACAGGTTTCACATGTAGGGCAAATCCTGATTGTCACCGACCAGGAATCCATCGAAGAAGAGGTCAAGAAGTTTGGTGGAGAAGTCTGTCGCGTAACGGATTTCTGTCGAACAGGAACGGACCGGGTGGCGAAAGTGGTTTCTCAATTAAAATATGACGTGATTGTCAATTTGCAAGCCGATGAAATTCCTCAACACCCTGGGCTGCTTGATGATCTCATTCATCCTTTTGTGTCTTCTCCGACGGGAATAGGGACCTTGAAACGACAAATACACTCCTCTCAGGATCTAACCAATCCGTCAATCGTAAAGGTGGTGACCAATATCCACGGTCAAGCCCTGTATTTTTCACGAAGTCCGATACCCTGTTGGCGCGATGGAATGACTTCTGGGAATAATCATATCGCGTATATGCACTTGGGAGTGTATATTTTCAGGAAATCGGATCTACTACGATTTGCCGAGTTGCCAACGGGCTATCTTGAGGATGCGGAAAAATTAGAACAACTGCGAGCCTTAGAACATGGCCTTCCCATAATGGTGTGGGAAACAGAACACGAATCTATTCGAATAGATACTCCTGAGGATATCATGGCTGCGGAAGATCTTCTATCGAAGAAACCCTTTGAGCCGAAAGTCAGACCGGTGGGGGCAACACAGAGGGTTGAAAACAGATAGAGCAATATGGTGGAGTCGAAAGAGGAAATCGTCTTAGAGGGAGGACATGTGGGTCATCATACAACCAACCGAAAAAAATCATGAGTAAGTTTCTTTTTGTAACAGGTGGGGTGGTCTCGTCATTAGGGAAAGGCTTGTCATCTGCGGCCATCGGGCATTTATTAGAAAGCCGTGGCATGACTATTACCTTTTTGAAGCTAGACCCCTATATTAATGTGGACCCTGGTACCATGAATCCCTATCAACACGGGGAAGTCTATGTTACCGATGATGGAGCGGAAACCGATTTAGACTTGGGTCATTATGAACGATTTACCACGGTCCAGTTGCATCGAGAAAATAATTGTACGACAGGACGGATTTATGAGTCGGTGATTCAAAGGGAGCGAAGAGGAGAATATCTCGGAGCGACCGTTCAGGTCGTCCCCCATATTACGGACGCCATTAAGCAGACAATTCTTAATGTGGCCCATGACGTGGATGTGGTGATCGTGGAAATTGGCGGAACTGTCGGAGATATTGAAAGTTTGCCGTTTTTAGAGGCGATTCGGCAAATGCCTTATGAGGTCGGTAGGGAAAACGTCCTGTATATTCATCTCACCCTGGTGCCCTATATTGGAACTGCTGGAGAACTCAAAACCAAACCCACTCAACATTCCGTTAATAAGCTTCGTGAAATCGGCATTCAACCCAATATACTGTTATGTCGGACTGACAGATTTCTCCCTCCTGGCGTCAAAGATAAAATTGCCATGTTTTGTAACGTGGATAAAGGCTCTGTCATCACAGCCAAAGATGTGGATTCCATCTACGAAGTGCCGATTATCCTGAGAAAAGAAGGATTGGATGAACTTATTGTCCGTTCACTGCATCTTGAAACGCGGCCACCCAACCTTCGGGATTGGGATATTTTAGTCCAGAAGATTAAGCGGCCACGACATGAAGTTACCATTGCACTGGTTGGTAAATATGTAGAATCTCGGGAATCCTATAAAAGTGTGTCGGAAGCCTTGACTCATGGCGGATTACAAGATGAAACAGCCGTTCATATTCTTTGGGTGGAATCGGGTGACATTGAGAAGGACGGCCCCGAACGCCTGCTAGCTGATGTGGACGGAGTCTTAATTCCAGGAGGGTTTGGGCTTCGAGGGATCGAAGGGAAAATTGATACGATCCGGTATGCCAGAGATAGAAATCTTCCATTCTTTGGCATTTGCTTGGGGATGCAATGTGCGGTGATTGAAATTGCCAGAAGTCTAGGTGGACTTCAGAATGCCAATAGTTCGGAATTCAATCCTGATACGCCATATCCGGTCATTGACCTACTTCCTGAGCAACGATCCATTCAAGAGAAGGGCGGAACCATGCGATTGGGAGGATTTCCCTGTCGATTAATTCCCAATACCCTTACCTTTGCGGCCTACGAGCAAACGGAGATTCGTGAACGACACCGCCATCGCTATGAATTCAACAATGAGTACCTGGAAGCTTTAACTTTAAAGGGTCTGACGATTAGTGGGACATCACCTGACGGAAGGCTGGTAGAAATCATTGAATTACAAGGGCACCCCTGGTTTGTGGGGACGCAGTTCCATCCGGAGTTTCAGTCCCGACTATGTGCTCCTCATCCTCTTTTTACGGCATTTATTGGCGCCGCGCTTCAAAAAAAATTCGGTACATAACGAACAGGAATGATCATGGCTCAGCCAACTCAAGTCGACATTGGCCCGTTCTCCGTTGGCGGAAGTTCCCCCCATTTTTTAATTGCAGGGCCTTGCGTGATCGAAAGCGAGAAGTTGGTCATCGAGACAGCTGCAGCGATTGCGGAAATCGCCAAAGATCTTGGTATCCCATACATATTTAAGGCGTCCTATGATAAGGCTAATCGCACATCGGTTTCCTCATTCAGGGGGTTAGGCATTACAGAAGGATTGAAAATTCTCAAGAAAATCAATTGTGAATTAGGGATACCCATCCTCACGGATATTCACGAAGTCCACGACGTTTCTCAGGTTGCGGAAGTCGTGGACGTGTTGCAAATTCCGGCATTTTTATGTCGACAGACAGATTTACTCTCTGCTGCGGCAAAATCAGGCCGGGTGGTCAATGTAAAAAAAGGGCAATTCCTTTCTCCATGGGATATGGCTAATGTTGTCCATAAACTTGAAGACGCCGGGACCAGAAAAATTTTCCTAACGGAGCGAGGGGCCAGCTTCGGCTATCAAAATCTTGTCGTCGATATGCGCTCATTACCCGTCATGAGAAATATGGGATATCCGGTGGTATTTGATGCAACTCACAGCGTGCAGTTGCCTGGTGGCGGAGGAACGGTCTCTTCAGGACAACGGGAATTTGTGGCGCCGTTAGCCAGAGCGGCAGCCGCTGCTGGATGTGACGGATTCTTTATGGAAGTTCATCCTCGTCCTGAGGAAGCCCTATCGGATGGGCCAAATATGATACGGTTAAGTGAATTGCGCGGATTATTGGAACAAATTCAAGCGATTTGGCAGGTAACAGGAAAGGGAGAAATCTCGCCTGTTACTTGATATTTCAGCAATAAATATCAGAGTTGCCATGAATCAATCGGAAGCAGTAGTAAAAGAAAAATCTGAACGAAATAATGTAATTATGGGAGAAGCCTATCTCAATCTTCCTAATTCTCTTACTCTTTTGCGGATTTTATTAATTCCTGTTTTCGTTTGGTTTTTTTCTGAATCCAGCCCTGAACGAGCCTTGGCAGCCGGACTGGTGTTTGCGTGTGCCGCTTTCACAGATTTTCTTGACGGGTATTTGGCTCGAAAAAGCGGGCAAATTACCAATTTAGGGAAATTGCTGGATCCAGTTGCCGATAAACTTCTGGTGGCTTCAGGACTTATTCTTCTTGTTCAATTTCAGCGAGTAGCTGTGTGGTTGGCCATCGTTATGATTGCGCGTGAAATGATTGTGACGGGAGCCAGGGTGGTCGCAGCAAAAGAAGGCTTTGTGGTTCCAGCCGACTCTCTGGGGAAATTCAAAGTGATCGGGCAAATAGGAGGAATTCTTTGCCTTATTCTTCAGGGAGTCTGGGTTCAAAGCGAGGGTCTACTGGCTACGATTGGGACCGGACTGCTGTATATTGCCTTGTTTTTCTCCCTTTTTTCCGGCTGGCGATATCTCATGCAAATCTTTAAGAAAATCAGTCCGCAATATTGGTAGGAGTGCTCAGAAGTCGATAGGAGATGGAATTCTATTTATTAGGAGTGGTTGGCGCCTATCTCTTAGGATCTATCCCATTTGGCCTCGTCGCCTCTCGTATTTTCGGAAAGGAAGATCCTCGCACTCGGGGGAGCCATAATATCGGATTCACCAATACCCTGCGGGTATCAGGGAAAAAAATAGGCATACTTACCCTAATTGGTGACTTAGGGAAAGGAACGGTCGCGACGGTTGTCGCAGGCTCAATGGGATTTCCTTGGCTATGGATTCTTTTCATAGGCTTTTCAGTCATTCTTGGTCATGTTTTTTCAATTTTTCTACGATTTAAAGGTGGAAAAGGAGTAGCCACAGCCTTAGGGGCCATTATAGGGATTCATCCGTTGATTGGATGGCTTCTTGTTGGTATTTGGTTGGGAGTGGTATGGGGCTTCAGATATTCATCAGGTGGAGCCCTGATAGCATTTGGTGCGTTCCCATTTTTGGTCTTTCTCCTGACTTCTGACTTCTATTTTTGCATTTTTTCTTTGGGAGTCATGGCAATCATATTCATCAGTCACAAAGAAAACATACACCGTCTTAGGCAGGGAACCGAAAGTAAAATTAATCTAACTTCTATTTAACATAATATTTATTATCCGACGTTACGAAATATAAGGTTTAGGATGAAATTAGGTCACTTTTCACTCGTATTTTCATTATCTTGCCATCTTTTGTTTATTGCTCCGTCACCCGCAATTAGCCAGACAGCCAAAGAACTTCGGGGGCTAGAACTTCTTGGAGATATCGAACAGGCCATCACCAGCCTGGCCGAACGGGTGACTCCTACGGTGGTCAATATTACACCAATCCATGAGATAGCTCAGGGACAAGGGTTTCAGCGACGTGCGCCATTCTCTAAAGGCAGTGGATCAGGAGTCATCGTGCGGGAAGATGGAATCATCGTGACCAATAATCATGTTGTTGGGGAAGACGCCACGGAGGCAGATGTCCGGCTATCCGATATGTCCAACATGATTGCTCAGGTCATCGGACGCGACAAGGAAACAGACATAGCGGTTCTCAAAATTCAAGCTGACCGAAAATTTCCTGCAGCCCATTTTGGAGATTCCAATGCCTTAAAGGTTGGGCAATGGGTGTTGGCTGTGGGAAATCCGATGGGGTTAGATCGCACAGTGACCCTAGGGGTTGTGAGTGGGATTGGAAGGGAACGCCTCAATTTATCCCGGTATGAAAATTTCATTCAAACGGATGCGGCGATTAATCCTGGCAATTCAGGAGGACCGCTCTTTAACCTACGAGGTGAAGTGATCGGGATTAATACCGCCATAATCCATATGGCACAAGGAATCGGATTTTCCATACCCGCCGACATGGTTTCACGTGTGGTCGATCAATTAGTGTCCCAGGGGCGAGTGGTCCGCGGTTGGCTTGGTGTCGGGATTCAATCTCTCACCAAAGAACTTGCGGAACAATTTGGGATTAAGGAAGGCCATGGGGTTCTCGTCAACGAAGTCTATGAACACGATCCCGCCCATGTGGCCGGAATTAAACCAGGGGATATCATCGTGTCCGTAGACGACAGCCCGGTTGATTCGCCCAACCAACTGTCTAGACTTGTGGCGCGAGTCGGACCTGGTGAGAACGCCAAAATTCTTGTGTTACGGGACGGCAAGGAAATGACCTACCTCGTACCGATGGCCGAAAGGCAGGAAAAATCCATGTTGGCCTCACTCCCCTTACAAAAATCAGAAGTCACCTTAGGACTAGATGTCCAGGGGCTTACCGCTGCACTTGCCGAGCAATTTGAACTACAAGAAACTGTGGGTGTGCTCGTGACCAAAGTTGAACCGGGTGGCCTCGCCAACTCTGAGGGAGTTCAAGAAGGAGATTTAATCAACGAGGTTAATCGGCAAACGGTTCGAACCGTCACGCAATTTTCTGAAGCGGTGGCCAAAGTAAAGCCGGGTCAAACGGTTTTACTTCGAATTATCCGAAAGACAAGGGCATTTTTCATTGTAATCAAAACGCTGCAATAGCGTTTCTCTCTGTTTATCATCAAGCAATTAGTGTGAGGAAACGGCTTCTTTTTCTTTTTTATGTTCTTCCACTATTCGATTTAGGCAATCCTTCGGAACTTCCTCGTAACCCGAAAATTCCATCACATAAATGCCCTTTCCGGCAGTCATCGACGTTAAGGATGGAGCATATTTCAGCATTTCCGCTAGAGGCACAAAGGCCTTCACGATTTGTTTATGTCCTTTCGTCGCCATTCCCTGTATGCGTCCCCGCCGTGAGTTAAGATCTCCAATCACGGTTCCCATCAAATCATCTGGAACTAGGACTTCTACCGACATGATTGGTTCAAGAAGGGTGCTTTGAGCAGAATCCAGGGCATGCTTGAGGGCCATTGATCCTGCCACTTTAAAGGCCATCTCGGAAGAATCGACGGGATGATGAGATCCGTCATAGACAGCCACACGGATATCCACGATGGGAAACCCGGCAACAATACCATGCTGCAGTGCTTCGATCACGCCCTTTTCCACTGCAGGGATAAAATTTCGTGGAATGACACCACCAACAATGTTGTTGTGAAATTCAAATCCGGTCCCACGCGGAAGAGGTTCAATTTGTAGCCAACAATCTCCATATTGTCCATGCCCACCGGTTTGCTTTTTATATTTCCCTTGCGCCTGAGCCATCCGATGGATCGTCTCCTTATAGGGAACTTTCGGCATATGCAAATCCACTTCCACTCCATACTTGCGCCTCAGCTTATCTAAAGTGGCCTCAAGGTGACCCTGCCCTACCCCACTCAACAACATTTCTTTTGTCTCTTCATTCCTTAGAAACTCAAGTGACGGATCTTCTTCGACTAACTTATGAAGACCTAAACTGACCTTGTCAATTTCATTCTTGCTTTTCACTTCTAAGGCATAAGACATGACCGGGCGTGATATTTTCAGGCATGGGAATATGATGGAATGTCGTTCATCACAAATGGTGTCACCGGTTTGAGTGTCCTTTAATTTACCGATTGCCACAATATCTCCCGCAGAAACTTGATGAACCTGGTGATGTTTCTTGCCAATGGAAAAGAAGAGATGCCCACCCTTCTCCCTGGTCTGCCGGGAGGCATTATAAAACCCTGAATCTGCCTGTAAGGTTCCGGACAGCACTCGCACAAATGAAAGACGGCCCATAAAAGGATCGATAGTGGTTTTGAAAACGAAGGCTGAAAACGGATCATTTGGATCAGATTTTCGTTGACCTTCATCATGTGTCTGGGGTTGCTGCCCGACGTGTGGATGGAGACTGGAACGGTCGGAAGGGGATGGGAGAAACCGTTGTACTGCAGCCAGCAAGGATGTTGTTCCAATATTGTGAATAGCCGATCCGCACAACACCGGAACAAGCTTCCGTTCCAATGTGCCGATCGTCAGACCATCACGCAAATCTTCGTCTGAGATTTCACCCTGGGAGAGATATTTCTCCACCAATTGATCATTCGTTTCTGCCACCTGTTCCATGGCACGGCGCCGGAATTCATTCGCAATGGGTTGATGTTCTGCAACAATCTCGGTTTGCTGGATTTTTGTCGTGCCGGAAAGCGGAGTGATGACATTCCTCGAAATGAGATCAATCACCCCGGTCGGCATGGCCCCCTCTCCAACCGGGATCGTGATTGGGACTCCGGTGAATCCCAATGTTTTCTCACACTCCGCCAAAATCGAGCGATAGTCCGCTCCCTCTTTATCCAGCTCATTAATAAACAGGAGACAGGGAGTTTCGTGTTCCTGAATGAGATCCCAGACTCGTTCGATTTCGGACCGAAGTCCGGTACTGGCTCCTACAACAAGCACCGCACCATCCACCGCCCTGAGGGCGGATTGAATCTCAAAGGCATAATCGCTCATTCCCGGTGTATCAATAATATTGATTTTTGTCCCCTGCCACTCGAACTGACAGATAGCCGAACTGATGGAATGGTGTCTGTGGACTTCCTCGGGTTCAAAATCACCAATGGTGTTTCCCTGGGAAATGGTCCCCATGGCTGGGATGACTCCAGTGGAAAAGGCCAGTGCTTCACAGAGGGTGGTCTTTCCTACCCCAGGGTAGGAAGTAATGACCACGTTGCGGATGGATGGGGCGGATTCGTGTGGCATGCGAACCTCCTCTCAATTTTCTTGAATTCTAGGTAGGAGAGGAAAGAGTGTCAATGGAAAAAGCGAAGTGGGCTGTCAGGAGATCAACGCTCTTTTTATTTTATCGTCAGTGGATCGACAGATAAAAGCCAAGAAAATATGCGCCGTGGCTCTAAAAAAAACCATTCAGGCAAAATTTTCCTAGTAAAGTCCAAGGTTTTCTCGTAAAAATGGTTCTTCGTCTTTTGTCAGAAAATTCTGGCATTCAGGTTGCTCTAGTGTCATATCTAAGAGAGTTGAATTGATACCAACTCCATGGTGGACCATCCACCCGTATCAATGACCGAAACGATGTAAGTCGTTCCATCTCTCACCCCTCTTCTATCACAGGCTGATGCCGACGTGAGGATCTTTTGAGATCCAAGGAAAGCTTTGCGTCAAAATCTAGGTATTAACACTTAAATTCAAGGGAGGGATCGCATGAGCACATTGACACCAGAGTTGGCGGGTATGACTTCAAAGAATCCATTTGCTGGGTTACAGCAGCTCAATGTGGAAGTATTTCCTGCTGACTTTTCTGATGTTCGTGGACATTCACCACTTCCCTTCTCTTTGCGGTGCCTAGGAGGGACTTGGGAGGGGTACCTGATTCAATGGGACGAGCACAATGTACGATTGCATTTGACTGGATTTCCTCCAATTGAGCTATCGCAGATCATTGAGTGGGAATATCGTATTTCGGATCAGGACCATTCCCTGAACACAATCCAGGGAATGATCAAAGATATCCATGTGGAAACGGGTCATACCGCCTGGGAAGGAACAACAAACATTTTTTTACATTGTTCAACTTCGACGGGTATTAGATTCCTTCCAAATCAAGGAGAGGGACTCGTGGCGTATGGGCACGTTAAGCCAGAAGGCTCGGATTCAGTTTTTGGTTTTGATCCTCGTGAGCAGGAGAAAGAGTTCAAGGCCGAGTCCATTCATCCCCCAAAAAAGGGCGTGCGCAGTAATCGTCTCACCATTGAAAAAAGCAATGGGCAGAGGATTCGTGCCTTTCATGACCGACCAATTGAAGAAAATCCAACAGAAGGACCTGTGGTCGTTATTGCCCCTGGATACGGGGAAACGAAGCGGGATTATCTGACCTTGGCATATTACTTTGCCAGCAATGGATTTCATGTCGTACGCTATGACCATACCAATCATATCGGCGAAAGTGATGGGCTGCACCATCAAATATGTCTTTCATCAATGAAGGATGATTTTCAAACCGTGACCCGTTACGTCAGGACAAATTGGCCGGCCTCAGCAATAATCGGTGTGGCCTCAAGTTTAGCGTCACGAGTCGCCCTCAAAGCCGAGGTTGAATGTCCATCAGTATCCCTCTTGATCATGCTCATGGGCATTGTCAATGTCGAACGCTCCGCTGCCACGGTTCATCAGGAAGATCTCTTCGCCGGCTATGGTAAGGGACAGTGCCCTGAGTCAGCGAATTTTTTGGGTTTTAATGTGGGAAATCATTTTTTGGGGGATGCTATTGCGAACCAATTTGTCACGCTTGAACACACCCTGACTGATGCGGCATCGGTAACCTCTCCCGTCATACTGGTTTCGGCCGAAAAAGATGCCTGGGTGGCCTCCGATGATCTACAGGCGTTTCGAAACGCATTGGGTCGACGTCTTGAAGAATGGATTGTGGTGCCTAATGCATTGCATCGTCTACAAGAAAACCCCAAAATAGCACGTGAAACTTATCGACAACTCATCGCACAGTGCCAAAACCATATCGCACAGACCCCTTCTTCGGCGACGATCCACAATCCCAATCGACTAGACTTGGGACGTCAAAATCGACGAGAAAAAATTGCGCAACAACAACAGGCAGAGACCGACGTCGGGGCAGGCTTTTGGCAGGATTACTTGGGCCATTTTCAGTCGGTTGCCAAATGCCGGGATTATGTGAAACTCCTCGACCATGCGTTTCATACCTTGGGCCCCATTACTCCTGGCCAAAGAATTCTGGATGCCGGGTGTGGAAATGGCAATGCGGGGTTGTATTTTGTGAATGGGCTAGTCTCCACCATTTCTCCTGGAATCTCGTGCCTGGAGGAGTCCATTCAGTATGTGGGAATTGATGTCGTTCCTGACGCATTGAAGCGCGCCCATGAAGCGATGGTCGCAGCCACCACCGAATGGCAACATACCAAGATCTCTTCAACACCTTCTGTCACAAAATCATGGGCACAAGTCGATTTAGGTCAGCCGCTCCCCTTTCCCGACAACCAATTTGACCGAATTGTCTCTAATTTAGTGATTGGATATGTTCAGGATCCAGGTGCGGCTTTGCGGGAACTATATCGAATCCTGGCTCCAGGCGGACGAATGGTCATATCCAATTTAAAACCGAATGGGGATTTTTCCGGGATTTACCAGAGCCTGGTCAGCAATGCGGCCCTCCCACAGCAAAGGGAGGAAGCACGGGATCTCTTGAATAATTACGGAAAAATCAGACAGGCCGAAAAGGAAGGGCAATTTTGTTTTTTTGATCGAACACAATGGGAATGGATCATCAATACTTTGGGCGGTGCAAATGCGGGGATTTTTTCAACGTTTGCAGGACAAGCCTATCTCATCGTATTAGAGAAACCAGTCGTCTGCGCCCAAGCGCAAAGACCAATGATCCTGAATAAAAAACAATCACCAAGACTAACACCCCTGCCGGGAGCCTTGAAACAAGTGGCATAAGGCTTCCCCGTTCTGCAAATATATTTCAGGAGTACCACATCGCCGCAGGCGACGCATCAATGACATTGATCACGCATGAAGGGGAAAGGACCGTGCCATTCACGGAGGCACAAGAGGAGATGCCCTCCGGCATCAAATTGCCAACCCTTTTGACTTCTGGATGCGTTTATTGTCCAATAGCCTTTCTAAATGATGTACATAGCCAATGATCTAGTTTAATCAACTATCTTTCATTGTTTTTGACGTGAATTTTTACGCCTTCAGCGGACTCCTGAATGGTCTCGCCGCCACGGCCTCCGGCCTTATTGTTTACGCTAAAAACCCTCGAAGTCCCAAACATCAAGCCTATGCCCTGTATTGTTTAGCTGCCGCCATTTGGGGATATGGTTTTTGCGCCTGGCAGCTTGGGTCCTCCCACGATCTCGCCCTTTTCTTTGTTCGCTTGCTGATGGTCGGAGCAATCTTTCTTCCCGCCGCCTATCTGTGGCACGTCCTAACCTTATTGGATGATGTGGAATCGAACAGATGGATTATCCGTCTTGGATGGGGAACCAGTTTCATTTATTTCTTCGCAAATTTCACCTCCTATTTTGTGGCCGATGTTCATCCTGTTGGTGATTTTCTCTTTTGGCCGAAGCCTGGGCCTTTTTTTCATTTCTATCTACTGGGGTTTGGCCTATCAACTATTTATGGAACATGGTTGCTCTACCATGGAGCACGGAGCAGAACTGGTCCTGAACGTTCGCGGTTTTACCTTCTCACCATCGGATCAGTCATTGCGTATGCAGGGGGAGTGACGACTTTTCCTCTTTGGTATGGGATTGAGATCCCTCCGAACGGGACAATTCTTCTGACTGTCTATACGTCGGTCGTAGCCTATACACTCCTGCGATACCGGCTCATGGATCTCGGGACGGCTGTTGAACGAGGCATTACGGGAAGCCTTCTGTTAGCCCTCGTAGCCTTCCCTGCTTATCCGATCCTCCTTCTTGGGCAAAGTCTGTACTTTGGGGAAATCAATATCGCCTATTCTTTTGTGGAATTGAGCGTATTGCTTATCTTGGTGCTTGGAGCGTCTTCTTTGAAACGGGAAGCCAAAACATTAATCACGAAATCATTGTTCAAAGAACGATATGACCGACATGAAACGGTCGTTCATTTTTCTAAATCACTCGTCTCCATTCTGGAATTAAAAGATTTGACGGCAACCATCGTGGAATCCATTTGTCCCACATTAGGATTGGAATGGGGAGTCTTATATCTACGAAGTTCCAGCAGTCAGGATTATCGACCGGTATCCAGCTTTGGGAAATCCACCAATGATCTTCCTGTCCTCTATTTGCAAAAAACTCCTACTTTGTTAGAAATGTGGAGACAAGGCACGTCTTGTTTTGTCATCAATGAATTGGAACTCTCTACCATCAACTCTGACTCTGAAGCCGTCATCGCGCAACTCGCGGACATTGGAACAGAAGTTTGTTTGCCCTTGGTTAACAAAACACGCCTTTTAGGGTTTTGTGTGTTTGGGCCCAATACGAAAAGTGGCGGCGGGTATACGACCCAGGATTTGGATTTATTGACGACCCTATCACAGGAAGCTTCCGTGGCATTAGACAATGCCTTGCTGTATGAAGAGCTTAAGCGATCACAGTCGTTAGTTCGTCGGACTGATCGGCTTCGTTCTCTGGAGACCATGGCGGGCGGATTAGCTCACGAAATTAGAAATCCACTGACGTCGATCAAAGCGTTTGTGGATCTGGCACCTGAACGAAAGGATGATGAGCAGTTTCTCGTACGATTCAGCAAGGTAGTCAAAGAAGATGTGTTCCGAATTGAACGGCTCACGCGGGAGATCTTGGATTATGCCAAACCGATGGAACCGTTTCTCAAGGAAGAAGACCTTAATGATATTGTAGAATCCTGTTTGTATACCCTCAGGATTCGTCCTTCTCACGAGTTGATTGTTGTCGAAACAGATTTAGCCCATGGGTTGCCAAAGGTATTTGCCGACCGGCAACAATTAAAGCAGGTGTTTCTTAACCTATTGTTTAATGCCGTGGAAGCCATGCTTCCAGAGGGTGGCGTGTTGACAGTTCGAACTCGAATAATTGGCTCAGGTCTGGCTCAGAATTGGGTGCAGGTGGACATTCAAGATACCGGAAAAGGGATTAATCCTGAAGACATCGAGCATATTTTTGATCCTTTTTTTACAACAAAACACTTGAGTCAGGAACATGAGGGAACAGGCTTGGGTTTGGCCATTGCACATCAAATTATTCAAGAACATCGTGGAAGTATTGAGGTACAAAGTGTGAGAGGAGGGGGAGCCACTTTTCTTGTGAACCTCCCAAGCTCACCAGCACCGACATCAGTTTCTCCAACGCAGAGTGTGTTGCCCAATCCGGAACACCGATAACATGGATTGAAACACCGGATGAAGGATCCGATCAATGTATGCAGTCTTAGGGTGGAGGGTTGACTTGTATAGCCACGCGAGGAACGGAATCTCTCCACAAGGCATACTCAGCAAGCTATATGACCGTTGAGTACGGGGTAAGGAACAATAAATTCACGTTAACCAGTGCGCGGAAGTCGCCCTTCAATCAATTGCCCATCCCAATCTCCGGTTCCCTCTTTCAGATGGAGAACCCGAGAACGAGTGAGTCCGGCTCGTTGAAGCCACTCTCGAACATCTCGGACGGAATAGGTATTGCCCTGCTCAGTATAAAGTAACATGGAGACGGCAAAGAGATTTGCTTCAAGAGGCCGAAATTCTTTTTGGTCCTCCAAAAATGTGTCTTGGATGAGAAGCCGTCCGCCAGGGTTGAGAATTCGTTTGATTTTTTTAAAAATTTTCAGGTTGTCTGCCGGAGAATAGATATGAAGAACATTGGAATACCAGACAACATCATAGGTGCCGGAAATCCGTGCAGTTAAAAAATCACCAGCTTGACAGGTCAAACGGTTTCCCAAGGAGGACTGTTCCGCCAGCATACGTGCCACATCCAGAGCAGCAGGCCGATCCATCACTGTGGCGTGAAGGATTGGATTCAGGGCTAAAAACGCCAAAGCATAAGTCCCGGGCCCGCCGCCTAAGTCGAGAAGGGAACGAGCCGCTTTTAGAGAAATCTGTTGTGCGACCTCTCTGGCCGGTTGGAGGGAGCGATGATGCATGGCCCAGGAAAACGACCGTCGATATTCCGTGGTTTCCGGTTCCTTGCTGTCCCATGGCTGACCGACACGTATGACTTCTGTCAGATGGGACCATTCGCTCCATTGACGCTGCATAAGTCCCAGATAGTCTCCCCGAAAGTCCGGACTGGATTCTTGGAGATAGCGTTTGGAAAATGGGGTAAGATGGTATCCCGATTGAGACTTGACTAATAACCCTGCACTGGAAAGATTCCGGCATAAGATTCCCAGGCCACGTTGGCTCGCACCTAGATGCTTGGCTAACTTGGAAATCGTCCAATCCCGATTTTCCATCTTGGTAAATAGATTGAGCTCTAGTGCGGAAAAAATAATCCGTGGCAATCGAAAGGCATAGGCGGCGTCTCGGAATTGTTTGAATGATGTGATAAACGTTTGAGGCTGTTTCACGATGATCAGACTGGTGTGGGTAAGTCGCTTGACCTTGGAGGCGGATGGGTCGTTAGTGTGAAGCCGGAAACAGGGTCAGACAGGTCTTAATTTGCTGATGAAGATCGGTCAGTTTCCCTAAATCGACCGGGCGTTCGTAGTGTGCGGCCACATGCGACTCATTCATCTCAATTCGTTCCTTGAAACCTTGGCGCAGGAGTTTTGGACGGTGCTTGGAAACCGTTTGTTGCAAATAAAATTTAGCTTGTTTCGCAAGTTCGTCCGTTCCTAAATCTTCGGGCGTTCCATCCGAAAGCATGCTTTTCATATCATCCAAATCGTACCCGGCCATGCACACAAGTTTGCCGTCAGCAGTGATTTCAAGCAACCAGTCCTCATCTGGTAGGGGGAGGGTTAGGGCATCCGTCGAGTGGATATCTAACCACCCGTGAATTTCCTTCACAAGATAGGTCCTGGCCTCTGGCCATAGGGTTGAAGGGTTGAAAGTCTCACTCATGAGTGTTTCCGGTTTTGGCGCTCAGACGAGATTCTAAGGCTTGTAATCGCTGGGTATTTTCGGTGAGTTTTGGTAATTGATATTTTTGGTCTATACGAACGACTTTTTGTAAGTATTGCACGGCTTGGTTCCATTGGCCTTGGGCCTCATGGCAACTGGCAAGAACATACCAGGCACCGCCCATACGAAGTTCATCCTTCAGCCGCCTGGCGACATCCAGACTGGTCAAGGTGCAGGATTGCGCTTCCTCAAATCGTCGTTGACTCAAATATAACCGCGCCATCATACGAAAGACATCGGATTGCCCGGCCTCATTTCCGACCCGACGCATCAGGATTAATGATTCTTGATAGTAGGCGAGCGCTTCTCCTTCCTTGCCGGTTTCCCTCGCAACTAATCCCAAATCAGAAAGTAAAACTGCCTTTCCGGCATAGTCGGACAACTGATTCATTAAATCCAAGGCCTCTAAATAATAGGCCTGGGCTCGTTCCCATTCTCCAGCATCGGCCGAAAGATTCCCCAAATTGGCTAAAGTCGTACTAATTCCCCGATCATCACCAAGAATTTTCTGAAGTTCTAACACCTCACTATAATACGCTCTGGCTTGTTCCCGGCGACCACTCACTGCGCAAATATTACCAAGATTGCCCAGTGTGGTGGCCAAAGATCGTTGGTCTCCATTTTGACGATCAACCTCCAGGGCCTGCGCATAATATTGAAAAGCTTCGGTATAGAAGCCTTTCGAAAAGTGCTGATTGCCTAAAGAATTGAGATTGGCGGATTGAGACCAGGCCATACATAGTCACTCGGCGTCACAGGACAGAAAAAATCTTCATGCCATTCTATAATATTGATTGATTCAATTATCTACCAAGAGGTCTTCAAGTGCGGGCTTTGCCCCAGTGAGGATGGAAGTGCCATCTCCAACAAGGAGACTGTCAAACGTATATTTTAATAACCTACGAAGTCCTTCACGGGCTAGGAGGATGTTCTCATATTTCTCTGGAGGTAATAGCCGTAGTGCACCTGCTGGATCCCCAATGATTCCATCTCCAACAATAAGCACACCCTTGCCTTGCTGCAAGAATAAGGCGCTTTCCCCTGGAGATTTTTGATCGGAAAGTTGAACAACCCAAATTCCCCCTGGAAGCAATTCACCGTCTTTGAAGGTTTTATCAATGGGCAGCGTCATTTCTTTGGCATCCAATTCCGGAGCCATCACCTGACATTTAAAGGTTTTACTGAAGTTGGCCGCTTCCCGTTCATGATCCCGATTAGTCAATATAATATAATCCGGAGACCCTCCCCGCTGCGTCATGGCCATATCACCTGCGCTCATGGATGGGGGGTCGACTAGTATCCGATGTTCCCCCACGGCTAATAAATGTCCGTTAAAATTAATCTGTTTTTCTTCACAGAACCAAGACCATTCAGAAATATTGGGTAGAATGGTTTTCATAAGGTTTCCAGGGTTTCTTGAAGAAGAGTTGTGATTTTGGTTTGAACGCCAGATTCTTCTGGAAGGTCCAACATATCATCCTCATGGATTGTAATAAATTTACGATTGGGGCCCTTCGTAAGGGAAATGAGTAAAAGACTGCGCGAAGGAGTGGTCGGGATGACTACTTCCACAGAGGAATCCAGAGTATTCACTATCTCAAGAAATTTTTGTTTTCCGTCTTCTAATTCGTCCATAGTGCCCTAACATCGGTTCAAGAATGCGTAAAAAGAGTCCTCAACCTACATGGTCGAGGGAGTAGACGGTGACTCCAATAATTTCTCCACTTCCTGCAGAATCGCTTCATGTCCGGCTAATGTGCCGTCGGTAAAGAAATTCCCTACGCGCTGCCAACGGATGAGGCCATGTTGATCAATAACATACACGTTGGGAATAAATTTTCCCCCGCCATAGAGTTTGTCTGTTTTTTTCTCGGGGTCTAGGAGATAGGGATACGTCACCTTCACCGGGAATCCTTGTAAGAATTCCCTGACATCGGCCATGGAGTCTCCAGAGGAATTGACTCCGATCACCGCTACAGGCTTGTCTTTTATGGCCTCATGCACCATCTGCAAATTGGTGCTTTGGATTAAACACGGCTCGCAAATATGAAAGAGTCCTAGAACCACGACCTTCCCCTTAAACTGCTCAAGAGATAGAGTTTGTCCATCCAGACCCGTCAGTGAGAAATTTGGAGCGGACTCACCGACTTTAAAAAAACTTCCCGCGTGTGAGATGAAACTGGTACCCAGTATTAATATGGCTACAATCAGTACCTGATGAATATTTTTTTTCATAGGTTCCTCCTGTTCATGGTGCCTCATAAGGCATATAACGAGAGATTCAATCTTCCCATCCCTGAAAGCCTACCACATGAATTTTTGGGGCGGCAACAAAACAGAAAGACATTTAGGAGTGAGAGAGTTGATCTGGTTCGAATAAGCCGAGTTGAAGTTGTTCGGCTTTTGTCAACATGATGGGATAATTATCCGTAAAACAGGCATTGCAATAATGATTAGAAAAGCCGGGAGCCATTGCTAACATGCCTTCTAGACTAAGGTAGCCTAAGCTATCAGCCGTGACATAACGACGAATTTCCTCAATATTGAGATTTGCTCCGATGAGTTCCTTTTGTGTCGGCGTATCAATGCCATAAAAACATGGGGCAATGACTGGGGGTGAACTGATGCGCAGGTGAATTTCTCGAGCACCCGCCTGCCGAAGCATTTTGACAATTTTTCGGCTGGTGGTGCCTCGAACTAGGGAGTCATCCACGACGACTATCCGTTTTCCTTCTAAGACATCGGGAACGGGATTTAATTTTAGCCTTACCCCAAAATGACGAATGGCTTGTTCCGGCTCAATGAAGGTCCGTCCCACGTAGTGATTCCTGGTCAGTCCGATCTCAAACGGTAACCCCATCCCTTCGGCATAGCCCAAGGCCGCCGGAACACCGGAATCGGGAACCGGAATAACCATGTCTGCGTCCGCTGGACATTCCTTGGCCAATTGACGTCCAAAGGCTTTGCGAACGGGGTACACGGCATGAGGGCCGAAAATTTTCGAATCGGGTCTGGCAAAATAGACGTATTCAAATACACATTGGGCATGCGGCCGTTCCAGAAACGGATGATATGAGGTCATTTCTGAATCGTGAATGACGACGATTTCTCCTGGTTCAACTTCACGAACGAATTTGGCATCAATCAGATCGAATGCGCAGGTCTCGGAGGCCACAACCCAACTGCCCTTATAACGCCCTAAACAGAGCGGGCGAAAACCAAACGGATCGCGGGCTGCAATTAAATGATTATCAGTCAATAGCACCAAAGAAAAGGCTCCTCGAACCAAACTTAATGCGTCAATCACCCGATTGACGATGGTATCCCCTTTTGAATGGGCAATTAAATGGATGATGACCTCGCTATCAGAATCCGATTGAAAAATAGCGCCATAGGCCTCGAGTTCACCACGAAGCACACCCGCGTTAATTAAATTCCCATTGTGGGCTAATGCCAAATTTCCAAAGGCAAAATTGACGGTCAAGGGTTGAACATTTTGCAACTGTCCACTGCCAGCCGTGGAGTATCGATTGTGGCCGATCGCTTTCGTGCCTGGAAGTTCGCGTAACGTTTTCTTTGAATAAATATCGGCAACAAGGCCTAACCCTTTTTTTTGAAAGAATTGCTCCCCATCCGAAGACACAATTCCGGAGCCTTCCTGCCCTCGGTGTTGTAAGGCATAGAGGCCGAGATAGGTCAGGTTGGCGGCTTCCTTCGACCCCGCAATCCCGAAGACAGCACATTCTTCATGAAACCCGTCTGAGGATGGCATGTCCGGCACCATGGGCAACTTTCTCATGAGATCCTCACATAGGCCAGATCTGCCTGATCAACCAGAAGGGCCGACAATGTCCAATACATCCAGGACCAAACTATTATCACGATTCTTCTGTTCCTAATTGGCGTGCGAGACTGTGATGCCATGCACTTCCCATTTCGGAAAGGGACAGGCTTATTTGAGACACGGGCTGGTCATTGCCTCCACGGACAGTGATGTCCATATTTTCCTGAGTGACCTGTCCCAATTCTATGCTCGGGACTCCGAAGCCTTCAACCAACTCTCTTACTCGCTTAATATTCTCGGGTTTTATGGAAATGACAACCCGTGAAGGACTTTCTCCAAAAAGCAGGGCGTCTAGACGCAGGCGATCTTGAGTCAGTATAACAGTTGCTCCGAATGGGGCGGAAGGATGCGTCAGACAGCACTCGGCTAATGTCACGAGTAATCCACCTTCCGAGCAATCGTGCGCTGATTGCACCAGCCCATCCTGTATCAATGAAAGAAGGCAGGAGTGGAGGGCCTTTTCCCGGTCCATATCCAACCAGGGGGGATTGCCTTGTTCACGTGAATGGATAACCTTAAGGTATTCTGTCCCGCCCAAGTCCTCCTTTGTCTCTCCCAGCAGGAGAATCTGATCGCCTGATTGCTTGAACCATTGAGTGATAATGTTTTCCGGGCGCTCAATGAGTCCGACCATTCCTACAATCGGGGTGGGATAGATAGAGAGTCCATTCGTTTCGTTATAAAAACTGACGTTCCCGCTCACAACAGGAATTTCGAATGTTCGACAGGCGTCGGCGATCCCTTCGACGGCCATGATAAATTGCCACATGATGTCAGGACGCTCAGGATTGCCGAAATTCAGACAGTCGGTGACCCCGATCGGTAGGGCGCCCGCACAGACTAAGTTCCGCGCGGCTTCAGCAACCGCTAATCCTCCTCCCAAATAGGGATTCAGCAGACAAAAGCGACTATTGCCATCCGTCGTCATGGCCAGGGCTTTGGAGGTTCCTTTTATGCGAACTACGGCGGAATCGGATCCAGGGCACACCACGGTATTAGTTCCTACCATATGATCATATTGCCGAAACACCCAACGTTTGCTGGCGATGGTTGGTGAAGCTAAGAGTTTCAGTAATACCTCAGCAGGGTCTTTAACGTCAGGAAGAGCGTCAATATTTAAGGACTGCAAAAACTCTTGATACTGAGGTGGTACGGCAGGACGTTCATAGCGTGGACCTTCCTCGGCGAGGGCATGAGCGGGTATTTCAGCCACAATCTCATGGCCTTCTCTGATTCGAAGGAATCCATCATCCGTCACACGTCCGACCACTGCGGCATCAATGCCCCATTTCCGGCAGATGGCAAGAACTGCCTCTTCCTTGCCAGGTTGAGCCACCAGCAACATCCTCTCCTGAGATTCCGATAACAGAATCTCATAGGGAGTCATGTGCGGTTCACGGCGAGGGACTTTAACTAAGTCCATGTCAATACCGGTTCCGGCGCGGGAGGCCATTTCACAGGACGAACTGGTGAGCCCAGCGGCCCCCATGTCTTGAATCCCGACCAACAGGTCCTGTTCCAAAAATTCAAGGCACGCTTCAAGTAATAGTTTTTCTAGAAATGGATCTCCTACTTGTACATTCGGACGTTTTTTTTCTGAGGCATCATCAAAACTATCAGAGGCCATGGTGGCGCCATGAATCCCGTCCCGTCCTGTTTTGGCACCAATGTAAAGCACTTGATTTCCAGCACCTTTGGCTAAGCCCCGCAGGAGACGATCTTTTTTTACGATGCCCAGACAAAAGACATTCACCAGTGGATTTTTTGAATAAATATCGTTAAATGTAATTTCCCCACCTACCGTGGGCACCCCCATGCAGTTCCCATAGGAAGAAATCCCGGAAACGACTCCTTTGAGGATATGCCGGTTCTTTGGCAGGTCCAATTCACCGAATCGCAGGGAATTCAATAACGCAATCGGGCGTGCTCCCATGGTAAAGATATCGCGTAGAATCCCCCCGACACCGGTGGCCGCCCCTTGAAATGGTTCAATATATGACGGATGATTGTGCGATTCCATTTTGAAGACTGCCGCAAGTCCTTCTCCAATATCCACGGCGCCAGCGTTTTCCCCAGGCCCTTGAACCACACGCTCCCCCTCGGTCGGAAATCGTTTCAAATGAATGCGTGAACTCTTATAACTGCAGTGTTCACTCCACATTACAGAAAAGATGCCCAACTCAGTGAGATTCGGCTCACGACCCAGGTGCTTGAGGATTTGCTGATACTCATCCTCGGACAGACCATGCTGTTCAATAATTTTTGAGGTAAGCGGTATATGCGGCGAAGCTTTTGAGTCCTGTGTCATAACAATTCAATTATCCTGAGGTGTGCTTTTCTCAATAGATAAATAGCGGATGAGAAAGGTCAAAAACTAAACATGATACTAAAAATTTAGAAACAAACCGATGAGGTTCATTTCCTCAACGCTTACAGATATGTAAATGGGAAAGCTAGGAAAGCCGCTATTTTGATGAAAGGTAATTTAGCATAAACACAATCATACTGTCCTGTGGGTTAATGCCCCGAAGGAAGGCGAAGGGGTAAATGGTCCGTCACATACGAAGCATATCGCAATGCAGTGAGGATCTGTTCATATGTCAGATTCAACGCTTCTTGAACATCATCGAATGATTTTCCAATGCCAAGGGTTCCTACAATGGTGGCCACGTCAACGGCGGTGCCTGCCACGCATGGTTTCCCGTGGCAAATGTCTGAGGTCATCGTAATTCCGGGAAAAACTTCCATGGTGGGCTCAACAGGCAAGGAAAGCACTGACTGATTAGTGTCATGTAGGTTATACAGTTTGGGGTGTTTTGTGTTTATCCAATGCTGAAATCATTGATCGAAAAATATACAACCCATCCTCATTATTGAGAAGGTGTTCTGCGCCTCGCTCTGGATGAGGCATCAGACCCAGAACGTTCCCGGCCGCATTACGAATTCCCGCAATGCTATCCAGCGATCCATTGGGATTAGCTTGAGAAGTGACTTTGCCTTCACGATCACAATATCGAAAAACGATTTGCGCATTGGCCTGCAAGGCGGACAACGTCACTGGGTTCGAATAATAATTTCCTTCAGCATGGGCAATCGGCAACTTCAGAATCTGTCCGGGTTCACAGTGATTGGTAAATGGAGTATTCGCGTTTTCTACCCGTATATAGCGGTCTTCGCAAATAAAAGAAAGATCCCGATTACGCAACATGGCACCGGATAATATTCCAAGCTCCAAAAGCATTTGAAATCCATTGCATATGCCCAAGACCATTCCTCCCCGCCCAGCAAAATCAACGACCGCATCCATGATGGGAGAAAATCGGGCTATGGCACCTGTGCGCAGATAGTCCCCATAAGAAAAGCCCCCTGGCAGGATAATGGCATCCATGCCTTTGAGGGATCTCTCTTGATGCCAAATAAAATGGGCAGTTTGTTTCATGATCTTCGAAAGGACATATCCACAATCACGATCACAATTGGAGCCGGGAAATACAATGATACCGATGTTCATATTGAACTCCCCCTTGTGTCATTACTACTGAGACGAGGGAGCTTAGCCGGGAAAAAATCGAATTTAATCAAGAGAGACAACCGGGAGACCATCAGTTACGCCTCAATGATCTCGTATTGATAATCTTCAATGACGGTATTGGCAAGCAGTTTTTCGCACATCTCTTTTATACTATTTCCTGCAGATGTCCTGTCTGTTTCGCAAAGATCCACCTCGATGAATTTCCCTATACGGACCTCTCCAACCGTGTCAAAACCAAGAGTTTGAAGCGATTGTTGAATGGCTCGACCTTGAGGATCCAGGATTCCGTTTTTGAGCGTAATGTAAATTTTGGCTTTCATGATTTCACAGAAGACCCGCCACGCATTAGGTGAATAAAGGCTTGACGTCACAGCCAGGGTTGTTGCCAAGGTGGCTTTTGCCAAAGAACGAGCGCATTATTCGAAATAATGCCAATTATCCGCAAACTCGTTTGAGAACTTCTTGATAGGTTTCCTCGATCCGTCCCAGATCTTTTCGGAAACGATCCTTATCCATGCGTTCCCCGGTTTGAATATCCCAAAAACGGCACGTGTCCGGGGAAATTTCATCTGCCAAAATAATCTGACCGTTCCACAATCCGAATTCTAACTTAAAATCCACCAGCATCATGCCCCTTTTCTGAAAAAAAGGTTTTAACACTTCGTTGATCTTGAGGGCCTGCTGTCGGAGTTCTTCAACTTGCGGGGGTGTGGCCAATTTAAGCAGGCGAATATGGTCCTCGGAAATCAAAGGGTCGCCCAGCGAATCGTCTTTATAGAAGAATTCGACTAATGGGGGATCAATGATCAAACCTTCTTCTAACCCCAGACGTTTGACAATGCTGCCGGTGGCTCGATTACGCACCACAACTTCAACTGGAATAATTTTCACTCGTCGCGTTAACATTTCCCGATCATTGAGTTGCTGGATAAAATGGCTGGGAGTACCCGCTTCAGCAAGGTATTGAAAAAGCGTGGCGGAGATTTTATTGTTCACCACCCCTTTTTCCAGAATCGTCCCCCGTTTTTGCGCGTTGAAGGCGGTCGCATCATCCTTGAAGTAGTGAATGACTTCGTCTAATTTTTCGGTCAGGAAAATTTTTTTGGCTTTTCCTTCGTAAAACATATCTCCCTTAGTCATTCTGTCTTCCTCTTTTTGGAGGGTTTTCTTGGATGAGTGGCTCGGGGTGGCGTTGATCGCTGGCTTTGGGGATTCATTCCAAACACCCGTCTAAAAATCTGCTGCTGGTTTCGCAAATAGGCTCTGGGATTGAAGCAGGTTGCAATCTCTTTTGCACTCAAGTGTTTGGCAATAAAGGGATCCCCCTCTATAAGAGATTGGAAACTTCCTGCCCCTTTCCAGGCAGCCATTGCCTGTTGCTGCACATGCTCATAGGCGTTTTTTCTGATTGCACCTTTATCTAACAACGCCAGTAACACTCGTTGCGAGTAGATCAGTCCACCGGTTTGATTCAGAGTGGCCATCATCCGTTCAGGATAAACCACTAGTTTGGATAACATGTTCGTTAACCGAACCAGCATATAATTGATCAAAATCGTGCTATCCGGAAGAATAATCCGCTCAGCAGATGAATGGCTAATGTCCCGTTCATGCCACAAGGCAACATTTTCCATGGCAGCCAGACTGTTACTTCGCACTACCCTGGCAAGACCACATAAATTTTCCGAGCTGATCGGATTCCGTTTATGAGGCATGGCGGAAGAGCCTTTTTGGCCTGGCTCAAAGTATTCTTCAGCTTCCAGGACTTCGGTTCTTTGCAAATGACGAATTTCAATGGCAATTTTTTCAATACTCGCTGCCATCAGTGCCAAGACCGAAAGAAAGGCCGCGTGCCGGTCCCGCTGAAGCACCTGGTTTGAAATAGGCGCCGGGTTCAACCCTAACCGTTGACAAACGGTTTTTTCGATTGAGGGAGAAAGATGGGCAAATGTGCCCATGGCCCCGGAAAGCTTGCCGACAGCAATGTCCACGAACGCCGCCTCTAAGCGGATTTGCTGCCGTTGAAACTCCTGATACCAAATGGCGACCTTCCATGCAAAGGAAATAGGCTCTCCATGGATCCCATGGGAACGCCCCACCATCAGCGTATCCTGATGCGCAAAAGCTAAATCCCGCAAGGCACCAAGCAAGGCTTTGACATCCTCACGAATCAATTGGGCAGCTTCCACTAATTGCAACGAAAGAGACGTATCGACGATATCCGAAGAGGTGAGCCCAACATGCAAAAACCGTCCGTCATTCCCTGCCTGCTCCGCCACGGATTCCAGGAAGGCAATAACATCATGTTTTGTGACTTGTTCGATAGCCGCGATTCGTAAAGGATTGACCTTGACCTTTTTTCGAATGCGGGCTGCCACACCAGGAGGAATCTGTCTCATTTTTTCCATGGCCTCACACACGGCAAGTTCGACCTCCAACCACAACTCATATTTGTGGGTCTGGGTCCAAACGGCCCCCATACGGGGTAACGTGTAGCGGTCAATCATGGGAAAGGACAGTTAGGAGGTAGGTGATGGATCAGAGAATTCCGGCGCTGGGGTTTTCTGTTGAATTTGGCCTCGCTTGATGGCAAGCTTTGGTTCAGCACGGAGAACATGGTCTAAAAGACCATTGACGAATCGCCTGGCCTCATCATCCGCAAAAAGTTTAGCCAATTCAACCGCTTCATTGATGGTCACCATGGCCGGAATATCAGGCTCCCATAACAATTCGTAAATGGAACATCTCAAAATATTCCGATCCACAACCGGCATACGTTGCAAGGACCAATCGATGGCAAAATCACGAATAATTTCATCAATTTCAGATTGATTCGTAATGACCCCACGAAAGAGATTCGAGGTAAATGTTTGGACTTCCGGTGATGCAGATTGACTTGCCCAAAACTTTTCTTGCCATGATGGGTTTTGATCTTGAAATTCGTATTGGAAAAGCATTTGCAATGCAAGCTGACGGGCCAAACGTCTGGATGGCCGACCCTGAGCCTGATTAGCTGGTGGTGTACCTGATGGGACCGTCATAGTCATGATGTTGTGGATTCTCTTAAAAAGCCAGACTGGCGGATGCTGGTCCTACTCAACTGCTTCATTAAAACGGCCATTTCCAAAGCCATGCGGGCGGCATCCGCCCCTTTATTCCGTTCAGGTTGACCGGAACGTTCCATTGCCTGATCAACGGTATCAGTAGTCAGTACTCCGAAAATAATAGGAATTCCAGTATCCAGGGATGCTTGGCCGATCCCGCGACTTGTCTCTGCACAAATATATTCGAAGTGTGGCGTTTCCCCGCGAATCACTGCCCCTAAACAGATAACAACATCAAATCGATGAGATTGGGCCAGTGTTTTTGCAATTAATGGAATCTCAAATGCCCCAGGAACTCGAATGACCTGCCTGTGGTCTGGTGGGGTTCCTAACTGGGTTAAGGTGGATTCAGCAGCAGCCAATAAGCGGCTGGTCACGACCTCGTTAAACGTACTAACCACGATCGCTACCTGACAATCTACCTCATTTCCACGACGCTCCTGATTCACCATGCTAGTTAAGTGTTTCCTTAAGACTCAATCCCTGATTATTAAAAGTGAGAGAGGGGCGATCAGTGTGTACCACTTGCCAGTGGGAACCGCAAGTCCCCATTACACATTATTCAAGAGGTGACCTAATTTGGCTTTTTTCGTGCGTAAGTAATGCACATTTGACTCCTGGGGCACAATCTCAATGGACACGCGTTCCACGACTTCCAAGCCATAACCCTCGATCCCCACAATTTTCCTTGGATTATTGGTGATAAGTCTGATTTTTTTGAGACCTAAATTTACTAAAATTTGGGCGCCAATTCCATAATCCCGCAAATCAGCTTTAAACCCCAGTTGCAAATTGGCTTCCACTGTATCACTTCCCTGGTCCTGAAGGTGGTAGGCCCGAATTTTATTGGTGAGTCCGATTCCCCGCCCCTCCTGATTTAAGTACAGCAAAACCCCTTTGCCTTCCCGTTCAATTATTTCCATTGCCCTATGGAGTTGTTCACGGCAATCACATCGCAAAGATCCAAAAACATCGGCTGTCAGGCAGCCCGAATGGACTCGCACTAAGGTTGGAAGGTTATCGATCTCCCCTTTTACGAGGGCGATGTGAGTTCCGGTATCAAGTTCGTTTTCAAAAACCACCGACTGAAAATGACCAAAGCGTGTAGGGAGATTTGCTGTGGCGACCTGTTTTACAAACGTCTCCCGATGTAACCGATATTGGATCAAATCTTTCACTGTGATGATTTTAAGGCCATGGTGCTTTGCAAATTTCATTAAATGAGGAACCCGAGCCATCGTGCCGTCATCATTCATAATTTCACAGATGACTGCTGCGGGATACAGTCCAGCCAGACGGGCAAGATCAACAGACCCTTCGGTTTGTCCGGCTCGGCGTAATACTCCGCCTTTATGAGCTTTCAATGGAAAAATGTGCCCAGGCCTTGCAAAGTCGCTTGGCTTGGCTTTTGGGTCAACGGCCAACTGAATGGTGGTGGCTCGATCAGCGGCCGAGATTCCGGTGGTAATATTTTTGGCGGCATCAATCGATACGGTAAAAGCCGTGCCGAAAGGTGCGGTATTTTCATTCGCCTGGGGGGGAAGCTTCAACTCCTCAACTCGCTCTGGGGTGAGGGCCAGACAAATTAACCCACGGCCGTATTTTGCCATAAAATTAATATGTTCAGGCGTGACTTTTTCAGCAGCCATAACCAGGTCGCCCTCATTTTCCCGATCCTCATCGTCAACAAGGATGATGCATTTACCAGCTTGGATATCCTCTAAGGTTTCAGCAATGGTGTGAAATTCAGGCTTGTCTATTGAGGCTGTTTCTTTTTTCATGGGTGACTCACTTGACGGTCAAACGTTTCAACTTCAGCTTGTTAACTGTCTGGAACGAATTTTGGCTTGCCTAACCAGATCGAACGTTGGCCTATCATAACACTAATGCCTGCTAATCCTGAAACAAGGGCCAGGGCAAAAAATCCAGAAGAGAAGGTTCCGGTAATTTCATTTAACCATCCAAACCCAGATGGTAAGAGAAATCCTCCAAGACCTCCTGCCGCACCAATAAAGCCGGAAGCCGTCCCCATTATGGATTCAAATCTATTGAAAACCACCTGAAAAATGGCTCCATTGCCAAATCCTAAACAAAACATCATTAGGAGAATAATGATATAAGTCAAGACAAAATGATCAAGATTCCCGGAGACAAGGCATAGGGCGGTTATTATAAGAAAAATCCCTTGCAATAAGATTAACCCCCCGAACCGATCAGCAAGCAATCCTCCCAGAGGGCGGGCACCGCTTCCCGTTAAAGCGCAAAAGGCGGTCAATGTTCCAGCTTGTACCATATCCATCTGAAATTGATCATGAAAAAGAATTGGGAGATAACTCGAAAGCCCTACAAACCCACCGAACGTCACCCCATATAAAAAACACAACCAGTACATGACCGGATCCTGAAGTCCTTTTCGCAATAGTACACGGATGCTGTCTATTGTCGAGGAGTCGGTTTCATTCGTTACCGGAGCCGATTGAACCAACCAGAAAAAGATGAAAGCTGTCCCCATAACAGGTAGGAGCATAATGCCGAAAACCTGATGCCAACCAAGTGTTTCAACAAGGCGCGGGGCCATAAACGCAGCTAATAGCACGCCGCTATTTCCAATACCTGCGACTCCCATGGCCAACCCTTGATGCGCTGAGGGATAGGCTTGGCTGGCCAGAGGCAGGGCAATCGCAAAACTGGCTCCGGCAAATCCTAAAAAAAGGCCAATTCCCAGCATAGACTCGAAGCTGGTTCCTCCCAGCCACCCCAGCAACAACCCGATGCCTTCCAAGCCCAGAATGCCCAATCCCACGACTTTGGCCCCTAACCGGTCTCCTAGCGGTCCGACAATAATTCGAAGCAATGCCCCCCCTAGCAATGGGGTCCCGACTAATAAGCCTTTTTGAGAGGACGAGAGAGCAAATTCCTCAGATATGGCGATGCCCATGGCCCCAATAAGGAGCCACACCATAAAACTTATTTCGAAGTGGAGCCACGCACCAAGGAGAGTTGGCCAATGCCCGGAACGGAGTGAATGGAAAACGTCTTTCACCATGATTCTGTCGAGAGCATGGAAAGTCCTTTCTTTTTTTCATTTTTCAAGCCTGCAGTCATGACCCAACTATAAAAAGTTTCACCAGACATTGCCAATATTTTTCTGAAATGAAACTTCTGAAAGCCTGCTTATTACCTTGAAATTAGAAAATTTCGCGAATGTGTTTGGTGATCCAAGAAAAATTCATTACAATAACAATAGAATGTAGCGACCCTGCCTTCTTGATCAGTAAGCCAAAGCATGAAACCGAAATTATCAAAAAAACAGTCTTCCAATGTGATCGACGTTGCAGAGAAAGACTCTTCATCTAAGCTAGCGAACGAAGAGGTCCATGAAGAAATACTCCTCGATGGAGCCGGGGAACCGGAGAACCAACCGGAAAGTGAGGAGGCACCTGAGAATAAGGAGACCTGGGATTCGGTCTCAACCGCACTTATTCCGACGACCACGCTCAGTCGTTATTTAGCCGAAGTCCGCCGGTACCCATTCCTTTCGAAAGAGGAAGAGCTTCAACTCTTTCATGAATATCAAACAGCAGGGACACGAGAATCTGCAGTGAAATTAATTTTAGCTAACCTGCGTGTGTGTGTGTCCATTGCCTCAGAATATGGTCTTGCCGGAATTGATCAAATGGACCTAATCCAGGAAGGGAATGTCGGGCTTTTGCAGGCCATGAAGAAATTCGATCCTACAAAAAATGTTCGCTTTTATGCCTATGCCGCCTGGTGGGTTCGAGCCTTTGTACTGCGATATCTCCTCAATAATTTTCGTCTTGTCAAAATAGGCACGACCCAGGAACAACGACGCCTTTTCTATAATCTTCGTCGTGAAAAAGCCAAATTGGAACGACAGGGATATGTCCCCGACCCTAAATTACTGGCTGACCGCCTTAATGTGCGTGAACGAGATGTTGTGGAAATGGATCAACGCCTGGGAAGTTGGGAACTTTCCTTGGATCAGCCAATGACCGCTGAGGGGGAAGGCACGTTTCATGACCTTCTTCCCTCTACTCAACCTCCCATTGACGATCAGTTGGGTGACTCACAGCTGCGACTCCTCTTCCGAAAAAAATTGGCAGAATTTGCAAAAACCCTTTCGGAGCGAGAGGAGGACATACTTCGCAACCGACTCCTTTCGGAATCCCCTGTGACCTTAGAGGACCTGGGAAGAAAATATATGATTACCAAAGAGCGGACTCGTCAACTTGAGGCCAAAATAATTAAGAAGTTGCGAGAACTTATGAAAAAAGACATTCAGGATTTTGAACATCTCCGGAAATAAGGTTTTAAGCTTATATACGTATGGAAATCCGCATGCCAGCAGATCCTGAGTGTATGCTTTCCCTAAAGATAGCATGCCCGACACTCTTCCATGTTGAAAATCTTGCCTTTCCCTCTTGACTTCAAATCAAGCGGACTTATCTCTCCTTTCAAGATGCCGCATCTATAGAAAATTCAGGCAGGTGTGCGTAATCCCAATTGATTACAGTTCTCACCATTTTTCCCTTCAATGGGCAACAAACAAAAAAGGAGGCAGACATGGCAGCCACAAAAGAGAAGGAAAAGAAGGAATCAAAAGAGGGAAGCAGTGCGAAGGGATTCCGTCCTTTAGGAGATCGAGTGTTCGTGGCCTACACTGAAGAATTGGAACGGACCGCAGGGGGAATTTACGTACCAGACTCGGCTCGTGAGAAACCCCAAAGAGGCACTATCGAAGCCGCAGGCCCTGACGTTGAAAATGTGAAGGTTGGCGATCAAGTATTGTTTGACAAGTATTCCGGAACCAAAATCAAGGTTGAGAATGATGATTGCTTAATCTTAAAAGAGGAAGATATCTTGGGCGTATTTGACAATTAACGCCGCCGTCACGTTCAAACCCAGTTTTTTGAGTTGTATTCCACACCACAAAAATGATTTCTAAGGAGGATTTGTATGGCTAAGCAGTTGCAATACAGTGAAAAGGCACGTGCGTCCATTTTGAGCGGAGTGAACCAATTAGCGGATGCCGTAAAAACGACATTGGGACCAAAAGGCCGGAATGCCATTCTCGATAAGAAGTTTGGCGCCCCAACAATCACCAAAGACGGCGTAACGGTGGCCAAGGAAATCGAATTAAAAAATCCCTATGAAAACATGGGGGCTCAATTGGTTAAGGAAGTGGCAAGCAAAACCAGTGATATCGCAGGTGACGGAACAACCACCGCCACCGTATTAGCACAAGCCATTTACCGTGAAGGCGTCAAGAATATTACCGCAGGCGCCAATCCGATGGAACTTAAGCGAGGCATTGACAAGGCCGTTGAAGTCGCAATTGAAGAACTGAAAAAGATTAGCAAGCCCTGCCAAACCAAAAAAGAAATTTCTCAAATTGGTTCAATCTCTGCGAATAACGACCACACCATTGGTGACCTGATCGCCGAGGCAATGGATAAAGTGGGAAAAGATGGCGTCATCACCGTAGAAGAAGCCAAATCCATGACTACGTCATTAGATGTAGTTGAAGGAATGCAGTTTGACCGCGGGTACATCTCTCCCTATTTTGTGACCAATGCAGACCGGATGGAAGCTTCCTTGGAAGATGCGTTTTTGCTAATCGTTGAAAAGAAAATCAGTGCCATGAAAGACTTGCTCCCTATTCTTGAGCAGGTAGCCAAAATGGGCAAACCATTGGTCATTGTGGCTGAAGATGTCGAAGGCGAAGCTCTAGCAACATTGGTGGTCAATAAGCTTCGTGGAACATTGAATGTGGCAGCGGTGAAGGCTCCTGGCTTTGGTGATAGACGGAAAGCCATGCTGGAGGATCTTGCCACCCTGACAGGCGGACAGGTGATTTCTGAGGAAGTAGGCCTTAAGCTTGAAAGTGTGAAGCTGACAGACCTTGGACGCGCCAAACGAGTGAACATTGACAAGGATAATACCACGATTGTGGAAGGTGCCGGGGATCCCAAGCGGATTGAAGGTCGAGTCAAGCAAATTAAGACGCAGGTTGAGGAAACCACATCCGATTACGATCGGGAAAAATTACAAGAGCGATTAGCGAAAATGGTTGGTGGTGTGGCAGTCATTAACGTAGGCGCCGCGACCGAAACCGAAATGAAGGAGAAGAAAGCTCGTGTAGAGGATGCCCTTCATGCGACCAAGGCTGCAGTAGAGGAAGGCATTGTTCCTGGTGGAGGCGTGGCTCTTCTTCGTTGCGTTCCTGCTTTGGATAAGATGAAATTAAATCACGACCAACAAGTCGGAGTGAACCTCGTCAAGCGTTCCCTGGAAGAGCCTATTCGACAAATCTCCATCAATGCAGGTGCTGAGGGATCCATTATTGTGGAAAAAGTTCGAAGCGAAACCACAAACCGAGGATACAATGCCGGCACTGGAGAATTTGTGGATATGGTTGAGGCTGGTGTAATTGATCCAACCAAGGTCGCACGTTGTGCGTTGCAAAACGCTGCTAGTGTGGCAGGCCTCATGCTCACCACGGAAGTTATGGTGACAGAAATCCCAGAAGCGAAGCCAGAAGGGGCTGGGATGCCTGGCGGCCATGACCACGGGATGGGCGGCATGGGCGGCATGGGCGGATTCTAAAATCCTGCTTACAGATATAGTAAAAGCCCCCTGGAGGATTGAATCTTCCAGGGGGCTTTTCTACTCCTGAACCTTTATTCCTTCCCTGTTCAGACCTCATCATACAATTTTGCAATACCCAGAATTAGTCTGCATAAGGGATAGATTTTTGACAGGTTGTTTGGGTGATGTGGTATAAGGAAATCCATCTTTGCAGAACTCCCCAGTCGTATTCGTGCAGATTTCCACACCCTTTTACCCAGCTACAGGTCGCTATGAATTCGTTTTTAAGCACAATCAAAATAAGATTTTCCCAACAAAAAACCAGTCATCTATTGATGTGGGCAATTATGGTGTTTCTCATTACCGGGAACGGCTTGTTGGGGATTATCAATAAGGGGGAAGCAGCTGATTCCCGGTCACGGACGGAAGCGAATTGTACCATTGGCATGGTGAAAGGCGAGACAAAGGCTGAATGCCGTGTTCCAATTCCCAATGGCTGTGCTGTTGCCCAGTTTCCCGAGTATCCCGAACCCTGGGTTGATATTTCCCAAGGAGGGGGGACTTCTTGTCAATTTAACGAGAAGCAAACCGACTGGAAAACGTCGATTGTCGGATCCTGTCAAGCTGCACAACTGAGCAATGTACAGGAAGATTTATGGTGATGTTTAATTGCGTAAACAATGTTCCTCCTGCTAATCCGGGAACCCCTGGACAGAAATAAATCGCGTTTTTTGCTTGAGAAGGAGGAGTACTCATGACTCCTCGGTCAATTCTGGCGAATCAAATCAAAGAAGAGGCCCGCCGCTTAGGTTTTGATGCGGTAGGAATTGCTTGCATACCAACGCCTCTTCCAAGCACGCCCTGCCCTCCGGCTCAAAGTACGATTCCCCTTGCGGAAGAACCGATTACATTGCGGTTATGGGGACGCCTAAAAAAATGGCTTGACTTGCGATTTCATGGAACTATGGAATGGATAGCCAAGGACCCGAAACGCCGTTCCAACCCGGCAGAAGTGCTTCCAGGTTGCCAATCACTGGTAATGGTCGGGATGAATTATTACACCGATCATACTCCAGATGAGTCAAAGCTTTCTGGACGCATTGCCCGATATGCCTGGGGAAAAGACTATCACGGGTTCATGAAGGACCGATTGACACAATTAGAAAGCTTCCTTCACTCACACGTACCGGATATTCAGACGAGGAGCTATGTGGATACGGGTCCCATCATGGAAAAAGCATGGGCTCAAGAGGCCGGCATCGGCTGGATTGGCAAACATACCAATCTGGTTTCCACCGATTTTGGGTCCTGGCTGTTACTCGGAGAAATTCTAACGACCCTGTCATTGGATGGTGATGAACCCGCCGTGGATTTATGTGGAACCTGCTCGCTCTGTATCCAGGCTTGCCCCACTGGAGCCATTGTGGAACCTTATCTCCTTGATGCGGAACGATGCATCTCGTATTTGACGATTGAATACCGTGGTAGTGTGGATGATCTTCCAGCAGAGCTGAGAAAAAAAATAGGCAATAGAATATTTGGTTGTGACGATTGTTTGGATATTTGTCCGTTTAACGTAAATGCAAATCCCACTACTGAGGCAGGATTCCAACCGTTTCCCTGGACATTACACCCGCAATTACCTTCATTGGCCAATCTGACAAAAGATGAATTCCATTCGCTAACAAAAGGGAGCCCCTTGCGCCGACCCAAGCACGAGGGATTTATCCGAAATGTACAGATTGGACTCAAGAATCACGCTCCACGGATTCCTTTATCGTAATTCGATCACCGTCACACCGTCTCCTCCCTCGGAGGGATCACCCGCTCGAAAGCTTTGGATATAGGGAGAGGATTGACAAAGAGTTCGAATTCCTGTTTTGAGTGCGCCAGAGCCCTGGCCATGAATGACCTTAAGATATTTGGCTTGGGTGACCAAGGCATGGTCAAGGGCCGCAAGCGTCATCTCCATCGCATCGTCAAAACGGAGCCCACGAATAACTAATTCCTGTTGATAGAGGCCTGTTTCCTGGTTGGAGGCTGGGGAACCCAACTCCGTGGAAATTGTGGGGAGAGCCCGCCTCCCACTCAATTGCTGTTGACCCGACAAGGGTTTATTGTCGGAAGAGGGTATCGCTCGACGTATGGCAGAAGGGGCTGTTTTAATTGTCCGGGTACCCACACGAATGGATACCTGTCTTTTCCCCTCAAGACTTTCCTGCAAGACCCCTATAGTCCCCAGTGCATTAATTTCTACCAGGTCCCCTTCATGCAGTGGCTCAGATGATACCCATTGATTATTTGGGAGGTGAGAAAGTATTTCCTGATTCAATGTGCCTATGGTTTGCTGAATAGACTTCACCTTCAAAAGAGTTTTGTCCTTTTTTAGGTCGTTCACGATTTGATTCAGATGCCGTTGTGCTTTGGAAAATTCTTGTTGCCATTGCTTTCGATATCGTTGGCGATCTTCCTGTTCTTGTGCCTTCAATTGGTTGCGCGTTACATGCGCCTCCTCAAGCAAGCGTTGCGCTTCCTGACGAAGATATTGAGCCTGTTCACATTCACGTTCCAATCGAGTGTGCGTGTTCTGTAGAGTTCGGAAAATGGCATCAAGATCGAAATCCTGCCCTCGAATTAAAGATTTGGCAGACTGAATTATTGTCGAATCCAACCCTAAACGTTCCGCAATATCCAAGGCGGAAGACCCTCCGGGAATTCCGTCTATGAGCCGGTATGTCGGAGCGAGAGTAACCATATCAAATTCCTGGCTGGCATTCCGAACATGAGGATTCCGAAAGGGAAGGGTTTTCAAGCTTGGATAATGAGTGGTCGCGACAATCGTACATCCTAATTCGCAAAGACGGGTTAAGAGTGCTTCGGCCAATGCGGCACCCTCAATAGGATCCGTCGAGCTGCCCACTTCATCCAGAAGTACAAGCGCATCCCGGTTCGTTGGTTCCCCAGACGATTCCACATTTTTTAATAAGGCGATCATATTGAGAATATGCCCGGAAAAGCTGGATACATCGTTACTGAGATCCTGGGAATCTCCAATGTCGGCATACACCTGCTCAAAAAGTGCCATCTTGGAGTCTGGGCCACAAGTTGGGTGAAGACCGACTTTCACCATCATCGCGAACAATCCTATCAGTTTCAATGACACTGTTTTTCCACCCGCATTCGGTCCAGAAATAATGAGAACCTTGGTCTCGTCTTCAATCCGAATGGAATTGGGTATGACCTGCTCCTTGGTCAACGCCAAGAGTGGATGTCTGGCCTGTTGCAAGTCAATGCAATGTTTTTGGTTAAGAAGAATGGGAGAGCCATGCGTTTTGATGCTTAATCGTGCTTTGGCCATGAGGCAATCAAGATCGGCCAGGCAGGACAAATTTCCATGAATGGCTGAGACATGTTCTGCCACACGGCTGGACAAATCTTGCAGTAGATGCCGTTCTTCCTGAGCCACCTGCAAGTCAACAAATTTAATAGAATTATTCAATTCAACCAAATGGCGGGGCTCAACAAACACCGTGGCCCCACTACTGGAAATATCGTGAACAATTCCATTGACAGCCTGTTGTCGTTCAGCTTTTATCGGAATCACATATCGATTCTCACGTTCAGCAAAGTACTGTCCTTGAAGAAGATCCTCATATTCTTGAGAAGCTAATATCGTTTCCAATCGTCGCCGAATCGTTTGACGAAGACCCTGACTTTTTCGTACCAATTGATAGAGTTCCGGGCTCGCAGACTCGCGCAGCTGGCCGTTGAGATCGATGCATGAATCAATTGTTTGCTTCACCCATATCAGATCTTGAAGGTTCAAGGAACGAGTTCTGATCTTCGGGAACGTGGAGCCATGAATCTGCAAGTATTCTTTGATTGTATGCCCAAGACCTAAGACCAAACTAATATCTCGCAGTTCCGGCCCCTCCAGAATTCCTTCTTTTTGAGCCCGTGCCAACACATTCCGGATATCGGGGAACACCAAAGAAGGCAGGGGATGAGGGCCCTGGAGAATGTGAACCATTTCTGATGTTTCTTGTTGTTGAATAACTGCAGAATGAAGGTCAGATGCAAAGGCGAGGGTACGACAGCAGCCCTCCCCTAACGAGGAGGAGGCTTCCTTGGCAAGGCAATCAATTAAAACAGGCCATTCCAGGACCTGTTCCGTGTGTTGGACCATGGGGGATACTCTCATAGGGGATCAGGGTAAAAAGACATTCCTATCAATGCCATTTTCAAATTTAGCGGAGGCTATAAAAAAGGGAACAAGAAGGATGTAAAGGAATGATATAAAAGCGAAAGGTCCCTGGCAAGTGATGTACTGCCAAAGTGGAGATAAACTGAGAGGACGGCACATCTCTACTTTTTCATGGAGTCGACGGAAAGCTTGAGATCTTCAATGGCCTTTTGAATGTTTTCCTTGATGTCCTGCCAAGCTGTTTCACTATTGTCACGGAGTTGCTCAATACGAGGAATAAGGGTATCTTGTTGCTTTTTGAAATTATCGAGTTGGGCTTGAAGTTTGGCTCGAGTTTTTTCCTGTAGCTCGATGCTTTGATCGCGGAGCTTCTGTATTTGTGTTTCTAAATCAGTAATTTGTTTATTCAGATTTTCAGTGGAAAAATCCTCTCCTCCAGCTGCGACCGGTCCTGGTTTCTTGACCGCTGAATCTTCCGCCGAGACAAACGTCACGCCGATTCCCAGGAATAGACAGGCGATAATCCATCCCAGGATAAGGACGGCACCTCTGGGTTTTTGCAAAAAGTCTTGTTGCATATTGAATCCTTTCTTCCGAACGCGCTGTTTTCTTGTTAGCTCAAACTTGTTGCTTCTCATTGTCATCAAAATAAAAGGGGATTCCTCAAATTGGCATAAACTTCACACGATACCTTGCTCCAATGACAAACTTACCTTAAAATGCCGTCCCGTAAAATAAGGATTCACTATGACACAAGAAGACGCTCGCGCTTATCTCAACTATCTCCTTACCCTCCATCTACGTCAGGAGGAAGCGTTTGGTCCGTTAGGTTTAGCATTTGTAAGAGAGAACGACCTGACCGAATTAGCCCTCATTCCTGAAGAACAGTTTAATTTGTTAATGGCCATAGCGACGGTCTTTTCTGCTGAACCAAAACGTTACACAATGAAGTTGGAATTACTGCAAAAAGCCTACCAACTACTACCACACACACGCTATAACGATCCTGAATTAGGCCGTGAACTTGAGCATTTGATCAGGAAGACGCAGAGTGATCTTCATCGATACAACGAAGCAATGAAGGTGGCTCGGTCACAATCCTCAGATCGACAAAGCTTAGTCGTCGAAACCGATATCCCTGAATATTTTCTTGAAACGGCACAAAAACGCGCCTCAGCCTATTATCAGGAAAAATACCGCTTAACCAAAGAGGCAAAAACTGCCCAGCATTTTGGTGGAACGGCGAAAAAGTTTGAACCGGACAATCCTGCGATCCATAAAGAATTTCCCGGTGCCTGCGCTCCATTTATTAATGCCCGGACCAATGCTTTTCATATTGTGTTACCATTTGATTTAAAAATTAGTCGAAGCCCGGAAGATCCGTTGGAAGCAGGGATTCGAATTTTCTATGGAAAAATGGGGTATTCATTTCCTTTACGCTATGAGATGGGCAAATTATGCAGTTACCATGACGGCCAAGTACTGGATGTGGACCTCCACGATCCGAATCTTATCTTTTTCTCTGTATCGGGTATCAAGGACCCAGAGTTTATCATTCAAGCCTCTCAAACCGACCCTTCTCTCCCACCAGAATTGGTCTATCCCATGACCGTGCTAGAACACACCGGGAGTTTGGGGCCATTTATCCAAGTCAGTTGTAACATCAAGGTGTGGTTTGATGCCTCTATGGTTTCGCTCCTCCTTCAAGGTGCACCAGATTTATCTGATTATGGATTACAAGGGGGAGCGGGCCTCATGACCAGGACGTACGCTTCCGATAAAGTTGAGTCATATGTGCACAATTTATCTCAACCTTGGCAAGAAGGCTTGAGTTTTAATTTTGTGAATCTTCATCTTCAACTAAGCCCAGGCATTGACAGTGCGGTTGTACCCTTTGGAACCCCGATATTTTCCGTATATCCGGTGTTCAATCGACAGAGCTACCGCTTTGTCGACCGCCGAACGATGGACCAGGCTCCCTAGAAATCCATGGCTATTGCATGAGTCCATGGACTCATGCGGTTCCCAAGGTTATCCAACTCGAAAAAAACACCTTCCCTTCATACTTCGGCGGGGAATACGGGTCATGAATAGTGGTATTCCAGTCAAAAGGATTTGTCTTATCCTGACTTTCATGCTCATGACCGGATGCGCAGGAGGTGGCCATTCCCGTACTGAGCCGATGATCTCAGAAACTTCTCAACAGGGAGTGGCTTCCTGGTATGGCCCAAGTTTTCATGGTAATCCGACTGCCAATGGTGAACCCTATAACATGTGGGCACTCACTGCCGCGCATCGTACGCTTCCCTTTGGAACACGGGTCCTCGTTCAAAGTGTCGAAACCGGGAAATCCGTGACCGTTCGCATCAATGATCGTGGTCCTTTTATTCGTGGTCGGATTATTGATCTGTCCTATGGAGCTGCTCGGGAGTTGGCCATGATTGGAAAAGGAACGGAGAACGTCAGGTTGACGATTCTCGAATCTCCAAGCGCAGGTTCGGGCCAATTGTCGAATGGAGAGTCTGTTATGTATTGGGTGCAGGTAGCCTCTTACACGACTTTAACCCAAGCAGTCTCCATGCGGGAACAACTGGCCACCCACTATCCCAATATACGATTGACGACCGTGGACCTTCCATCCGGACAATGGCACCGTGTTCAAGTTGGGACATTTCCCTCTCAGGAAAAGGCAAAATTCGTGGCGGAAGAACTGGAAAGACAATTTGATCTCGACCCACTTCTGATCCAGGTAACCTACTGAAACAAAAGAGTTAATCTGATAATTCATCCAGTAAAATTGCCTTAAACCAATCCCCTATGGTACGTTGGACCCAAGCAAATAGTGATGGCTCAAAATATCTCATAAACCATGAGACTTTTGGCCTTATTATGAATCCCTCTCAAACACTTCTGATACCAACTTCCTCAAAGACCAGACTACAAGATCTTGCAGCTATTTGTGCTGTAACGCTATCTCTTTGTCACGTCGGAGCTCGTTAATCCACCTATGGATTTCATCGCCGTCCTTATTTGTCTAGGACTTTCAGCCTTTTTCTCCGGCGCCGAGATCGCCTTTTTTTCAATAACGGAAAGCCGGTTGAAAGCCTTGGCCGATGAAGGTCATAAAGGGGCAAAACTTGCCCTGAAATTACGCTCAAATCCACAGCGCCTACTCTCAACTATTTTAATTGGCAATAATTTGGTCAACATTTTGGCGGCATCTCTGGCCACGCTGATTGCCATTCGGATGTTTGGTTCTGAGGCTGTCGCTGTGGCAACGGGGATATTAACTTTTATGGTGCTCTTGTTCGGGGAGATTGTACCCAAAACGCTCTGTGCAAAATATTCAGAAACGGCCGTCCAATTACTGGCATACCCCATCTATCTCCTAGAACAATTATTCTTTCCTTTTCTCTATTTCTTGGAACCGTTTATTTTAAAACTCACTGGGGGTCGTGGGTTAACCGTGCCGTTTATTACGGAAGAAGAACTGAAGATCATGCTCGATGCCGGAGGTAAAGCGGGAGTCTTAGAGACGGATGAAGTGAGAATGATTAAAAACGTATTTGATTTCAATGACGTGACGGCTGAAGATGCAATGACTCCCAGAATTTATATGTTCGCCCTCGATGGCAATCAAACACTGGGAGAAGCACGGGAAGAGTTATTTAAAGCTAAATATTCACGGATCCCCATATACGAAGGGAATCACGATAATATCACCGCCATTCTCTATCGCAATCATGCCCTGATGGAACTGGCTCAAAGTCATACAAACCTTACCCTCAAATCATTGGCGAAACCTGCATTGTTCATTCCCTCTACCAAAACGGCTGATGATTTATTGCGGCAATTCCAACAAGAAAAACGGCATATTGCGATTGTGGTTAATGAATTTGGTGGAGTGATGGGTTTAATTACCGTTGAAGATCTCCTTGAAGAAGTGGTAGGAGAAATTCTGGATGAAGGCGATCTTCACGAAGAATGGATTCGCCGGACGGGGAAAAATCAAATTTTAGTGGATGGCCGGACTGAAGTCCGACGTATCAATGAATTTCTTAAAGTCGAATTAGATGAAGAAGAGCAAAATACCATTAGCGGGCTCATCCTGGAAGAGTTAGGACATATTCCCGCCATTGGCGAAAAAGTTGAAACTGACGGTTGCCTCCTCGTGGTCCATGACGCAGATGAACGCTCAATCAAAAGCGTGCAGATCATCAAGGAAGAGCCTATTCCGGAAACCCCTCCCACCGAACCGTCCACCGTGTCTTCAGAATCCTCATAACACCTTCTCGGTTTCTTCCTTTTTCCTGCAGCTAAAAGTAAATGTGGTCTCCCCTTTTTATTTCCAGCCGAGAGATTGGTCTATCCCTTTTGGGTCACTCATTCTTTCCTGGTGAAAAAAAACCCTCTTAGATTATTCGTTAGAAATTTCACTCATTGGAGGGTGAGGGTTCAAGGTTCCCTGATTGACTGAATAAAAAGAATTCATTTTCGTCAATAATTCGCACACCTAATTTTGTGGCGCTGTCATATTTAGAGCCGGGGTCTTCGCCGGCGACAAGGTAATCTGTCTGTTTACTGACGCTGGATGTGACACGTCCACCTAACTCTTCAATTCTGCGTTTCGCCTCCTGACGGGAATAACCTTTTAAAGTTCCGGTTAGCACAAAAAGCTTTCCCCTTAGCGGTTGGGCATGAGGCTCTACCACATTGGCTTCCTGTTGAACCCGAACTCCCAATGATTCCATGTGTTGCCAAACAATCAAATTACGTGGTTCTTGAAAAAAATGAGTCACACTCGCAGCAATCTCCGGTCCAATGTCACGAATTAGCAAAAGCTCCCCTTCGGTAGCTCTCCTCAAATTGTCGAGCGAAACAAATTCCTTGGCCAGAATTCTGGCGATGTGAGTGCCCACATGACGTATTCCGAGTCCAATCAGAAGGCGCCCGAAGGGAACGTTCTTACTCTTTTCAATTTCTCCTAAAAGTTGTTTGGCGGACTTGGCTGCAAAACCTTCCAATAGAAGGATATCGTTGACGTCTAATGTATACAGGTCGGACAACTTCTTTACGAGGCCCTTGTCGACCAACTGTGCTACCGTTTTTTTTCCAAGCCCTTCGATATTTAAAGCACTCTTTGACCCAAAATGTTCAAGTGATCCCTTGAGTTGCGCCGAACACACCGTTTGGCCCGTACAATACAGAATTGGCCCTTCCTGAATGGTATGTGATTGACAAACCGGACATATATCTGGCGGTTGAAACGGAGCCCCACGCTCTTCACCCGGTACAGGCACTCGTTCCACCACATCCGGAATGACGTCCCCTGCTCGCTCGACCTTGACGGTATCACCCACCCGCACATCTTTACGAACCACTTCTTCCACGTTATGCAGGGAGGCTCGACTCACCGTCACACCACCGATTTCCACCGGGTCCAGTAAGGCAATGGGGGTGAGTGCCCCGGTCCGACCGACCGACATGGCAATCTCCTGAACCTTGGTCAGTTCTTTTCTTGGAGGAAACTTGAAGGCGATGGCCCATCGGGGACTGCGTGATTTTTCGCCAAGAGTCTTTTGCCAATCATACCGGTCAATTTTGATGACAATGCCGTCAATTTCGAAAGGCAAAACATCCCGTCGTTCAAACATCTCACGATGAAACTTTATAGCTTCTTGAATGGAGGGACAGTGCCGGCGAAATTGAGGAATGGGTAATCCCCATGCCTCCAGGCATGTGACAGCTTCAAAATGAGTGGTAGGCCTTCCTGGCCCGGGACTCATGAAATCGTAGCAGGTGATTGTCAGCGGGCGAGTCGCGGTGATGGCCGGGTCCAATTGGCGTAATGTTCCGGATGACGCATTGCGCGGATTGGCAAAGGGTTCATCCCCCTGCTCAGTTAAGCGTCGATTTAATTGGTGAAAATCGGGGAGCTTCATAAACACCTCCCCCCGCACCACCACACGGGAGGGATAGGTCCCGCATTCTTTTAACTGTAATGGTAAGGCGCGTATGGTACGAAGATTGTGCGTCACGTCCTCCCCTATTGCACCATTTCCCCTCGTGGCCCCTCGAACAAACATGCCATTGGCATAAGTGAGTGCAACAGATAACCCATCGTATTTGGGCTCAGCCGTATAGCTGAGCTGGCTCACTTCCAGTTCCCGGCAAACTCTCTGATCAAAAGCCAATACACTCTCTTCATCCATTTCCGAATCCAAACTGAGAAGAGGAAATTCGTGGGGAATTTTACTGAATTGGACAAGCGGTGTTCCTCCGACCCGCTCGGTTGGCGAATCAGGTGTCCTGAGGTCCGGGTAATGGCTCTCTAAGTCCTGAAGCTCCCGAAAGAGCTGGTCATATTCAGCATCAGAGATTTCGGGTCGGCTTTGAACATAATACAATTCATCATGCCGACGGATGGCGTGTTTTAACTCTTCCAACCTTTGTTTAACCTTTATGGATGGCACAGCAGGAGAGTGAGGAGTCTTGGTCGAACTCTCTTCTTCCGTCTCGCCAGAATTATTCTCGAATAAACTTGGCTGCATAACTTCGGATGTCGTGTCCATTTAGCACATGAAATCGTCGTAGACGAGCAATCGTTTGACCTGAAAACCGGTGCAAAGGAATGGGGAGGAGCTTCCGGCCGAAACGATTGGCAATTTTTCTCCAGACTGAAGTCAGCGGAACCGGAGAGACGACAGCCACAAAGGGTTCCTGTGAATAGGCGCAGGCTCCCGCAAGCAACCGTTCCTCAAGCGACGTCGCAAAATCAAATGCGGGATTTTCCCATATATCAGGAATGAGTCGTGGTGGATACAGGAAAAGCGCTCCGCCATAGCATGCCTCCCCGATTCCCGGTCCGACCAGATTTGTTGTAAAGGGGGTCGCGTAAAAACTGAGGGTGGATTCTTCTTGATGTTCGGCATACCAGGTCGTTTGCCAGGAAAACGTCTGAGGATCAGCCGGCACCTCAAAGAAAAACACCAACGCTTCAATAGTTCCGCGCACAGGAGGAACCACTTTAACATGAACATCGCGCACCGACCGGTTCGGGGAAATGGCCCATTGGCGCAAAGTCGCCCGCAGGTCAATTCCATCTTCCAGTGAGTTAGTAAATCGTTCAATTCTTCCCAAATCCGCACCCAAGATCTGTCGACTATGCTGACGAACATGCGCCGCAAACGATTCAATGCGCTGATCTTCCGGAGGCCAGGAACACTGCCGGTAAGGATTCCATTGTTGTGCCCAAGATTGTGTTTTGGGCCTTGGAGGATCGGGCCTGAGGGTGACACGGCGCCAAACTAAGGGATCTCCTTGCAAACGATTCACAGCCGGCAGAATGTTTCCATCCGGATCCTGAAGTTCACCAATTCCCAGCAACACAGCAGGCCGAGTATCCAGTACGGATGGTTGAGTTTGGTAGTCATAGGTTTTGGCGGTTTCCAATAATCTGAGGGCAAATTCATCACCAGCCATCTGTTTTGCGGCTAGGACCAAGGTATACAAATCCGGTTTAAGACGATGCTCGAGAAGCGTCAGATTCCGCACGTATTGAAAATAGCGTTGTAATAATTGCGGGGTGACCCAATTAGTCTCTTGCGCAATGGTCGTGGAACGAGACGCCATCCACCGGGCTCGTGCTTCCAAAACCAGTTCTTTCATGCCAACAATAGCCAAATGCGTGTCGGCTCGGGCCTCCTCCCGTCGCTGTTCATACAGTTGCGTGACATAGGGTAATTCACTCAACCCAAAGTAGAGCGAAGCCGGCTCGACCTTCCACCACTCAGGAAGGCCCATTCTCTGTTCGGGTGGAATATACGGCATCCGCTCGTGATAGGCCTGACGCAACCAGGGCCAATCTGTCATTGGACAAAGAAAAAGTACAGCAGAAAAGTCCAGTTCGAGTTCATGCAGTCGAAATGCCATCCAACGGATGCGTTCCCAACGAGAGGACTGGTCTTGAGGAGGCGGCAAAAAAGGCATGGTGGCAGCCGAGAAGGCTGCCAAAGGGACAGTCTTTAGGGTATAGGGATCAGGCCCGACCCAGGAGACGGAATGGTAGTGTTGGACCTCCCGATCAACATAGGCTCGCGGGATCCCTTCAGACATGGCAGATCGAATCCCCATGATGACCGGTTGGCAGGGATCAATGGGCACATAGGAACAGCTCGATGTTCCAGCGTCATTTTGTTCAGGAAGGACCACCAGACTGATGATTGGCAATTGGTTAATCCCCTCTTCTACGAGGGGTTGCACAGATGGCGGAAGAGGAAGGGCCACACAATCAATATGGCGCGACACAATAATCTCGCGCACAATATGAGCCATATCTCCACTTCCATGCACCACAGGCAAGACGTGAATATGGGAAGATAAGGCAAAGATCCTGTCAGGGGTCAACGCGGCGAGAGTCATAGTGCGTTCTGGAGGAAAACGGGGGAGCCCTTTCCACTCAAGAATTAGAGAATGGGCCGTTCATCGGTGTCGCCCAGGGTTACAGAGCTGACTATTGGTCCGGGTGCAGAGGATTGTCCTCCTCAAAGAAAAAATCCCCTAATCCTTTTGGGAGAGCTTGCCCGTGCAATGTCTGGGATCGGCGTTTCGCTAACACATCCAGATCCCGGGCTTCTTCTCCCAACACATTGATCAGGGCTTCCTGCCAAGCCGGATCACGGGCCACAGGATGGTGAGGGTCTTGGGCCATCCGTTTCATGGCGTATTGCACCATGTGCATCCCGTCCCGAATGGAGAACGGGAGATCCAGTTGATGCGCTTTTTGAAGAAAATTCACCGTGAGCGTGATCAATTCCGCAGACGCAAACGGGAGGTGATATCGCAAAATGGCTAACTCATGTTCCTTGTTAGGAAATTCTACTTTCAGGGTCGGTTGCAGGCGGGACAGGATATAATCCGGCACCTCATAGGTTGAGGCATCTTCATTCATGGTGACACAACACCGGAAATTCTCATGCGCATGAATTTGAACACCCGCCACCACCGAATCGACTGATCGTCGATGATCAAGCAGTGAGGCAAGGGAGGCCCAACTCTTTTCATTCATCCGGTTGCCTTCATCAAGAAGACAAACATTGCCGGTCAGCATGGCCGTGACCAAGGGCGAGGCCTGATAGGTAATCGTGCCTCCTTCAGAAATGACGGGGGAGACAAGGAGATCTTCGGGTCTAGTATCAGCGGTACATTGATAAATAAAGAGTTCCTGCTTTCGCTCCTGAGTCGCCGCCATAGCGAGTGTGGTCTTTCCAACACCCGGTTGACCGACAATTCTTGGTGATAAGGGGACATCTTTTTCATCAACAATAAACCAACAGGCGAGAAGCTGACGTAGAATATTTTGATCCCCCATCCAGGCTTGTTGAAGGGCAAGAGGACGAGCCAGGCGAAGAGCAACCTGTCCGATGTGCATCACCGAAGGATCGGAAGAATGTAAAAATGGAGGGGTCATAGAAAAGGACGAAAAATTTCTGTAAGTGAAATTATCACAGCCATTTTTCTATGGTCAATGAATCGTGGTGTTTCGGAACTTCTGCTGGTGTGAAAAATAGTTGTTTGACTTTATCCTTATTCGGAATTATTGTGTAGCAAAAGGTGACTAGACCGTGGAGATCTTCGCGTTCTCGTTATATTATATTGACCATTGTCCCTATAGAAGGGATAAATATGAACCTCAGAGGAGGAATGCGTAACATGACGCAACCATTGTTCGGGGGATGTCAAGAAGATCCCCAACCATCGGGCTGGTGTGGATATCTGAAAATTGTGGCTGGGGTATTAGTCTGTAGCGGGGTCCTGTCTGGATGCGTCAGTACAGAAAAGTTCGAGGCCGAGAAGGCTCGTGCGTTAAACTTTCAACGACTTTTGGCGCAAGAGGAAAAACGGACCGGTGAATTAAATGTGAAGTATCAGGACACGCAACGACAAATGAGCTCAATGGAATCGCAAAATCGGGACTTAAATGCCGAATTAGAAGCATTACGAGATCAACTCAATCGTTCCCATGACGAACTTTCGCGTGTGCGAGAGGGAGGGATGGAAAAATCTGATGATTTGAAACTTTCCGAACCTTCGATCTCTGAATTTGGGCTGAATGATCTGGACTTTAACGACTCAGATATGACGAAACTTGATTCGGACTTAAACTTGGGAGACAACGTTCCTTTGGATTCGCCTATGATGGATACTCTTGGAGGTCCTAGTGATGGATCACATATTGTGGCTAAGGGAGAAACCCTCTACCGGATTTCCAAAGAATATGGCGTATCCATTGATGATCTCAAATCCTGGAATCAGTTGACCGATAACACCATTCACGTTGGACAAAAGCTCATCGTCAACGGTCAGTAATTTCACCTCTACGCATTTATTAAGATTAGGTCGGAATCTTCAGGAAGCTTTTTTCTTCCGGTTCCGGCCTTTTCTTATCCCTCCCTCTGAAAACCGCGTGTCTCTCCACCGCTTTCGTTGACACCTTATAGGCCGTATGGTACCGTCCAAACCATGAAAAATGCTTATTATTCAGTGAGTTTTGACGAATTCTGCCAATTCGCCGCACAAGGAAATCTTGTCCCACTTTATCGAGAAATTCTGGCAGATTTCGAGACGCCTGTGTCGGCATTTTCCAAAATCAATACGGGAGCCAATGCTTTCTTATTTGAAAGTATCGAAGGGGGAGAAAACTGGGCAAGATATTCCTTCCTGGGTAGTAATCCTTCCGTCATGTTGTGGGAGGAGAATGGCGAAGTCGTCACCCAACAAGGTCGGAAACAGCATCGGGCTCCGCTGCAGGGGAATCCATTGGACCATATTCAAAATACTATGGCAGAGTACCACCCGGTTGTCGTTCCCGGTTTGCCACGATTTGTGGGCGGTGCGGTCGGCTATTTGGGTTATGACGTGGTTCAATCGTTTGAACCGATTCCATCTCGACCGAAATCTGGGATCAAGACTCCTCTCTTTGCATTTTGCATTACGGACACCTTACTCATTTTTGACAATATTGCCCATACCCTCAAAATCGTGGCCAACGCTCATATTACTTCCACAAAGAAGACCCGCCTTCGCCAGATCTATCAGGATGCCATCAATCGGATTGAATTTATCATTGCCAGGCTTCATAAACCGACCAGGCGCCCAACGCCCCCGACCCGACGTGGGCCACTCAAATTTCAATCGAATATGAGCCCTGGGGACTTTGAAAAAATGGTGATTCGGACCAAAGAATATATTCAGGCTGGCGACATCATTCAGGGCGTCATGTCCCAACGATGGCAGACCACCATCCATACGAATCCCCTGGAGATCTATCGAGCCTTACGGGTGCTCAATCCCTCGCCCTACATGTTCTATTTACGAATTGCAGGAATCGAGCTCGTGGGATCTTCTCCGGAAATCCTCGTACGATGCGAAGAAGGCAATATTGTGGTGCGGCCCATCGCCGGGACCCGTCCCCGTGGCCAGACGCCGCAAGCTGACGCGGCCTTGGAACAGGATCTTCTATCCGATCACAAAGAATTAGCCGAACATGTCATGTTGGTGGATTTAGGCCGGAATGATGTGGGCCGGGTGGCCAAAGCCGGAACGGTCCAGCTTGAGCGGTTCATGAAAGTTGAACGGTATTCCCATGTCATGCACATTGTTTCTCAAGTCAAGGGAGAATTAGATCCGCAATACACTGCCTATGATGTCATGAAGGCATGTTTTCCAGCCGGTACCGTATCTGGTGCACCGAAAATCCGAGCCATGCAAATCATTGAAGAGTTGGAACCCACTCGTCGGGGGCCCTATGCGGGAGCGGTCGGGTATTTCAGCTTTTCCGGAAATATGGACACCTGCATCAATATTCGTACGGTCGTCGTTCAAGGACAGAAGGCCTATATTCAGGCCGGCGCCGGAATTGTCGCCGATTCCGACCCTACCCGTGAATATGAAGAAACTCGAACAAAAGCCGGAGCCATGATGAAAGCCATTGAAATGGCGGAACACGGCCTAGCGTAAAAAAGCTAGAGAAGAAATTTATGATCCTGGTCATCGATAATTACGATTCATTTACCTACAATCTTGTCCAATATCTTGGAGAGTTGGGAGCCGACCTCCAGATTTTTCGAAATGATGCCCTCACAATCGAGGACATTCACCGCCTGGCACCGGAGCGAATATTAATTTCACCAGGCCCCTGCACGCCCAACGAGGCGGGCATTTCCGTTGCGACGATCAAGCATTTTGCCGGCCGTCTTCCCTTATTTGGTGTCTGTCTCGGCCATCAATCTCTGGCTTACGCCTATGGAGGTCAAATTATTCGGGCTCCCCGACTCATGCACGGGAAAACTTCCATGGTCCATCATGATGGAAAAACAATTTTTGAAAGCCTCCCGAATCCCTTTGAAGCCACACGATATCATTCCTTAATCGTCAAACGTGAAACCCTGCCCACGGAATTTGAAATATCGGCGGAGACCGTGGAAGGGGAAATCATGGGACTCCGGCATATCCCAACCGGAGCGGAAGGCGTGCAATTTCATCCTGAATCGATTCTCACCACGGCAGGGATGGATCTATTGCGGAATTTTTTATTAATGCCCGTCTGCTCTTCAACCGACCATTAAAGCCCCCAAGTCATCTGTTCATAAGCCTGTTCACATGCCCATACTCAAAAACCATATTGCCAAATTAGTCGAGGGCCTCGACCTCTCAGAGCTTGAAGCCGAGGAAGCTATGCGGGAGATCATGCAAGGAGAGGCCACTGAGGCTCAAATTGCCGCGTACTTAATGGGGTTGCGCATGAAAGGCGAAACCATTGATGAAATCACCGGATCGGTTCGAGCCATGCGCGAACGGGCGATTCGAATCCCTATTACCGATCCTCAGGTGGTGGATACGTGTGGAACCGGTGGGGACAAAAGTCACACGTTCAATATCTCTACGGCTGCCGCATTTGTTGTAGCTGGAGGAGGGATGACCGTTGCCAAGCATGGGAATCGCTCGGTGTCCTCTCAATCAGGGAGCGCAGATGTGTTGGCCGCCCTGGGCGTGAATATCGATTTGTCTCCTGAAAAAGTTGCCGATTGCATCAATGAAATTGGGATTGGCTTTCTCTTCGCACCCCTCTATCACGGAGCCATGAAATATTGCGCCAAACCCCGGACAGAGTTGGGGATCCGCACGCTGATGAATATCATGGGACCGCTTGCTAATCCGGCCCGGGCCTCAATACAGATTCTGGGTGTGTATGATCACACTCTCAACGAAAAATTGGCTCAAGTACTGTTGCGTTTGGGCACACAACATTGCTTTGTCCTTCATGGAATGGACGGGTTAGATGAAATTTCTTTAACCAGCCGCACAGGGATTTCCGAAGGAAAAAAAGGACGCGTCCTGAGCTATTCCATCGGGCCGGAAGATTTTGGCCTTCACCCGGTTTCGCCCAAAGAACTATTGGGAGGAAGCCCGGAAGATAATGCCCAGATCATTCGCGATATTTTTCGAGGACGAAAAGGCCCCAAACGGGATATCGTTCTCATGAATGCCGCGCCGGCATTTATCGCCTGCCAGAAGGCGACATCGCTAAAAGAAGGGTTCGAAGAGGCCGGTCGTGTGATAGACAACGGAGCCGCATTTGAAAAGTTGGACAAACTCATTTCCCTGACCAAAAAGCTGGCGGCATGATTCTTTCTCGTATCCTCGAACATAAAAAAGCCGAAATGCGGCGAAAACAGAGCCGGGGCTACCTAGCTGAACTCAAGGGCCGCATTGTAGATCGAACCAGACCACTGGGTTTCATTCAGGCATTGGAGACGGGGTTGACTTCAGCAGCTCCCGCATTAATTGCCGAAGTCAAAAAAGCTTCACCCAGTCAAGGACTGATGCGGCCGGAATTTCACGATCGGTTTGAGCCAGTGATCATCGCCTCTCAATATCGTGATCATGGAGCAAGTGCCTTATCCGTCCTCACCGATCGTGATTTCTTTCAAGGGGACTTGGAGTATTTGCACAATGTGAAAGAGGCGGTTCAACTTCCCACGCTCAATAAAGAATTTATGATCGAGGAGATTCAGTTTTATGAAGCGCGGGCCTATGGAGCCGACTGTGTGTTACTGATTGCGGCGGCGTTGGATCGCTTCCAGCTTGAAGACTTTTTCACTATCGCAAAAGAGTTATCCCTTGATGTGCTCATTGAAATCCATGATGAACGGGAATTAGATACCGTCCTTGAGAGGGTGCCCTTAGCCAGACTTATTGGCATCAACAACCGGGATTTGAAAACCTTCCAGACTGATTTGGGTGTCACCGAGCGGCTTGCCAAACGAATGCCGAAGGACACACTTATTGTCAGTGAAAGTGGAATCCACAGCCGGGCTCATGTCGTGCGAATACTGGAAGCCGGAGCCAAAGCCATGTTGATCGGTGAGTCGTTATTGCGCGCAGACTCGATACAATCCAAAATTCAGGAATTATTACATCCCCCGACATCTCCCAAAAAGGAAGTATCCACCACTCGTTGGGTTTAGGATTCGATTGAAGGGCGGTCCCTTATGTACTCGTTCTCTTTTTCCAGAGACTGGCCGAACATGAAGTGGAGCCTATATAACCAATGCAAAGGAATTAAATTGAAGCGGTACACCATGATAATTGAGAATTTTCCTGGCCAACCTCGAACGTTCCTATGTCGCCTAAAATAAAAATTTGTGGCATTACGAATCAGGAGGATGCCGACATCGCCGTTCGAGAAGGAGCCGACGCATTGGGTTTTGTGTTTTACGCTCAAAGCCCTCGATATGTCCAACCGGCTATCGCGCAACAGATTATTGCCAACCTCCCCCCTTTCGTCGTTCCGGTTGGTGTATTTGTCAATCATGATCTCGATACGGTGAAGCGCGTGTTCGATGACTGCGGATTGGGCCTGGCACAACTGCACGGTGATGAAACTCCCGGTTTTTGTGAATCGCTACAGCGTCCCGTGATACGCGCCATTCGGCTGCGAGATAGAAGTAGCTACCTTGCATTGGCAGAATGGAAAGGACGGATAGGCGTGAGAGGATTTATCGTTGATGCATTTTCAGATACCGCTTACGGGGGAACCGGACACACGACGGATTGGTCGCTTGCCGGTGAAGTGGCCAAAGCAGTTCCCATGCTGTTGGCAGGAGGATTAACTCCTGAAAATGTTCAAGATGCGATTCGCCAAGTTCAACCCTATGGAATCGATGTGAGTAGTGGTGTAGAACAGAGCCCTGGGCACAAAGACCCGGCAAAAATTCGGAAATTTATCCAATCGGTTCGTCTTGTGTGTTAACCGTTCCATCGCTATACTCCTTTCTTTTTTATTCCTTTTGCAGGCGGACATCTCATGGCAATCATTCCTAATAAACTCGGGCGCTTCGGGCAATTCGGAGGCAAGTATGCTCCGGAAATCCTGATGCCCGCCATACATGAATTGGAACAGGCGTATCATGCGGCCAAAGCAAGCCAACCCTTCCAACAAGAGCTTCGGGATTGTCTGAAACAGTATGTCGGTCGTCCGACGTCTCTCTTCTTCGCCGAACGTCTCACCAAAACCCTCGGTGGAGCCAAGATTTACCTCAAAAGAGAAGACCTCTGTCATACCGGTGCGCACAAAATCAACAATACCGTAGGACAAGCCTTGCTCACCAGGCGAATGAAAAAGAAACGCATCATTGCCGAAACCGGTGCCGGGCAACATGGAGTAGCGGTCGCCACCGTGGCCGCCATGTTCGGTCTGGAGGCCGAAATTTACATGGGCACCGATGATATGGAACGACAGGCATTAAATGTCTTCCGAATGCGGTTACTTGGATCAAAAGTGACGGGTGTGAATTCCGGAAGCCGCACACTCAAGGATGCCATTAGTGAGGCGATGCGTGACTGGACGACCAATGTGAGCACTACCCACTATTTGCTTGGATCGGTCCTGGGCCCTCATCCGTACCCCATGATGGTCCGGGATTTTCAATCCGTGATTGGTCGAGAAACCCGCAAGCAAATCCTGGCATTGGAAGGTCGTTTACCTCACTGTCTTGTCGCTTGTGTTGGCGGCGGCAGCAATAGCATTGGATTATTTTATCCGTTCGTCAAAGATACGCAGGTTAAAATGGTCGGCGTGGAAGCCGGGGGCTACGGGATAAAAAGTGGAAAACATGCCGCGCGCTTTGCAGGAGGGAAACCTGGCGTTTTGCACGGAACGATGACCTATCTCCTCCAGGATGCGGATGGTCAAGTCAACTCCACACATTCGGTGTCTGCGGGATTGGACTATCCGGCAGTCGGTCCTGAACACAGTTACCATCATGATACAGGACGAATCCGGTACACCTCCGCGACAGATGCTGAAGCCTTAGCTGCTTTCGACCTACTCGCCAAGGAAGAAGGCATCATTCCCGCGCTGGAAAGTGCCCATGCCGTTGCAGAAGTCGTCAAGCTGGCGCCAACGATGAAAAAGTCCCACATCATAATCATGAATCTCTCCGGGCGTGGAGATAAAGACGTTCAACAATTAGCTAAAATGCGGGGCATTCCTCTCTAGAAGATGGCATGACGCACGCCACGGTGTTTAGGGAAATAGAAGAGAGGAAGGCATCAGGCATCTATGAAATCTTTTGGTATGAGCAATCGCATTCAAGACACATTTGCACAGCTCCACTCCAAGGGTGAAAAAGCCCTCATCCCTTACATTATGGCTGGCGATCCAAACCTAGCCATGACCGAATCTCTGGTGTTAACTTTGGAACAGGGCGGTGCCGACCTGATTGAACTGGGTGTGCCATTCTCAGATCCCATCGCCGATGGTCCGGTGATTCAACAAGCGGCAGAACGAGCCCTTCATTCAGGGACTACCCTTAAAAAAATCCTTGCCACTGTCACAAACCTGAGAAAGAAGACGTCCATTCCCCTTATTTTGATGGCCTATTACAACAGCCTCATGGCCATGGGGATCACAGATTTTTGTGCCAATGCCATTCAAGCAGGGGTGGATGGACTCATCGTGCCGGATTTGCCACCGGAAGAATCTGACATTCTTTATCACGCCGCCCAGGCTTCGGGAGGACCTGTGAATATCTTCCTGCTGGCTCCCACCAGCACGGCGGAACGACGGCGTGCTGTGATACAACGATCACATGGATTTATTTATTATGTCTCTCTCACCGGTATTACGGGTGCCAAGTTAACCGATCTCAGTCGCGTGCGCCAAAGCGTCCATCAGCTTCAACGAACCTCACGAAAACCTGTGGCAGTGGGATTTGGAATTGCCTCGGCTGAGCAGGCCGGAGAAGTTGGGCGATTTGCAGATGGGGTCATTATTGGGAGCGCCCTGGTTCGACACATTGGTGAACACCATTCCGCCCCGACATTTCTCACCGATATCCAGGGCATGGCACAAGAATGGAAATCCGTCCTCTTGCCCGTCACAGGAAAATCTTCGACCAGACAAAAGCCAAAGACGTAAGGTGTCCGCGCATTCATAAAGGCTGCCATCGTTGAATTTGCACTTTCAATTCTTATTATCGATATTCATGCAATATTGTTGACAGCTCTCCCTGACGTAATTTTCTTGGAATTGAATCAGCCATCCTGTCCCTCGTGACGGATCCTTCCGACCCAGGAGGCTCAAAAAATTCTTAAAACAGGAAAATGAGCATGGCTCCTGCCAGAAAAACCCCTCGCAAACATTCCACTCCAAGCTCATCAAGGACGGGGTCGTCCAGTCGAGGGCAACTGGCCACTGCCCCTGATTCTTCACTGTTTCGTCTTGTAAACCACCGGTTAGAGGGAAACAAGGTTAACTACCTAGAGACTCCAAATAAGGGTGGGACTCTCCAACCGTCCTACTTGGTCTTTCATTATACAGCCGGACGAAGCTCCCAATCCTCGATTGCCTGGTTGACAAACCCCCTAGCAAAAGCCTCAGCCCATCTGGTCGTAGGCCGGGATGGAACAATTACCCAGCTTGCACCCTTTATCACAAAAACCTGGCATGCGGGGGTGAGTCATTGGGATGGCCTAACAGGCCTTAATCAGCATTCGATTGGGATTGAAATGGATAATGCCGGGCCATTAATCGCAGTGGGAACCAAATTGACGGCGTGGTTTGGGAAACCATATCCAAAATCCCAGGCCATGTTTGCTACCCATAAATTAGACACCGAGCCGAAATGGTGGCATGCCTTTTCCGAAAAACAAATTCTCATTGCGGTGGAACTAGCCAAAATACTGGTTTCACAGTATGCCTTAAAGGATATTCTTGGACATGACGACATTGCCCCTGATCGGAAGCGAGATCCGGGCCCCGCTTTTCCTCTAGACCATATCCGTGCATTGGTAATTGGAAGATCACAGGAGGAAGGTGATTGGTATCAGGTGATGGCATCTGCGTTAAATATTCGCTCCGGTCCCGGTTCGGAATATGACATTGTGGCCTCTCCCCTCACCAAGGGAACGAAACTCCTCGCTTTGGAGAAACAGGATCGATGGACAAAAGTGGATGTAGATCCAAGCGCACTTTCGTCCGGACAAGATCTCGAAGGTTGGGTCTTTAACCGATACATTGAATCCTTGGACGCATAACAATCAGGAGTAAACTGAGAAATCTTTCCTCTCCCTCCCTGTGTCATCATCCAGAAGAGATTCAGCAAATCTTTTTTACCTAGCCCGGGCAGACCTTGCCCGGTGTCAAAATCCACACAGGACAAATCAGGTAAAACTCTCCTGCTTTTCAAGCCTTTTATCAATTTCTTTATCAGCGATTTCTGGCACGGTTCTTGGTCTATTGGATAGTACGCACACGCCGAATCGTTCATAATTAACAAGGGGTTGTCCATGGGTGAAACTGAATATTTAGACCAGGAAGATCAAGAAAAAGCAGTAGAGATTCGCATTGAAGATGTCATTTATCGCTCAGATGAAAGCCCGGCCGTCGTGCTGGCGATCAAACGAACCTGTTCCCTGAGTGGAGAATGTAAAGTCGGACATGTCACCTTGGGACATGAAAACACCCTTCGTTTATATTTGGAAACCTAATCATGCATTCACTCTCTTAAATATATTAAGGCTTTAACCCAAGACTTTCATCCCCATGTTTTCATCCGCGTACCATTTTCATGTCCTCAAGGGGTATTGCACATCAATATCCCCTTGATCAGAGAGCAATCGGTAACCCCACCCAAATCTTAACCATTTCACAAGAGTGGACAAGGCGGCTCACAGAAGACTCACCATTTCTCCTCCTCTCTGACTTAATTTTCAATCTCAATAATTTCAGGGGTAAGGCCGGTATCCGTCAAATGAAGACAGGCTACGGTAATCGGAAGAGTAAATCGACGAGGACCGGCGCTGCCAGGATTGAGGTAGAGTACTCCCTTGCGTCTCTCAGCAGAGGCACGATGGGAATGACCAAAAATGACAGCAGAAATTTCCGAGGCGACAGGGTCTAAATCCAAGTCATCCAGTTCATGCAAGACATAAAATAAATATGATTGATGTTCGACGACATTCGTCAGAGGAATTTCCTCAGCCCAAGGGTCATGATCATTATTTCCACGAACAGCGATCACCGGAGCGATCGTCTCCAGCATCTTCAGGACGTCAGGGTTTCCGATATCTCCGGCGTGGATAATCAATTCAGCTCCGGTCAACGCCTCAATCACCTGAGGGCGAACAAGTCCATGCGTATCAGAAATAATGCCGATCATATTCTCGCTCTTATTTGATGCCCTCATCCTAAGAATTAGGATTCTTTTGTCGGTTGATCACCCATTTTCAAAATATCCCCATAATGGCGTTGGCCACACTCGGGACAAAACCCATGTGTAAATTGAGCATTAGATCGATCAGTAATAAATTGTTCGAGCGGTTGCCAGATGTTGTTCTGATCACGAATCTTTTTGCAAAAACTACAAATAGGGAGAAACCCCTCCAATACGTTGACCCTTTGGGCCAAGGCTCGTGTTTGCTCGGCGGTTCGATTGACCAAAAATGCCATACCACCTAGCACCAGGATCCTGATAATGGTGTTGATCGAAGCATCAAACATGGCCAGATGAATGGGCCATAGCATGCCATAAAAATACAAGCGGATAAGAGACATCGTCACCGCAAAGAATAGTCCCCAGAAAAATCCACTATACCAGGAGGCGAGAGACACCGGAATAAGATACAAAATGGGAAACTGAATGGTCGGACCTGCTACGTAATCCCCAAGTAATATTACGAGTGCCAACGCAATCAAATAGCTAGGAAATAATTTTGAACGTGTCAAGGCATCTGACAAAAATCCTGCTCTGGAGAGGAGTAAAGAGAAAGCTCGGGGAGGCAGCATAGGCCTAAACAGGACAGAGTAAAAAAGATCCTTTTCAAATCATCATACCATAGTCCCATATGTCGAGCATGGGGTTCTGAGTCAAATCATTCTGCCCAGAAACCACCTGATGCCGCACTGGGACAATAGAAGAGAAGCCGCACTACTCCGGAAACCGGACCCTCCCCATTGATAAACCCAACATGGCTCGCCAGTCGGTCTAACTTCTCAGGGATGGTTCACTGAAGGAGGTCTCCATTCAGATGACGCATGAATTCGTTATTTCCTTATGGTAGAGGAGAGTTACTTATGGATAGCGCTTACTACTGGAAATGGTATAGTAAAAAGTATGTTGGTCACGGTTTTGGAGGCTGCGTCCCATTATCGCAGCCTTTTTTATCATGAAAAGACCATCTTAGGAATCAAGATCCAACCCTCGTTGGAATATTTCCTCCATGGACACCAATGGCGAATGCTACTTCCGGAAAGGCAAGCAGACCAGTGAAACCGTCCCATCCTGTTTTTGATCAAGCAGAAGACTTGAAAGAAAGTCCCCTCTTCCAACAGCGGGGTAATGGCCAGACGCGACCACCCACATTATTTGTCATCTTTGGTGCCCAGGGAGATCTCACGAAGCGAAAATTGATCCCTGCCTTATATAACCTGGCATCAAGCCATCATCTTCCTCAAGAGTTTGCCATCCTTGGGATAGATGGGATCCCCATGCATACGAATGACTTTCGGGATAAGATCCGTCAGGACATCGATGAATTGTGTCCCCGTCCCATCGATGCCACGATCAAAGAATGGCTCCTTGATCGTCTGCATTACCTTTCAGGGGATTTCCGGGATCCTCAGACCTACGAACGCCTTCAGGTTCTGCTGACACAATTAAATACCACACACGGAACCCAGGGGAATTACCTCTATTACATGGCCACGGCTCCGACATTTTTTTCGGAAATCGTGCAACAACTTGGTGCCAAAGGATTAGTGGAGTATCGCAAAGAATTTTCACGGCGAATTGTGATTGAAAAGCCATTCGGCCATGATTTGCCATCGGCCCGATCGCTCAATCAAGCTCTGAAACAGGTGTTAGATGAAAGTCAGATTTATCGGATCGATCATTATCTGGGAAAAGAAACCGTACAAAACATTTTAATATTTCGTTTTGCGAACGGCATCTTTGAACCCATCTGGAACCGTCAATACATTGATCATGTCCAAATTACTGTGGCGGAAACCTTAGGAGTTGAGCATCGCGGGGCCTATTATGAAAAAGCCGGTGCGCTCCGCGATATGGTCTCCAATCACCTCTTGCAAATTTTGGCATTCGTGGCGATGGAGCCACCCAATACGTTTGATCCTGAAGCAGTTCGGAACGAGAAAGCCAAGGTCCTTCGCGCCATCCAGCCCATGAACCCCGTAGAAGTCTTGCAATCAACAGTCGCCGGACAGTATGAAGCCGGATCGATTAATGGTCATAGCGTCCTTCCTTATCGAACAGAAAAGGATGTCGATCCAGCCTCCCTGACCGAAACGTTTGCCGCCATGACCTTAGGCATTGAAAGTTGGCGATGGGAAGGCGTGCCCTTTTACCTTCGGACCGGGAAACGATTACACACCCGTGTTACCGAAGTGGTCATTCAATTCAAATCGGCCCCGCTGATGTTATTTCGTAAGACCCCCGTCGACCGACTCACGCCGAATGTGCTGGTCATTCGCATTCAACCGGACGAAGGCATTTCCTTAAGTTTTGGAGCGAAAATACCCGGACCCAAAGTCCAGGTAGGGACAGTAGATATGGATTTCCAATATGCGGAATATTTCGGTGATGCCCCAAGCACGGGCTATGAAACGCTTCTACACGACGTGATGGCTGGAGACGCGACACTTTTTCAGCGAAGCGATAGCGTCGAGGTGGGCTGGAGTATCGTCGATCCCATCGTCAAAGTATGGGAGAGCCTGGGTTCGCATGCTATTCGTCCCTATAGCTCGGGTAGCTGGGGACCACCCGAAGCCGATGCCTTATTGGCCAAAGACGGCCGAATGTGGAGAAACCACGGGTAACCAGACCATTGAGTATCCGGGAATTTCATTTGCTACTATAAACTTCTCACGCACCAGCCTGGCTCACAGGAGTCAGTATCATCCCTGAACGTGGTCCAAAATCGGCTAAGACCACCTTTCCCTTTTCACACTTGAACTTATTTCCCGTGAGGTGGTCCTCAAGCCATCGAGCGGTCTTCCCTACCCACTGGGCGAGATCAATCTGAATGGAGACCGGATGATCATCATTATGAATAAGAATAAACACAACGCTTCTTTTCGTCTTTCTCAGAAATACACAGCACTGTTGATCTTGGAATTCCTGGATTACCTTCCAATCCCCCTGTCGTAACGTTGGAAGAGATTTCCGGATTGCGACAAGTCGCTTGGTAAAATCCCGCAACTCGTCATTCCATTTGCTCTGATTCCATTCCATGCCCCTACGATTGTCCGGGTCCTTTTCTCCCTCCATCCCGATTTCATCCCCATAATACACTGCCGGTATCCCTGGGAAGACAAACTGAAACAGCAGGGCTAACTTCAGCCGTTCAATATTTCCTTGAGCTACGGTATAAAGGCGTTCAGTGTCATGGGACCCTAACAGGTTCACCATCGCTGAGGTCTTTTTCCATGGATACATCCGAAGCAGTTTGCTCACGCGGGACACAAACTTCCTGGTTGAAATGGAACCTTGAATAAAATAGTCCAACACGATCTGACGGAATACGTAGTTCGTTCCTCCGTCAAATTGTCCATCCCGAATCCAGGAGCGACCGGGACCCCAGATTTCCGCCAGCATATACGCGGAGGGGTTAATCGTTTTGACTTCATGCCAGAGCGCTTTCCAAAATCGATGTCCCCGGACATCAGCCACCGCATCCAATCGCCATCCATCAATACCCTGATTCGTCCAATATGCTGCCACCTCAAGAAAGTACCGTCGTGTGGCAGGATTGGCTAAATTGAGAATAGGCATGAGGGGCCGCTCTTGCCAGCCCCGATAATTAAATGGTCCAAACGCATTGACCGGAAATCGTGTGATGTAAAACCAGGATGCGAAGGGGGATGCCTGACCACGCTCCATCACGTCATAAAAGGGAAAGAAGCCCCGGCCGCAATGATTGAATACACCATCCAACAATACGCGAATGTCATTGGCGTGAGCCTTGGACAACAATCCCTGAAAGTCTGCTAATGTACCAAGACGAGGATCAATCCTAAAGTAATCGTAAGTATTGTATCGATGATTGGCCGAGGCAAAAAAAATGGGCGCCAGATAAATAAGATTCACACCAAGGTCCAAGAGATAATCGAGGCGTTCAGTGATTCCCCGGAGAGTACCCCCCATAAACCCGTGGGCTGTGGGCTTGGATCTCCAGGGTACGATACCAGGTCCGGACTTAGTCTCGTGGCTATTTCGCGCAAACCGGTCCGGAAAAATCTGATAGAGGATCGCGTCACGAGTCCAGGAAATGTCCGAAGCGGGTTGATGATTTCTCATGGATACAGAACCGGAATCTTGTTCATGAGAAAGATGCGGGCGTTATGGTACAAAGAAAAAAAAAACCCGGAGTCACAGGAAACTCCGGGCTAAAGGCAGAAGAAGAAATTCGCTAAGAGTCTTCCAAAACTGACGTTCAACAACACGAGCCGACGCTGGGAGAACAACAGCAGGAGGATGCGCACCCTAAGTGCTGACAACAATCCGCACAATCGCAGCCACAGGTCATTTGGCACCCGTATCCGTGAGATCCATGAGAATAGTCGCCGGCACCGTGGGCATGGCCCCACCCAGCATCTCCGTGATGGTAATCAGGGCCAGCTAGCCCTTGAAGGAATCGTAATCCGACACCCAACCCCGAGTTCAAAAGATCCATTCCCAATTTCAAGGTTTCCCCTACCCGATCAGCAATTTCCCCACTTGTCTCGCTGACCGTTTGTCCCAAGGCCGGATTCAAATGAGGCATCTGGGGAACCTGAGGCATGAAACCAGTCATAGGGGGGAAAGGCCATCCCATAGGCATTTGAGGCATTCCTGTCGCACCCGTGCCGAACTGAGGGCCGCCGTGTTCTGCGGCCGGAGCATGTTCAATTCGTTTTTTATATTCCTGAAATTCCACTTTGGCCTTGTTGGCTGCGCCGACATTTTTTCCTTTTGAAGAACTTTTTGGTGTTGCCGCCATTGTTATGCTCCTGGTTAAACCGATTAACAACTAAAGACTTCACACCATCGAACCCTGGCGGTCATGTTGACGACCAAGACCGTCAGATGAGCGCCTGGTTTGGTTGTGATAATGCCTTCCTTAATGACATAGCCATCCTGAGGCTCAGCCTGTTTCACCCATCCCAGAGTTGTTTTTTCGCTGTCCTGTACGGCGACCATGACCAGGGCTGGGGCAGTTGATGCGGCATTCGTCGGAGTATATTCGATGGATAGATGCACGCAACATCCGCCCCCGATAAAAGCTTTTCCTATTCCCGCTTTTCCTCGCACATCCACCTCGCCGACAATTGGAGCCACGGCAGCCTTCGTCTCTGCATTCTTGCCGACTGTATCGTCGACTGACAGTTCAACCGGAGCTGCAAACATGGCCATTGCCCGGACCCGCTGGAGGACCATGGAATGGGAATCCGTCTTTCCATCCACATTAGTGTCTGCTTCTACAAGCAATTCCTTGGCTTCCTTCCGACATTCGCGATGCCCGCAACAGCATTTAGCCCTGGGATGGCAACAACCAGGACAAAATCCAGCGCCCCCATGCTGAAAAAGCGGTCCGGACATGTGACCAGGTCCATGGTGCGCATGAGTGGGAATTCCAGAATACATCGGTTGAGTGTAATTCATTGGCGTGACCTTCCTTAATCTTGCCTCAAATTAAACAGCCATTCACAAAAAAATAAGCCGACGATTGAGTCATCCTCAATCGATCAACATCAACAGCAAATTGTTTCGCACCAGCGCAATCGGGCCATCGCTTCTTTTACTTCCAATGTCACTTTGGCACCTGGCTCAATGGATAACAATTGAGATTTCACATGATAGCCGTCCGTCATGGAGGTTTCCTGCCAGGTTGAGATACTTCCATCGATTTCAACCGTGACCTTGACCAAGGGGGAAGCCGCCCCCCCATCCGGCACGTATTCCAGGGTCAATGAGGCCTTGGTCGTTCCTCCGATCAACACTTCCTTCATGCCGGTTGCGCTATCCACACTGACTTCTTGAGGAAGAGGCATGGAATGCGTGGCCTGCCCGCCCCATCCGTATCCGGCATAACCGACTGAGGGGTAATACGGCATTGGCATCAGGACCGGGTACCCCATTGGAGCCATGCTGCGATAACCAGTCGAATGACAATGCGGTGACGAATGGTGGGACGTCGGGACACAGCAATGCGGTGAATGGTGATGCATTAGGAATCTCCTTCGTTAGAGTCCGATGCTTTTGTCAAATCCTGGGTAATCTTCAACACATCTTCCACAACCTGGAAACCCGTATTGACCACGGTATTGATCATGTCGGCCAATTTTTGAGGAATGTGATTCTCCAGAATTTGCGTGGAAGTCTGATTAATCAGTTTGTTAACGGATCCTATAACGGTGGCCATGATGTGTGCCTTTCTCCGGATGGGAGGGATTCCCTGCCGGTAATCAAATGGGGCATTTAGTCAATGCGGTTCCCGTCGGCGTCAATGATCCTTCGGCATGGCCCCTGGCCAATCGAAGAACTTTGGTCATCACCTCGAGGCTCCAGTTTAAACTTTGCCAGGGATTCATCAGCATACGGCTTGACGCTTTCGCACTACTGGTCAATGCGTCGGTGGCTAAACTCAAAGGCCCGGTCACCACTCCTTTTTCGTCTAATTGTAACATAGCCAACCAGGCCGCCGGATTGCGGGGCATGGCATGAAACAACGCTTGCGGGACAAGACAAATATTCTGAGAAAGAACCCCACTGAACACTCCGCTACAGAATTCTTGAAATTGCCGGTCATGGGTGGTCATGCGAGCAATGTTGGCAAGAACAAATAAGCAGAATTCTTTCAAATCGGGATTTTTGGCCACCGATAAAAATAATTCCCCCGTTCGCCAGTCCAAATCAAATTGTTGTTCCCATTGCATTTGGTATTGTTGAAGAACGCGGACGGAACAATCTCCTTGTAACACGGCCTGATGCGCAGTTTCGGCCGCTAAATACGCCCCTTCCATCGCTTTATGAATGCCTCCGCCATTGAGTGGATCGGCTTGATTCGCGGCATCACCCACCAGCATCACCCGATCGGCCACAATGGCCTTGGGTTTAAAAAATGAGACGGCCCCACCTGAAACAGCTCCGCAACGTGAGGCATGACGCAAGAGGTGACCCAAATCATGGTCAAGAAAATCCTGGAACACCTGCTTCAGATTCGGGATCATGGGAAACGGCTTATCAAACGCGTACCCCAACCCGATATTCGCAAAGCCATCATCATCCACAAACACCCACGCATACCCTGGAAAAAACCGCTCATCGAAATACACCTTTATTTGGGCGCCTTCGGCATCCACATTTTGGTAATAGGCACGAAGAGAAAGGGCCGTCGCTCCATTTTTTAAGACGTTCCCGATAGAGCGTGACACGACGGAGCTCACGCCGTCTGCCCCGATAACAATTTTCCCCTGTACTTCCGTGCGTTGACCTTTATGATCCAGAACAACACGGGCATGATCGGGTTTCTGGTGAATCTCCCGAACAAGGGAATGCGCTTGAAATTTGGCTCCGGAGTCCACGGCATGTTGAAGAAGGATATGATCAAAACGGCGGCGATCCAACAACACGCAAAAATCCGGATATTGAGTGGAATTCGGAAATCCCCCGGTCAGCAGTAATTCGCCGTTAATAAAGAGGTCACACGTCTTAATACAGGATTTGGTGTGCGTCAGCACTTCGTCGATACAGCCCAACTGGTCAAGCCAGTATAATGCTTGAGGGGTCAACCCATCCCCACAGACCTTATCCCTGGGAAAATCGGTTCGATCAAGGATTAAGGTTGACAGCCCCTTCCGTGCCGTAAACGCGGCAGTACTGCTCCCTCCCGGTCCGGCGCCAACCACAATCACATCGTACGTCATAGGTTTTCCCAGAAAATATCCATATGGACAGAACAACTCTCACTCAAGAGCTTTTCCCTTTACGTTGCCGACGTCACCAATAATTTCACCGGAATTTCAATGGCCTGTTCGGAAACCACAAGGATACGTCCATGATAAATGTCCGGCGGAAGCCCAGCGGGAATGACACCTTTCAACACAAATTTTTCAAAATCCATCGGATTAATCGTTTTCGTTCCAGGGTTGACCGTGAAGCCTTTGCAGGGAAATACCTGACCTTGAGTCGATCCGATAAACCCGTCGACTTTCAACTTGACGTTCTTGGCTGAATCCATTGAATCATTATTTATAGAAAATGACACCTGCACGGATTGCCCTGGTGTCAGCGGCAACCGATTGGCGATGTAATAGGCAGGGTCCTGTGGTTCGATACCTTCTGATTGTTCCGAGGAAGGCATTGGAGCAGCCGGATCGCGTGGGCTGGGGGTCGGAGGAGCGGATTCCTGAGGTGAAGCCGTGGCCGTTGCCATGACCCCTGAAAATTTCTCCATCACGGAATCTTGCATTATCGTTCCAAAACGATTAATCAGAGTCAATCCCAAACTTAAACCCGCTTCAGCCAGATCCAATCCTTTGGCAAACGTCGTGCCGATTTGATCACCATGCCCGAACACCGAATCCTCAGAGTTGGTGCGTTGATCCGTATGAGCAGAGGCTTGGGCTTTCGACGTTTTTTGAGTTGGAGACCTGCGGGTTTGCGGGGTCTTTTTACTGTTCTTACCGGCCGTGGCTTTACTTCCGGACTTCATGCTCATGACTCCAAAGACATTGTGCGGATTAACAACATGAATGACACGTACAGGGTGAAGGTTGGCATTGCACACAGTAAAGGTGCTGAACAACCGGTCCACATCCCTGACGCATGGTACATGTGCATCCGTGGGAACAAGGTGGATCCTGCCAGATAACCCCGTGCATGAAGTGCCGGAAAAAATGGGCACCAGCGCCGACCAGATGTAAGGCAAGGCCAAGAGCCTGACCAGTGGTTTGTCCCAATGTGATAGCCCCATCGGGTTTGTATGTTGAGTATGAGGAATGCGAATGCGAACAGGACATGAGTTAATTCTCCCCGCTGCTGACAGCACTATCCATGAAATCCTTCTGAGATCGGGGTTTGATCATCGGAAAAGTATGAGAAGGCACATTTCCCACTTTCAACCCACCCGAAGGGGCTTGTCTCCCTCCTCCGAATTTACCTCCCGGCTTGAGGCCATCTTTACCTTTTATTGGTCGTTCCGTGAATGTCCCGTGCATTGGCTGATGAGAGGGAGGGATGGGCTGACAAGGTGATCCCGTGGCCACGACCCGTGAACCTTTAGTCATCGATCGAGATGGAATAGCCGGATTGCCGGCAGTCGCTACCTGAGGAAAACTTTGCGCGGGAGTACGCGATTGCTCACGCCTGACCCTATCTCGTGGAGAAACCATGGTCCGCCCGTCCAGGTTGAGGCGGAGGAGTTCAATCCCTAACACCCGCGCGCGTAACGTATAGCTGGAAGGCAGACAAAAATCCTGATGAAGTCCGATCGACACAGGGGGCAAGCGCCGGATATTCATATCAACAGCAGGGAGCTGCCGGAGTGACAAATTGACGGTTGGCAGATTGGTCACATTGAACTGTTCAACACGTATCGGATCCAGATTGCGAATTTCGTCGATTCGAAGAGATTCAATAGTCAGGGGATCAATATGGTTCAGTTCCTTAATGTGAACAGCGGCCGGGGCAATATTCCGAACTTCGCTGATCACTAGCGGATCAACATTGCTCAGTTCACTGATCCGCAATTTGTCGAGATTTTTTGCTTCTTTAATTTTTATATCGCCCATATGAATGCCCTTCCTTGGCTGATGCTACACCAGTCCTGGCCAGCTATAGTTTAGGTGAATCGCCTTGGCCTCATCGATGATGGCCGGTTGGGTTTGTAATCGAGCCGAAATTGTCACAACTTTGGAAGAGCCCGATCCGTTGAGTTGATAGAGAAACCAGGGAGCAGTCCCCGCCCCGCCCTGCACCACTGAGTCCACAAGCCATTGGACAGTCGCCCCTGAACTGTGCCGAATGGTCGCCCGAAATAATTGTTGAGTGTTGCTCTGATCAATGTAGGCGTTGTCATGTCCTTGCGGATAATAGAGATACGCCTGCTTGGGGAAAACTTCAAGTGTTGGTTGAGGAAGCGGCTCGGGTCCATTTCCCATCAAAGTGACAAAAGCATAGGCTTTCCGAAAAGGGCTTTCCGCCGCAGTGGCGATGATAATGTCAGTTGTCCCATGAGCAAGGCTGCCTTTCGGAGGAGCGACATATAAGCCGGTCGGATCAATCGAACCAGACCCGGGATTTCCTGCAGGATCCTGAACGGCCCAATTCACCTTACTGCTCATCCCGTTATACACCGAAGCTTGAAATCGGACCTGGGTATTCACAGGATCGCCATATCGTTCATCACGAAAATACACTTCAGCGTTGGCCGGCCAGACCTCTACTTCAATTTGATGCTGACAGACGATCTGATGGTAGACCTGGTAGGTCGGATGGGAATGACGACATGGTGCAGTGTGAACCGGCACGGCTAACCTTTCTCTATCATTTGCTCACGAGGACATCTACATTGTGTCGACGTGTTCCTCAAAGTCATCGTCCGGGAGATCAACGGAACAATTGGCAATCTTCCCGAAGAGTTTGCCATTGAAGCTTAGCTTGGATTTACATCCAACCTTCCCCTCCAGTTGCGTCGTGATTCCTTTTGTGCCTAGGACCCCGGCTAATTGCACATTGGCCCCTTCAACCGCGACGGTAAATGGAGAAAGCTTTATACCAAAACTGCCAATCGAAGCCACCGTATGGATTCCACCGGCCCGCCGGAGAAACGGAATCGAAAGATTGATCGGGATCTCGCTGACCTGTACCGAAATTGAACTCACCTGCGCGACAAAAGATCCTTTGACCTTTGTGGCAAAGGCGATTGGTTCGGTTTTAGCCTGGACAGAAAAATCCGGGCAACTCTCCATACCCAGTTGGCCTTTGAAATTCACGTAGACTCCTCCTGTGCTGTCTGCTGAGTCGTCATCCCATCCGGATAGACCCGCTCGGCCAGATCACTACACATTGCATCAATCCGTTCATTCAAATGTTCAAACCCCTTCAAGGATTGACAAATTTCTTCACAGTTTTCCCCTTCAATCTCAAACGAGACAAAGGGACCAAGTTTAATTCGAAGAACCATATTGGCCGCCATTCTATCACCTTTAGTAAAAAATGAAACCGGGGTATATAAATAAGGGCGTTCCCCTTAATACATTGCTTCCCCTTAATTTGACCTGGCCATACCGCCCTTAATTACTTCGATTTCCTTGAATCCTGGCGACGCACCGGACGCTTGCCGTTTCCATTCCTGGGTTTCATCGTTCCGGTCTCATTGGCCTTCTTTTTCGCCATACCATGACCATTCGTCTGGACGTGCCCATTACCAGGCTTGTCGTTCACCTGACTCAGGTTTCTATCTGCCTCTCGCAAGAATTTCACAATCTGATCCATGGAATGTAACATGACTCCAAGCGTGTCTTTTTGTTGCCGATCAAGATTTTTGTATAAATCTTCAAGCTTTCGTTCAAGTTCCTGCCCGTCACTGGAAGTGCGGTATTCTTTGCCACGTTCCCGTAGAACCGTTCCGAACTGATCCAGGATGGAGATCACACCAAATAAAATATCCAACGTTACGTCCTGTGCTTCCTGGCCACGAGGATATGGGTGCGGACGGCAATGGGAACAAGCCAGAACCTGTTCACCTAACCCCATACTCCATCTGGCGAAAAGAGCCGATCGGGAATCGTCAGCAATATTCGAACATCCCCGACGATGGAGTTTCCCATAAACAGGATCGAATTGATACGGGGCCATGGCCGCTTCCGCTTGGCCATCAATTCGCAACAGGGGGCGCGCATCGCTGACCTTTCCTTGAGATCGTAGCTCCTGAAGGGCAATCGCAAACACATCACCCCAATACACTTCTGTGCTTCCCGATGCATCCTCAGGAAAACGTCCCATAACTCTATGTGCGCCTGACCACCGGGCTTCCTCTTCCTTAAACGTTTGCCTCTGTGAAAATGGAACAAACCGGACACACCATTTCCTAAACGATCCTGATCCTTCTTCCTGGGGGCTTAATCATAGACTGCCCAGGCCAACTCTCGATGTATCCTTTGCAAACGATGTTTCTTGAGACGGGTCGCAAAATATTTTGTCAAAAAGGCAATCAGCAAATCCCGCCCCGAACCTTCTGGTAGCCCCTGACGCAAACGGGCAATATGGCCTTGAAAGATCCGACGAAGAGTGCGTTCGGGGTCGGCAACCTGATTGAGATAGGTCACCCGATGATAATGCAAGTCTGAATAGCAATCCCCGTGATCGTCAATATGCATAATCAAGGAGCCTGCGAGATAGATCATACTTAAATAATGCAGAGGAACCGCTGGGACTAAAAATCCTGTTAGAACTAAAATAGCATGGCCGCTTCGGTTCCTGGCACTTTCCCGTAAAACCCGCAATTGTTCTCGGCGGGGACGTGAGCGAATGATCTCAGGATCAGAGCGGAAGGTCACATCCCGTTTTTGCGCTTGAAATAGCAGCAGGATGGCTTGCCGAAGTAAAGGATCCAAGACATCCCGTTCAGCAAACAAACGAGCTATAATCACATAAAACAGTTTTTCTCGATCCGTTTGAATCTCAAACCAACCCTTGGTCAAAAGGTCATCCATCCGATCAATATAGGAATGAGCAACATCCAAGCCAAAGTCATCAATAAAGCTATCCGCAAGGAAACAACAACCCCCGAACAAACTGCCAATCATTTGCCGACGCGCATCATAGGGAAATCCCGCAATTTCCGCGCAGGCATGTCCCACAACGGTCATCTTGGCACTCAGTTCCATCATCTTCCGGTATTCATCCTGGCGTTGTTCAAAAAGATCGGGATAATACTCCAGCACTAACGGCTTCAGAAAGACCACTACCTGTTTCCGATAAAAACTGAACAATTGATCAAGAGGCGTATGGAGGGATTGGGACGCGTACATGAAAAAAACATCTCGTTAGAACGAAAGGGTTGCTATTATAAAGCGTTGAAGCGAAACTTTAAATATTTCCCAATGAATCTTGAGAAAAAAGATTAAATTTAACCCAAAGCTATATAATGCAACGGTTATGCCTTCAGACAGACATGCAAATGTGAATAAGTGTGAGCCGGCGAAGATTCGTGTCTCACCCAAAATTTCCACCAAATGAAAGGGTTTTATCAGAATTCTGGCAAACACGAACTCTACCGGAAGAAAAGACTCACGGGATCCGTGAGGGAATGTTGTAGGCATTCAACTTCACTGCACTGATGTAAAAAGCCTCAACATCATACTTTGAAATCCCTTAGAAGCCGAGATACTTTACGACACAAAAACAATTGGTGGGTTGCAGGTTGTCCAATACAAAACAAGATTGGATCAGACTTCGAAGTTGACAGAAAAGTTATTTTCTCCTACCCAAAACTCAATCCGGTTTGGCCACTGGATTTTTTTCGGCGTCTGTAGAGCCATGCAATTGAGCCCTGGTGTCTAGTTCGTGGGCTTTTCGCCCGCCCCTCGCCGTCCGGCATTCGCCTAAATTCCCATGTATCATCACGCTGGCCATTTGAACACAGCGTTCTACCAGGGCAGTTGCGCCCTCCCTGAGTGATTGGGACTTCTGCACATATCGCATATTATTTTGCATGTCTTCCGCACTCCATCCTCGGGAATGGGCAATATAGGGAAACTGCGGGAACTGCACACCGATTTCGGCGAAAAACCCCAGCAGTTGTCCCGCCACAGCCTGAATATTATCCTGCCCACCCGTAATGATAAACCCGCCCACTTTATTATGAAGCAGATGTGTATCTGAAATCGTTTCTTGATTCTGTATGCAGTTCATCCGCTCAACCATCTTGAAATAAAGGCTGCTGGCCGCCCCCCACCGAATGGGAGTGGCCAGCACCATGACATCAGCCCAATGCACCAGACCCTCGTAGACCTGGTCCATCTCATCTTGTGGATCCATCTGCGTAATCGAACAGGGCCAGGTACAGGCCCGTGATGATTTGGAATAAAAACCCTCGCAAGGGCGAAAAGACAAATCCCGAAGACGCAACAAGCGGGTTTCACAATCTAGATTCTCCGAGGCATGCTTCAGTCCGACTTCAAGCAAATCTTCCGAGGTACTATAGCGAGGATGATCAGGCGTCATAACCGTCGTGGAAAGCCCGAGAACCCGAATCGGACCTTTTTCCCTGTGGGGAGTTCGAGCAAGCGGATGGGGTTCATGTGCTTTCCGAGTTCGTTTCGAAATCGCCGTGGACCGAATCAAGACTCGCCCCTCCGCTACTTTCACCTCATAGGCCGGCACCGCGTCTTCTTCATATCCCGGTTCCCCTTTGCCCGTTCGATAATGAAACTTCCAATAATGCCAGGGGCAGACCACGTACTCCCCGTCCAAGGTTCCTTCACCCAACGGCCCACCTACATGGTTGCACGCGCCATTGATCGCTCCGAACTCCCCATTGCGGTAGGTTAACGCCACTGGGGTTCGTCCGATCAGCACCTGCTGCACCGGCTGATGCTTCAAATCTTCGACACCACCCACATCGATCCAGGTTGAATTCGGCATGTTGACTCCTGGTAAAAATGAATCGTCAATCTTTTTTTAACGAAAAAAACGATTATCACAAACTGGAAAGACCGTGCGACCCTATTGCGGAGGCAAATCTCTGCCTTTCGAATCCTCGACGATTAATATACCGCCCATAATCGGATGGATTTGGCAGTGGTATGAATAGCGGCCAGGGGGTAGCCCAGGAAGTGTATATGTTTTCCCCGGTGCAACCTTCCCGGAATCAAACAGACACGGTTTCCCTGTTCCACAATCGTCATGTTGAACGGTATGAGGAGACGCGGTCGCATTAATCCACTCTATGGGAACACCGGCCCAGACCACAGCTTCATGTGGATAATAATAGGGAGGAAAATGTTCCATCCGGATCGGTTCATTCACAAATTCGGTTCCTGATGTGACAGTGCCTAGCAAGACGATATAGAGAAAAATAACACACTGGAGTGTTTTCAGAGGATATCTCCTTTCCGATTGTATGGTTTTAGGGATTGTACTGTGCCTACTGGTCTCAACCAAGTTCTTAAATAAAGGAAACAGTGGCAAGGAAGTTCCACGACCTCTCCTTTCTCAAATCCTGAGCTATTAGCCAATTGTCACCTTCTTCATTATAACTGACGCAGCTCCGGGATTTGGATGCCTCAACACAGAAAGACAGGGAATGTCCCGGGGGAGTATATGGGGATGGGGAAAATGATGCTGAATCAGTCCCTCGTCATACAATGCTAATCCCTTAAGATCAAGCTCCGGTTCGTCAAACTCATCATGACATAAACCAAAATCGGCAGATCTCTCATTCCCTCTGCCATGCCATCATCCATCATTAGAAGAATGCTTCTTTTCTCCAAAACCTCTGCTCACCAGTCCTCAAAGTACACGATTCATCTCACTGAAATTTTTCTGAACGAAATTTGGGTATTTCTTTCAATGAGTTGATTCCACTCTTTAGACAAATGACAAACAGAGAAACTGAAAAACTATCGCAATGCGACATTCTTGGCCGATGAAGTCAGGCTTAGCAAGATCATAGGACTTCCAGAAAGGAATTTTCTTTGCCCCTGTGAGAAAACCGCTGCAGTCGTACCAGTGGAAGTTCTGCGGGTTCGTCCGATGTGCAATCTCAATATTACTCATGCTCGTGAACTCGCTTCGCGATAACTCAAAATTTCACGCCCTGTCACCGCTCTGTTTTTAATAGCAGGTCTTCCCATACGGCATCTTTGGCGCTTGTCTTGGTCAACTCCAAGATTTTCTTCCTTCCCTGTTTTCTATTGAGCGAGATCCAGGTGAATGGGGAGGGAGTATTTCACTTCGGTTGTCTCCCCCCTCACTGGAAACAGTTTTTAAAACCTTAGAAAAACACCAAATAAAGAGGGAAAAGCTTACTTTCCCGGGTACACTCCCCACCTCTGAAAGAGAATGCCGCATCTATTACCTTTACATATCCTGGCTTATTCCCTCAAAAGGGTATCAGGCATAATCAGGAACCTTTGCTTGTAACCAAACCTCCGGGCAGTAAACTCTGATCCCGTGAGGCACGGATCGGATCGTTCCATTTATAAGCCCACTTGATTCCTAAGCCAAACGGAATAGAATAGTATCACCTTCGACCGGAAAGAAAAGTCAGGACTGAACCGAGTGCTTCGCTTTCCTTTCAAAATCTTCCACAGACAATTGCGAAGGATACTCGTTGCCTTTTTATCCGTTGGGACCTTCGTCATTGTGGATGGAAGTCCGGCTCAAGCTCAAACACCACCCATTACTTCATCCGGACTCAATACTCAGGTCAGTGCGCCGAGGCATCTTCCCGGCGGAGCGGTTCAACATGATATTACCGGTGGAACAAGACCGGGTGGCGGAAGTAATCTCTTCCATAGCTTTGGGGATTTTGGTGTTCCCACGGACAATATTGCCAACTTCCTGAACGATTCGGGACTTCCGACTTCAAACATCCTTAGTCGCGTCACCGGCGGCAATCCATCCAATATTTTTGGAACCATTCAAACCAAGGGTTTCGGAAATGCAAATCTCTTTTTGATGAATCCCGCGGGAATAGTCTTCGGCCCCAATGCTGCCTTGAATGTGGGCGGGGCTACCCATTTTACGACCGCTGATTATGTGCGGCTTGAAGATGGGGCCCAGTTCACCGCCCTGCCCGGTGCTCAGGATTCTCTTCTCAGCATTGCTCCGATTGTGGCCTTTGGATTTCTCGGTCCGAATCCAGCCGGCATATCGGTCGAAGGTAGCACGTTGTCGATATCCGAAGGCCAACCGCTTTCGCTCATAGGCGGCGACATCACCATTGGCCGAAGCAATCTCACTGCCCCCGGAGGGCAGATTGCCCTGGCTAGTGTCGGCTCGCCGGGAGAAATCCTGGCGAACACTTTTGACCAGACATCCAATATTCATGGGCATACCATGGGGTCGGGTGGCACTATCAGGATCTCAGACCAGTCTGTCATAGATGCCGGCGGAGAGCATGGTGGCAAGATGTTGATTCGGGGTGGTCGATTGGTCCTCGACCATGAATCCCAAATCCGTGCCAATACGCTGGGAGCGCAAGACGGTGGCCATGTCGATATTGCCGTAAGCGAGAATGTCCTGATAGCGGGTACAGGTGCGCAAACGGACACCCCGAGCGGAATATTTGCCAAAACAGAAGGCGGCGGAAAGGGGGGAACGATTACGATCAGTGCAAGCTCTGTGAAGTTGACTGATGGCGGAAACCTGTCAGTGAGCACCCGAGGGGAAGGGGATGCGGGAACCATTATGGTCAATGCCCCTGATGGCAAGGTCATCCTATCAGGGAGTGATAATCGCTTGACTGATTTTTCGCCTGAGGAAGAGGCCGTGAGCGGCTTGTTTGCCAACACAGTGGGAACAGGTCGGGCGGGTACCATCACGGTGCAGACCGGGGATCTCACTATAAGTGAAGGGGCTCGCATTTCGGCCGGCACCTTTGGGCGAGGCAACGGCGATGCAGGAAAACTCTTTATTGCGGCTACAGGAGACGTTCTTCTTTCAGGCACACAAGTCAATGGCAGCACCTCATCTGGTCTCTTTGCGGGTGCAAGTGAATTGACTCTTCCCGGGAATGGACTTCTGGGTTCCGGCGGAACGATTAACATGACCGGTCAAACTGTCCGGATCCTGGATGGGGCGAAAATACATGTCGCCTCAATAGGACAGGAGCAACCGGACATGAACAGGCTCGATAATGCTCCATCGGCCGGGACCGTGAACATTAAGGCGGCCATGCTGGACCTTACTGGAGCGGAATTGGACGGAAAGGTCATCGACATTATTCCAAGTGAGATAACAGCCAGCGCGACTGGCCCGGCCTCGGCGGGGCACATTCTGTTGGAAGCAGACAATATCACGATTAAAGATGGAGGGGGCGTCACGGCGGATACGGAATCCATAACCAGAATAGAAAAAACCGGGGATATCCAGATACAGGCAAAGGAAAATCTTGTCATCTCGGGAACCGCGGATCGAACGGAGTTTCCACCAAATCTTCTTCCACAAAACACACTTAACCCCCGAACCGTCGTTCAGAGTGCAGTTCGTGCTCAGACAAAGGGCGTGAATCGCGGAGGCGAAATTCACATCAGTGCAGAAAATCTATTTGTTGACGGCGGAGGCCTCATCTCCAATGCGGCTCTTAATGGAGCGGGAGCTGGTGGAAACATACACCTTGACGTCGTAGATACGATTCGATTGTCAGGTGCGTACGAAAAAGTGGACAAGAACAGGACAATTTTTAGAAGTGAGATTTCTAGTGGGACAGAGGGGCCCGGTCATGGTGGTGACATTTCTATCACGGCCAAAAATGTTGAGATGCTGGATGGGGCATGGATTTCATCAAGAACCAGAGGCCGGGGAAGTGGTCATGCCGGCCGGGTGAGTATCACGGCAGAAGAAACCGTTTCTCTCTCCGGATTCATGAGCGTATATGATCCAGAAATCAATAACACCAGCAAAACCCAGGAAATATCAAGTCGAATTATTGCACGCGCAGAAGAACACGACAATCGGCTAGCGGATTTACCTCTTGGTAATGCTGGCGATATCTCGATTACAGCGAAAAATGTCGTGATGAAAGATGGGGCGGAAATCATAGCCCCGTCATCCTCCGGAAGAGTGATACCCATAACGGATGCCATAGAGGAAATCGTTGCCAACATGCCAGAAGAACAGCGTCCACGTGCAGGGAATATCACTGTTAAAGCTGATACAATAATCCTATCCGGCGCGCGAACGGTTGGAGGATCAGGAAAATTCGGTTGGGCTCCAACCACCATCCGCGCTGGGGTTATCGGACCGGCAGGAACCGGGAATGTTTCACTGACTGCCAATACTATTGTCATTCGTGATGGGGCCGATATCAGCGCTGAAACTCAATCTAGCACTCAGGGAGTTCAGCGGGGCAACGTGACGATTACCGCTCATGACAGCTTAACTCTCTCAGGATATCTTTTGCGTACGGAATTTCCAGAAAACCCTATAGGATCAGACCCCTTTCCTGAAGCCAATGGGCGGACGATCAGGCCGACCAGCATTGTTGCCCGAACGAGTGGGACAAATCAGGCTGGGGATATCATTCTCTCGGCAAAAAATCTCATAATTACTGAGGGAGCTCAAATTGCAAATGGGACCCTCAATCATCAGCTTGACAATGCAGGGGGGGGTGGGAAAATCCTTCTCACAGCCGACCATTTGACTATATCTGGCATGGCCCCATTCCCTGATGCCATCGGAAGACCCCTGCCAAGTATTATTTCAAGCAGAACCGATGGGCCTGGTCAAGCCGGTCAAATTGACATTACTTCGAAAACGATAGAAATCAAGAGCGGGGGGCAGATTTCCGCCAGCAGTATTCCCCGCGAGGATGCGATTGGCGCGGGAGCAGGAGGCAATATTCAAATAGTGGCGACCGAAAGATTCCTGGCAAAAGGAGTGGGAATTCTTGAGGGAACCAGAGGTGTTCGAAGTGGAATCTTTAGTAGCACGGAAGGAACTGGATTAGGAGGGAATTTGCGGATTACGGCCCCCGTGATCAAAATGAAAAATGGAGCCGCTATTAGTGCATCCACGACCGGCACGGGAAATGCCGGAGATATTTTCATTACGGCCAGTGACTCAATCCTGCTTGACAAGGCTTCTGTGACAACAGAGGCGGGGTCGGCGGTGGGTGGAAATATTAAACTCACGGCCGATAATCGCATTGATGTGATCAACAGTCAGGTGACTAGCCGAGTTAGGGAAGGATCAGGGTCCGCCGGAAGTATCAATTTCGACCCAGACTTTATCGTACTCAAAAATAGTCAAATATTGAGTACCGCCGTTGCAGGATCTGGAGGTGATATCACCCTCACCGCCAATTCGGCGATCGTGATGGACCCATTTACATTCTTAGACGCGCGTTCGCGGTTCGGGGGCAACGGCAGGGTCAACATTGAATCCCCGGTTCAATTCCTGAGTAGTACCATTGTGCCCTTGCCGCAAAATCTGTTTCCGGTGACGACTCTGTATGGCACCAAATGTGTGGCGGAGCAAGGTCGGTTTAGTTCGTTTGTAGAATCCAAGGCCGACTCCATTGCGCCGACTCCTGGAGCCTTGTTAGCCAGTCCCCTTCTTCCGTTTTCCTCTCATTCTGTTGCGTCGAATCCGATCGATATTCATGGAGATTCAAACAATCAAACACAGGCTGATCCCACTCACGCGACGACATATTCCCCGCCGGTTCTCTTTAGCCAGACCACTGGTCAGCGTGCAACCTGCCGTCCGTAACCACTATGAAACACCTATCCCTTTTAATTCCTGAATTTCTAAAATAGATATTCTTTTCCCTGGTTCGATTACTCTTTGCCATTTCTTCCTCATGTTTATAAAAGGAAGTCGGGCTATGAATACGTATTTCCCTGGTTATAGAGATACGATGTGCCGCGTTTTCTAGTTTGGAGGTAGTGCCTTGAAAAACGTGTTTGCGCAGGAGCTTCAGAGGTAGAACAAGTGGTTGAAACCTACATGGCCGATACTTTTAACGAACCGGGACAGCCCCTTAAAGGAAAAGAACATGCAAGAGGACGGCACAGAGGGAGATAGCGGAGAGGGCGATCGCCACAAGACTGATTTGCAAGGCGCGTTGCTGATTAGATGTGGCCACTGAGGCAGCGTGTTCGATAGCCGCAACCGTACTTTGCAATTGTTCGGCAAGTTCTTTGACATGTGTGGCGTTTTGGGAGGCGGCTGTTTGTAACTCGCTGATCTGTTGCTGCAACAAATGTGTCTGATCAGTGGTAGGGGCAGAATCTTTCTTGGTAAACGCTGGTGCGGTAGCCGAAATGATTGTCCCGATATGTGGAAGAACGGCTTTAAGTGCCGGAATAAGCCATGTTGCCATAAGATTACCTCACAACAATAACCATCTATTAGTCCGATGAAGTACCGAAAGCAATATGCTAAAAATGTAGCGGTTTGTCAAAGAAATGGCCATAAAGCTCAAAAGATGTTCTAAGGAGATTTCCCTGTGCCGGGTGGAGTTACGGTTCGACACCAATCCACTGTGGGAGATCTCCCCACCTTATCCAAACAGGGCACGCTCAGCTCGCTGGAGATCATCAGGCGAGCCGAATAATACCACGACATCCCCTGCCTCCACCCTGGTTTCGCCTGACGGCATGAGTTGTCGTTGCCCTTGCCGTACCAAAGCGGCAATCGCAACGCCCTTAAGATTCAGTTCATGTAATGAGTGTCCCACAACAGAACTGTCCGGATGTAGCACGACCGGTCGAAGGCGGTCGACGTTGTGTTCTTCCCGCGTGTCAGCCAGCAGGCTATCGCCCAGAAAGAACTCACGTAATAAATGATAACGCCCATTGCGCTGTTCCCGCATTCGACGTGCCACGCGGGAAATGGGCACGTCCAGTAACACGAGAGCATGTGCGGCGATCATGAGACCGGCCTCCAGCGTCTCCGGCACCACCTCTGTCGCGCCAGCCGCACGCAATTCCTCGACGTGGGTTTCATCGCGGGTGCGTACCATGATCGGAAGATCCGGACGTAAAGTCCGAAGGTGATGCAGAGTTTTATGGGCCGAGGCCACATCTGCGTGGCCGATCACGACCAGCCGGGCCGTGCCGACACCAATCCCTTCTAAAATCGTACGTTCGGACGCATCTCCGTAAAAAACTCCCTCTCCTGCGATATTCGCCTCCTTTACCCTGGACGGATCCAGATCCAATGCCACATAAGGAATCTGTTCCTCTTCCAGAAGATGAGCCACACTCTGCCCAATACGTCCGTACCCGCAAATGATGACATGATCGCGAAGATGTCCGATTGTTTCTATGCTGACTTGGGGCACCGCATCCTTTCCCTCTCGGGCCGGACGAGGAGCACACCAGCGAGCAAGCACCTGGTTGTACCGGATAAGAAATGGAGCAACAATCATCGAAAATAATACAGAGGTCAGCACAATCTGCCCGATTTTTGGTTGGATCACACCCACGTCCAACGCGATAGAGAGCAAAGCGAACCCGAATTCACCTCCCACAGCCAGCAGCCAACCGGTACGCCAGGCCGTCATCGCGTCCATTCCGGCAATGCGTACCATCAGTGCCACGAGTAAGGTCTTGATGAGCAACAAGACCGTGGCTCCCGCCAAGGCCAAATGCCAAATTTCCGGGATTGTCGACGGGTCGACCAACATACCGATCCCGATGAAGAATAGACCAAGCAATACGTCGCGGAAAGGACGAATTGTCGATTCCACCTGATGTCGGAATTCGGTCTCACCCAGCATCATGCCTGCCAGGAACGCACCGAACGCCATAGACAGGCCAAGGCTACTCGTGGTCCATGCCGAGACCAATGACACAAATAGCACTGTCAGGGTAAACACTTCCGTGGAGCGGAGCTCCGCGACCAGATAAAACAACGGGCGCATGACCCATCGTCCGGCCAGAAAGACCAATCCGAATGCCAGGGCCGCTTTCGCAAATGCCATTCCGAGCGAGCTGGCCAGAACCACGACCTCCGTATTCGCCATAGCAAGCACAGGGATGACGACCACGAAAGGAACTGCCGTAACATCCTGGAAGACGGACATGGCTATCCCCAACCGTCCATGCCGGCTATGCTCCTCTCCCTGATCAGTGAGTTGCTTACTGATAATGGTTGTGGAGGACTGAGCGAAGACCGCTCCCACCACGAAGGCCGCCGCAATGGGCATCCCCACGAGCCAAGCCAGGAGGCCCACCGCGATCGTCGTAAGCAGGACCTGTCCCGTGCCAAGACCCAGTAGCTGATGACGCAAGGCATGGATCTGCGGCATCGAGAAGTTCAGGCCAATGGTAAACAATAAAAAGACGATGCCGAATTCTGCCAGTGCGCGAATGGGCTGGGCTTCAATCACCGGCCCAGGGGTGTACGAACCGAGCAGAAGGCCAACGAGCAGATAACCAAGAGGCGAAGGAATATGCAACCGGTGGAATGCAACTACAACAACCACGGCTGTTCCGAGTAATAAAAGAGACTGCAGGAAAAACTGCTCTATCATTGGGATCCTTTTGGAACCATCGATGCCATACCGGACTAAAATTGTTCTTGCGTCACAAACAATCCGCCACCAATTACTTACGTCTGTTCCGAAGATACTCCGAAACCTATCAGGGGAAACGTATCACGACGGACGGTGTCGAGTCCTAAGAAGTACAAAACTCATCCTGAAAGGATAAAACCGGCCATGCGGGCTACAATCAAAGATGTAGCCCATGAGAAACCATGCCAACAATAGTTACTATTAAATATGATTGATTGGCAAGAGCCACTTCTGGAAACATCTCATTCCAACAAAAAATGAATGTAACCTTCACGAGAGATTCAATAGCGAAAATAAACGACCCCCGGTACTGCTTCTGATGTTCATTGGCTAGTGACTCCCCCTGCACCTACTTTTTTACAAACAAATATATCGCCAGGCCGATGAGAATGACGGAAAAGATTTTTTTGAACATGTCAGTGGGGACACCTTCAATAAGGCGAGCACCGATTTGTGCCCCGATGATTCCTCCCAGGCCGAGCAGGAGGCCATATTTGTAATCCACGTTAGCCAGCCTACCGTGGGCAACCAAAGCCGAGACCGCAATAACCAGGATCCCCACGAATGAGGTGCCTACGGCTTTTTGTGCCGTGAAGCCCAGGAAAAGGAGAAGGGGAACCATCAAGAATCCGCCACCAAGCCCGGTGAAGGAAGCACCCATACCCACAAATACCCCGCTCGCAATAATGGCTAACGATGTCACATCCATGAAAGCTTTCCTTTTCGATCTTGTGTGCAACCAAAGCACCAAATGTTACAAAAAACCATGAAGTTGAATGACAGCGAATTTAACCGGAACAGGTAATTTTAAAATTCTTTTTTCTCCTTTCCTCACCCCAGGACTAATACACTTAAAAGAGCGGAAAAGGTCGAAGATGGAATGAGTTTGGAGTGATTCAACTGTTCCCGGCCCATATCTCTGGAAAGAGACCACCCCATTCCCGTAAGATTGCAAACCACAACAAGCCATCAATTGAGGGTTTCCTGATTTCAATAATACCCCACCCGACTGTTTGGCGAAATCTTAAAATGAATTCACTCTCATAATAGAAATGAGGTTTCCATGAGTTCTGCTGAATTTGACTCTTCCCAACCAATTTCAATGGCTCAATTGGCCGATCCCCATCTTCTTTATCAAAAGAGCGTGCAAAGCCCTGAACTTGACATGCCGTTCCTCACTGAATATTTCGAGAGCTATACCAACACTCCCCTTCGCCACTTTCGGGAGGATTTCTGTGGAACCGCCTTTTTATCCTCCCATTTTGTAACCAGGCATCCCGACAATCATGCCATGGGCATCGACCTGGATTGGCCCACGCTGAATTGGGGCATCAAACACAACGTTTCTCATCTGACTCCCGAGCAACAGCAGCGACTCACATTGGTGAATGACAATGTCTTGAACGTCCAATACCCCCTCTCGCAACTGACCGTCGCCATGAATTTTAGTTATATGGTTTTTCGTGACCGCCCGACCCTTTTAGAATATTTCAGGAATGCCAGGCGATCGATTCAGCCCGGCGGGTTGTTTATGCTGGATATCTGGGGGGGCAGCGAAACGCAGGTGGAACAAGAGGAACATCGAGACATCGAGAATCCGGTTGATGACGGCATCGGCGATTTTATCTTTGTGTGGGATCAGGATGTCTTTGAACCCTCCACGTATTTCTGTACAACCCGGATTCATTTTCTTTTCCGCGATGGCAGTGAGCTTCGCAATGCCTTTGTCTATGATTGGCGCTTGTGGACGATTCCCGAAGTCACAGAACTCATGAAAGAGGCCGGTTTTAAAGACGTGCACTTTCTCTGGGAAGGCCTCAATGCAGAGGCAAATGAAGGGACAGGCACCTATCATCGCGTGGAGAAAGGTGATTCCGATCCATCATGGATCGCCTATCTGGTTGGCCAGAATCCAGAATAAGGGATGGTGTCAGCCAAACTATGGCTCTTTCCCTTTTTGAATGTGAGTCTATTGTCGGAGAATTGAACCGGGCTCTTGTCGGTGGGTTCATCCAGAAAATCCACCAACCCCGGCTCCTTACCCTCACCCTCGATGTCCGAACACGAGGACAGACGAGTACCTTACTCGTGAGCGTGGAACCCCGGTTTGCCCGCCTACATCTTACCTCTCAGAAGTTTGAGAATCCGCCGACTCCCCCACCCTTTTGTTCTTTTCTGCGTTCCCACGTGGAGGGTGGGCGCATTGTGGAGATCAGCCAGGAGCCCGGGGACCGGATTGTGTTTATCACCATTGTGAAAGCCGAGCAGGTGTGTGTTTTGGTGATTGCGTTGATCGGCAATCAGGCGAATGTGCATTTGTTGAATGAGAAAAAATTGACGTTGTGGTCATTACGGGAATCGCGTGTGAAGGTCGGAGAGCGCTATGCGCCCCCAACATTGAGGCCGGTGAAACCGTCGGAGGCTCTCCCTCCCCCCTCCATGGCTGGACGGGTCCCTCAGAACGGGATCGTTATTCAGCAGGAAGGCGAAATGAGTGAACCGCTTTCTGAATCCTTTACTGAAGGAAAAGGAGCGTTTAGGGAAATATTTCCGGTGTCGGCTGAACTGGAAGCCCGATATGGCCAACAAGAACAGGAGGAAGGCCAGGATGCCATTCTTGAACAGCAACTGTTTCAGGCTCGAAAGGCGCTGAAGCATGCGAAAAGAAAAATTCAGGCCTTACAAGAAGATTTCAAAAAGACGGAGCGGTTTCGGGAATATGCCCGGTATGGAGAACTATTGAAAAGTCATCTCCATGAAATCAAAAAGGGACAGGAGAGCATCGCCATGGTTGATTATTATGATCCCGCCTTGCCCACTCTGACTCTCCCTCTTGACCCATCTAAAGATGCCGTGTGGAATATGGAAGATTACTTTCGAAAATATCGTAAATTTATCGGGGCTCAGGAACATCTCCAACCCCGTGTGGACCATGCCCAACAGGAGATGGCCCGATTGGAGGCAAAATTGGCGCAGTTGGAACAAGGGATCGTAGATTCTGATTTTTCACCAAAACCCAGCAAAACACGAGGCTCCTCTGTTCCTTCTGGCACTCGAGTATCCAAAGGCAAACCGGCTCCAGCCCAAGCCTACCGGACATATACCTCTGTCGACGGGCTCCCGATTTTAGTCGGAAAAACAGCCAAGGATAATGATCATCTGACATTGAAGGTCGCCAATGCGGATGACCTGTGGCTCCATGCACGAGGGACACCAGGCTCTCATGTGGTTGTCCGGTTGGAGAAAGGCGCCACGGTGCCACCGGAGACCTTAAAGGATGCGGCGACGCTGACCCTCTGGTTTAGTAATTTGCGAAAGAGCGGGAAAGGCGAAGTGATTTATACTCTGCGGAAGTTTGTCAGGAAAGGCAAAGGCTTTAAACCCGGTTCCGTCACGGTGGAGAGAGAAAAGTCGCTCTGGATTGAATTAAAAGAAGATCGATTGAAGAGGTTGAAGGGCGAAACAAGCCCTGGCTAACCATGTCATCCAGATCCATTCGAATTCGCTCAGGAAAAGGTCCGACGAGACTCTAAAAAAGTCGATCATCGTCAACCGTGGCACAGACCCTTCGCCCGTGACCGATAACCAGGAAATTATTGACTTTTCCAATCCGCCGTTTTCTCTATCAAGAACAAACTACTTCTCTGAGAACGGAGCCATTACTATAAAACTGTTTCCCCTTCCTCAGTCTTGGACCGGCGCCACGACAGCCTATGAATGAGATGCTGGGCTAACCGAAGGATTAAACCCAGAAACACACAAGATGAAAACGAAAAGAAAGTGCCTGCAACTCCTTCAAGAAATCATCTTCAATTCTCACACTGCACAAAGCACTCACTAATAGGGTGCATGCCCTCACCCCCTTTTCCGTATTGCCTGACTTTTCTGACTTAACCACTAAAAAAAAGACCTAAAAATCACGATTATTACCAGAGAAAAAAAGAAAAACGAAAACAGTTCACCTCTGAACTGCGCGATCTTCACATGAAGCGCTAAGTTCGTGCGTATAGGAAATTCGAATCCAACCGATAGGATGAGCTATCGGAGGGGGAAATGCGAAATATTTGTACGCTTGGCCTTGTGGGTTTCTTCGTACTCCTTGGTGGATGTGCCTCTCACCATACGGTTAATGATGAGCAGATTGATCTCTATCTCAGCACAATGGATGATAAGCATTTCGTCTGGTGCGAATTAGATCTGGAGCAATGTCGACATGACTTTGAGCAATGGAAGGATACCGCAGGAGGTCGCAGGATAATTCAGGAATTCGAAAAAGAGGATACTGGTCAAACGGACAATATTCAGCACTTGCCGCATGTCTTTCGTACGCGGTTTGTGGATGAAGGCCAGTTAGGAGAGGAGTTGCTAGGAGGAGAGGGTAAGGGGCAAACTTTCGGTCAGGATACCGAAGGATTGGTCAGGTCCGATTCGAGTATCGATGAAAAGGACCATGCCACACAAGAAGGAATGAGCATGATTCCAAAAATTCAGGATCCCCACTTCGTGCCCCAAATACCTTGATAACCCATTAGGGAATAAATCACCAAGACAGTGAGTTTTTCCGGTTCGTTCGCAGACTTCCCGCTTTCGCTCTGATACAGCAGATTTAACCTCACCATTCGGTTCAGATCCATCCCCCGTTGTTAGTCGATCATCATTCGTCTCCACCTTGGAAAGAGCAAACAGTCGTGTAACCAACAGTATCTTCAGGACTGCGCCCCTACCTCGATGGTTTGCACCTGATCCGGTAGGCAATCGGCAATCATGCTCGGGTGGACTTCAGAAAATTTTCACCTTCAGCGGATCGCCGCGCAGATATCACGAACGTGTCCGCGCAGCCAGCGATGCGCGAGATCGGCATCCAGGCGCGGGTGCCAGAGCAGGGAAACCGTGACCTCCGGTAGAGAGACCGGAAGGGGAAAACTATGCATCCCGGCCCGCAAGTTTCCTGTGTGTCGTTCAGGAACCGTGGCGATCAGGTCGGAGGCTCGGGCGAGAGCCAGCGCCGTCGAAAAGCCACCGACGATCGTGACAATTTTTCGCTCCAGCCCGAATGGCTCCAAGGCTTCATCAACCGATCCCTTGTCGAGACCCCGCCGTGAGACGACGATGTGCTTCCCGGCAGCATAACGGGAGGGCGTGATCTTCCCCTTGCTCAGCGCATGCCCCATTCGCACGACCCCAATAAACCGGTCTCGGAACAAAGCCTGCGCGCGCACCTCCGGAGCAGTCGTATCGGCCACAACGCCGGTTTCCAGATCGACGGTCCCGTCGCGAAGGGGCGCGCTGTCTTTGTTGGGCTTCTGCACGAAGCGCAACCGCACACCAGGAGCTTCTTCGCCGATGCGGGCAATGAGGGCCGGTCCGAAGTTCTCCACAAAGCCTTCGCCGGTCCGGAGCGTGTACGTCCGGACGAGCTGTTTGAGGTTGAGTTTCTCGGCAGGCCGTAGAACGGCTTCTCCGTCCTGCACGAGTTGCCTCACCCGCTCGCGGAGTTCGAGCGCTCGAGGTGTGGGAACGAGGCTGCGTCCGGCCCTTACCAACAGCGGATCGCCAACCGTCTCACGCAATCGCGCCAGCGCCCGGCTCATCGCCGACGGGCTCAGCCGCAACCGTTGGGCCGCGCGCGCCACACTCCCTTCCGCGAGCACCACATCAAGCGTGACAAGCAGGTTGAAATCAGGGGTCGACATGCATTGATTTTAGCACAGTTTATTCCTGATGTAGCGTCACACGCACGAATAAAGTGCAAGTGGTGCGTCTTCCGCCATATCAAACATGAGGGTATATTTTGGATAGCAACATATCGGGAGTTGCCAAAAAGTGGGAGCCTATGTTGAAGCCAACCATTGCAACACAAGATGTGATCGTAACTGGAAGTGCAGAACAGACACCGTCAGTTCGGTGGGCGCTCATCGCCCTTTCCCTATCCATGTTGCTATCTTCACTCGACACGAGCATCGCCAATGTGGCGTTGCCGACGTTGACACGGGCCTTCACCGTCTCCTTCCAGGAAGTCCAATGGGTGCTTCTCGCGTATCTCCTTGCCGCCACGACTCTGATCGTCAGCGTCGGACGGCTCGGTGACATCATTGGCCGACGACGGCTGCTATTAGCCGGAATTTTCCTGTACACGGTGGCCTCGGTTCTCTGCGCAACCGCGCCCACGTTCTGGTTGCTGATTGCCGGGAGGGCGGCCCAGGGCCTCGGCGGGGCCATTATGATGGCCCTCTCCATGGCATTTGTCGGTGAGACAGTTCCAAAGGCAAAGATCGGTAGCGCCATGGGCCTGCTCGGAACGATGTCTGCAATCGGCACCGCTCTCGGTCCATCGCTCGGCGGCGTGCTGATCGCTGGATTCAGCTGGCAGGCCATCTTCCTCATCAACCTACCCCTGGGTATCCTGACTTTTCTTCTGGCACATCAATACCTGCCAGTTGACCGCCGAGGGCCGAAGACGGATCGGGCCGGATTCGACTATGTGGGTACGCTGCTGCTTGCACTGACGCTCGCGGCTTATGCACTCGCCGTGACAATTGGGCGCGGCAGTTTCGGTGCCCTCAACATCGCTCTCCTGTTGGCTGCGGCCTTTGGGGTCAGCCTCTTCGTACTCGCTGAGAGGAGAGCAGCATCGCCCTTAATCCAATTGGCGTGGTTTCGCGATCCAGTGCTGAGTGCCGGCCTTGCCATGAGCGCACTCGTCACGAACGTGGTGACGGCGACGCTCGTAGTCGGACCATTCTATCTCTCTCGTGCGCTCGGGCTCGATGCGGCCATGGTTGGACTCGTTTTGTCAGTCGGTCCGCTTGTCGCCGCACTGACTGGGGTGCCCGCCGGTCGCATGGCGGACCGTTTTGGCGCGCAACGCGTGACCATCGTCGGGCTCATCGGAATGGCGGCTGGTTCCTTCATTTTATCCATGATGTCGACGACATACGGTATCCCTGGCTACATTGTCCCCATCGTGCTCATCACCGGCGGATATGGGTTGTTCCAGACCGCCAACAACACTGCCGTCATGACAGATATCAGCCCTGACCAGCGTGGCGTGACTTCCGGAATGCTTAATCTAGCGCGCAATCTCGGACGCATCACGGGTGCATCGGTAATGGGCGCTGTGTTCGCTTATGCATCGGCAACGATCGACATCACAACTGCACATCCCGAGGCCATTGCCACGGGTATGCAGATTACATTCGGAGTCGCGGTGATGGTGATTGTCGTTGCGTTGGCCCTCGCGATTGGAACTAATCGCCGCACATTGCACAATCGGGAATTTGCTCCGGAGGCAGAGTTCCAGGCCGACGGGAAAGTTTTAGAATGACCGCTCTGCACATTAATTCAAGTTGCGCATTCCATTGAAATTCATCATGGGCGAATGGCACATCCCCATGATGATAATAGGAACCAGGGAAGCATTAATGGATTGCAACCCATTTGTTCTTTTCTTCCTGTCCGTTGGACAGGGGGAAAATGAAGGAAGATGTTTGGTCCGTTTTGAAAAATTTATTCCCCTACCCGGACAAGCATACCGCGCTCTTTGCAGATACTGAAGGTGTGATAAAACCATGCCACGATGATCACAAGAAACCCAAAATTGAGGCCGGTCGCCCACAGTAAATGCATCACAGGTAAATCCCCAGTGGTGAGGACTCCACGCATCCCTTCAAAGATATGCGCGGGAGGGACCATCCAGGCAATCGACTGGAGCACAGGCGGAAGAACCTCAATGGGGTAAAACACGCAAGATATGGGTTGAAAAAGAAAGACCATGCCCCAGGCCAGCACTTCGGCCTGCTGCCCGAAGCGCATAATGATGGAAGTGGTAAGCACCCCAATGATCCAGCCGGATATCACCAGGTTGAGAACGAAGGGAAGTAGCGAGAACCCCATCTGGAGGATATCGTAGGAATAAAACACCCAGGCAAAGAGCATCATCAACCCGCCTACGGCCGTCACCTTGAGCACACTCATGGTCATGGTCGCGACAAGATATTCTCCGACGGTTAACGGACTGGCAAACAGGTTCATCAGATTTCGAGCCCACATTTCCTCTAGAAATGAGACGGCAATGCCTTGCTGCGCGCGAAACAATACATCCCAGAGGATCAGTGCTCCAAGAAAAAAGGAGACGGCGCCATGCAGCGACATCCCGACCTTTTCCAGATAAATCGTAATGAATCCCCACACCACGAGATCTAAAAACGGCCAATAAAAAATCTCCAGCAAACGGGCAAAGCTTCGCTTGTAGAGATACATATGACGCGATAATAAAGCGAGGATACGACCGAGACTCATGGGCCGTTCTGTTCCCTGGCCAACTTTAAAAAGACCTCTTCCAGATCTCGTTGGCCGTAGCGTTGAATGATTTCCGGGGCGGTGCCTTCTGCCACAATCTTCCCTCGTTGCAGGAAGATGATCCGATCGGACATTTCCTCCATCTCCCGCATGTTGTGCGAGGTATAGAGAATACTCAATCCTTCAGAGCGTTGGTATTCTTTTAAAAACGATTTAATTTTATTGACAATATCAGGATCCAAACTGGCTGTAGGCTCGTCCAGAAACAGAACCTTTGGTTCGGTCATGATGGCTTTGGCCAAGGTGAGCCGCGACATTTGGCCTGAAGACAGTTTTCTTGTGAGGCGATGCCGGATATCCTCCATCTCCAACTTTTTGACAATGTCATCAATACGCTGTTGAATATGCTTGAGTTCATAGAGCCGCGCGATGACCTTCAGGTTTTCCTCTACCGTTAAGGAAAACGGCATCGAAATATAGGTGGAGGAAAAATTCACCTGTTGAAGAATAGTTTCTCGATGTGTGGCCAAATCCAGGCCAAACATGTGAATGCTCCCGACGGTTGGTGTGATCAAACCCAACAACATATGAATCGTGGTGGTTTTGCCAGCACCATTCGGCCCCAGCAGACCGAGTATTTCACCTTTTTTGATGTCGAAAGAAATATTATCGACGGCCGTAAAGCCTTGAAACCGTTTGGTGAGGTTTCGAACTTCAACCACAGGAGAAGCGTTGGAACCCGAGGCAGGCATTAAAACAAAAACCCACCGATTTTATCGGGTAAATGGCAGGTTTCACAGCGATTACTCAGCACTTCGCCTTCGTAACGTTGTTCCCCATCATGACAACGAAGGCAATCGGCCATGTTGGCCTTCCAGAGCACCGAGTCTTTTGGATGATCTGGTTCATGGGGTTGGTCATCGAGTTTGACATGCCCGCGCGGGATCACAATGGGATACGCTTTAATCGGCGATCCATGGACGACACGCCCGTGACAGGTCGTACACCCCTCCCCTTTCCCACGCTTCTCAAAGGCCTCCATGTGTTCCCGGTGATTCATAATCAATCCCACATCTTTCACTGGTGCGGGAAGATCACGAACGGAGACTTCTGTCACCCGCAAGATGGCTCGATGACAATTGATGCACACGGAGGAAGTCACATCGGATTTCAAATTGTGCGGTTCGGTCGGGGTTCCGAAGAATGTGATCGCGACGTCTTCTATTCCGGCAAAGACTTTATCCTCAATGAACCCGGAGATGCCTGGACGCACGTGGCAATCAACACAGGTGACATCTTTATGACTGGACCGAATCCAGGAATCGTAGGAGGGTTTGATGGTATGACAACTCGCACAGAAGGTAGGCTGATTAGTCAGCGGGATTGCCGCAGCGCCTCCTAAGGCCAGCACCAGGAATGTGGCCGCAATGAGGGTCAGGCCTTTTCCCATGGAGGTTACGAATCCCTTTTAAGGGGGAACTGTTTCATGATCAGCTGCGCCAGGCCCTGGACGTCGTCCCGATCAAACCAGGGTGCCGCGCATTCAATGTGTTTCATCGAGGCTACCGCCAACAAGCCATCCAATGACACATCCACTTCTTGTAACTGCTCACGCACGACGACGACCTTGGGAAAGCCGTGGCTTTTCCAGCCTTCGGCAATAATTAAATCGATTTCTCCATTAATGAAACGGTCCCGAACTTGATCGACAGGAAGTTCTTCCGGGACGTCAGCAAACATGGCCAAGCTACCTTTGGATAAGACGATAACCGCGCTGGCCCCTGCACGTTTGTGACGCCAACTGTCTTTGCCTTCGGTATCCAGGTCAAACCCGTGCCCGGCATGCTTGATGGTAGCTACTCGATAGCCCGCATGCGTCAGTTCCGGGATCAATCGTTCGATGAGAGTCGTTTTGCCACTGTTGGAGCGGCCAACAAAACCCAAAATGGGAGGTGTCATGATGAACCCTATATTTCCTTCCAGGAGATCGAATAATTACCAATAGGCGACATGAATGATAGATAATAATGCGTATATTGCTTAAAAGTTCCGCGATAATAATTGGACGTTCACTGAATCGCCGGGCTTAAGAGATTCGACGTCTTCCGGTACGTCAATGAATCCATTGGCTTTGACCATTGAGGTGAGTATTCCTGAACCCTGCCCACCGGTCGTCCTGACCGTGAGAACGCCGTTTTCGTGTTGAAGAATGCCACGGAGAAAATGTCGCCGATCCGTATGCTTAGAAAACGATTCTTGAAAAAGTGCCCTGACAACGGGCCGTTCCCACTTTCGATGCCCGCCCATTTTCAACATGGCCGGGCGCACGAGTTGATCAAATGTGACCATGGAAGACACGGGGTTTCCGGGCAAGCCAAATGCGAGTTTCCCTTGGATTTTCCCGAAGGCTACCGGTTGCCCCGGGCGAATCGCCAATTTCCAGAAATTCATGTCTGCTCCGAGTTCCGCAAACACAGGTTTGGTAAAATCATAATCTCCCATAGAGACTCCGCCGGATAACACCAAAATATCACAGGTGAGACCCTGGCGAATTTTGTCTTTTAAGGAATCAGGGTCGTCCTTCGCAATTCCCAAAAGAACAGGTATCCCACCGGATTCCTGGACAGCCGCAGCAATTCCGTAACTATTGGAATTAACGATTTTATGCTCATCAAATGATTCATCCAGATCTGCCAGCTCATCCCCGGTAGAAAGGATAGCCACTCGAGGACGCTGGGACACGAGGACAAACGATTTAGCCAGGATGGCCAACATGCCGATTTCCCCTGAACGCAGTTGGGTCCCTTTCGGAATAATACACTCTCCTTCCGTAACATCTTCCCCTTTAGGCCTGATGTTGGATCCCTGCCCGGCTTCCGCCTTCATGATCCGAACTTTCGTACCTGAAGGCTCGGTGTATTCCACTCGCACAACGGTATCTGCTCCAGCCGGCATAGGAGCTCCGGTCATTATCCGAATCGCTTCCCCTGGACCCACGGTTTTAGTAGCCACTGCCCCTGCCGCGACATCTTCTACAATGTTCAATTCCGGGATGCGCGTGATGGCATAGTCCTGCTTAATGTCAGCCCACCGGACCGCAAAGCCGTCCATCGCCGAATTGTCCCATGGCGGATTGGATCGCGGGGCGAGAATGTCTTCTCCCAAAACCCGACCCAGGGAATCAAGGAGTCCGATTTTTTCACAGCCCAGGGGATGGGCCGCATCCAGGACAGTCTGTTGGGCTAAACCTAGCGAAGTAAGCTGATCCATGTATCTTGCCTAATCATGTGGAAGGTGAATGTGATTCTCTACAAGCGCCTGCACCCCAATCAGAGTCTCGCCACAGTAACGCAAAAATTATTTGCTTATTCATTTATCATGGCGGTCGCTACAAATAATTCAACTCTTGGTCATCCGACTATCCTATGCCGTTCTGATCAAATAGTCAGATCGTTATGAGAACACTTCGCGCCCTGCTTCAGTTGCCGGTTAGGCCTTCTTAAATGGAGCCGGTCTAGCCGATACCTTCACCAGGGAATCTTTCTTCTTACAGAACTCCTCGACTTTGTTCGCAATCCCATGAATAGCGTCAGCCGTGGGAAGATCTGAATGAAACAGAGCATAGGGTTCACCACGATCACATTGAAGAACCATTTCCGGATCCAGTGGCACGCGACCGAGGAAGGGGACACCCATGTCCGCGGCTGAGGCTTCGCCACCACCTTTTCGAAATAACTCAATGGATTGATGGCAGTGGGGACAATCTAAGCCACTCATATTTTCCACGATGCCGATGATAGGAATCTCGCTGTCTCTGGCGAAAGTGACCGATTTTCGAGAGTCTAAGAGAGCCACTTCTTGCGGAGTGGACACAATCACGCATCCCGTGACATCACCAATGAGATCAATCGTCGTCACCGATTCATTCCCGGTCCCGGGCGGAAGATCGATGAGCAGAAAATTGAGGTCTTGCCATTCGACTCCACCCAACAGTTGGTTGATGAATTCAAATTTATAGGCATCCCGCCAAATGATGGGGTCATCGGAGTTTTGCAAAAGAAAGGACATCGAGGCAATTTTCAAATTGTAGGCTTGATGGGGAATAATCCCACCGCCTGTACTGATTTTGAGCTTTTGACCTTCGGCTCCTACCATTTTTGGAATATTGGGACCATGAATATCCATGTCGCAAATCCCTACTTCATATCCTTTAAGTGCCAGACTAATGGCCAGATTCGTCGTCATCGTACTTTTCCCGACCCCGCCTTTATTACTCATCACCAAAATTTTGTAATCGATACGCTCCATCCGTTTTCCAACCAACCAGCGACTATGACCTTCACGGTCCTTTTGACAGGTCTCGGTTTCATCACAGATTGCACAGGCCCACATATAGGTACAGACATCCCCACTCGAACTTGAGGATGGTTGAATCATATTCAGCTCAGTTGCCATGAATCCCTCCACATACATTCAATACGATAATTTTTTGGATAATATAAATTCGACCTTGCGCCAATCTCATTGGGTGGCCACGTTTCCCATTTTCTCCACCATATGCTCTAAAAGCGGTAACACCATATCTAAATTCTCTTGCATGCCTTTTACGCTACCCGGCAAATTTAAAATCAGGGTGGTCCCCCTAATTCCAGCCGTTCCGCGTGAGAGCATGGCGGTCCGAACTTTTTTAAGACTTTCAGCCCTCATGGCTTCTCCGATTCCAGGGATCTCTTTTTCAATCACGTCTCTAGTTGCCTCTGGAGCCCAATCTGTTGGTCGCACCCCCGTTCCCCCAAGAGTCAAAATAACGTGTGGAGCCGTTGTCTCACAAAGTGTGACTAATCGACGAGAAATGGCCTCACGATCATCCGCTAGGACATCATAGGATAAAAGGGTCAATTGGTGGTTCGTCAAGATCCGTTCCAATGGTCTCCGATTTTCATCGTGGCGCTGGCCTGACTGTATCTTGCTACTAATCAAAATGGCAGCTACCCGTATCATCAGAAGTCCCCACCGGCGTAAATTTCATCGAGGACCAGAGTCCGGGACATCGACATATTCCTCGTCCCCTCCAGATCCGGCTCCCACAGGTTGCGGGGCTAATGGGGGACGCCGAACGGTCGGCGGGCCGGAGGCTGGTGCGGGGGCCGCAGCATCCTCACCTTCCGGGCCTTTTTTCTTGCCAAAGACTTGGGCACTGATAATCCCCACTTCATAAAAGAAATACATCGGGATGGCCATAATGCATTGGTTAAATGGATCAGGGGTGGGTGTCAGAATTGCCGCAAAGAGAAAGGAGCCCAGAAATGCCCATTTCCGGTATTTTCGTAATAGAGGAGCATCCACCCACCCTAATTTAGCCATCAAGGTCAGAGCGAGCGGAACCTCAAAAATCAGGCCAAAAACCAACATAAACCAGAGAATAAAACCCACATAATTGGCAATAGATATTTGTGCAATAAATCCAGAAGCCAGCCCATAGGAAATCAAAAAGTGTAACGCGAAGGGCAACACCACAAAAAAACAAAAGGTCAACCCCAGATAAAAGGCCACCGTGCTAATGGCAGTGAAAGGCCCGACAAATCGACGTTCCTGGGCATGCAAGCCAGGAAGAACAAATTGCCAGACTTCCCATAGCCAGTGCGGCGTCGACAAAACCAGCGCACATAATCCGGCGACCTTCACATTTTGCCATAAGGCCTCAGCCGGGGAGAGAAAAACAAAAGGAATTTTTGGCAAATCCGATGGCATCCATTCCCAGGAATCTAAAATGAAATAATTTTGCAGGGGAATCCGTAGCCAGGACACTAGCGTATCCGCATAAAAAAATGTCCCAACAAAGACACAGGCCATGACAATGACTGCCCGTGTGAGCCGCCATTGAAACTCGTGCAAATGCTCCATGACGGGCATTTTTTTGTCTTCCAGTGGCTTGAAGACTTTCTCTTCAAACCAGGAACCCATTTTGCTTTGTTTGGCCATGTTTGTTGTGTATCCCAAAAATCCGAGGGGGGCTCACGCCGCCCCCCTCCGAATTTACATCCCTTATTGAGGATTCACTGCGATAAACAGATTATTGCCTCGCCGGTTGACCAGTAGAACGGCCAACTCATCCTTGGCAATTTTTGACGCAATCTGCTTGAAGTCGTCAATTGTTTTCACACTTCCGCGACTCACTTCTTGAATGACGTCACCGGGTTGAATCCCAGCTGCCTCCACGGCGCTGCCTGATTCAACTTTCGCAACAACCACACCTTTAATGTGTTCCGGAATATTGAATTCACTCCGGTGTTCCCCACTAATCGGTGCGACCGTCATTCCCGACAACACATTATCGAGTTTTTCCATGGCCGGAGCTTTTTCTTCTTCTACCGGACCAGTCTTTGCCAATGCTTGATCGGAGGGCCGCTCGCCCAACTCCAGGGTCAGGATCGTCTCCTTGCCCTCTCGTAACACTTTAATTTCTTTTTTCTTTCCCACCTTCGTTCGAGCCACAATATTACGAAGATGATTCACATCCTTGACGGCTTCTCCTCCGTATTCAAGAATGACATCGCCCCGCTGGAGTCCGGCCCTTGCCGAAGGGCCATCTTCATGCACTTCGCTGATTAACACCCCGCCCTGTCGACCTTCAGGTAATTGGAAAGATTGCGCTAAGGCGGGTGTTAATTCCTGAATGGCCACTCCCATCCATCCTCTTACCACCTTCCCTGTTTCAATCAGACTTGCGGCAATATCCTTGGCAATACTAACTGCGATGGCAAATCCGACTCCTTCGGACCCGCCCGTCCTGGAGAAAATGGCCGTATTGATCCCGATGAGCTCCCCTTTCATATTTACCAGGGCCCCACCGGAATTTCCGGGATTAATGGCGGCATCTGTCTGAATGAAATCTTCATATTCCGTAATACCGACACTACCTCGCCCCAGGGCACTGATAATTCCCAAAGACACCGTATTGCGTAATCCAAATGGACTCCCAAGGGCCAGGACCACATCTCCAACACGAAGGGATTCATATTCTCCCCAGGCCACTGAAGGAAGAGGGCCATTTTCAAGTTTGACTTTAATGACCGCTAAATCAGTCTTTGGATCGGTTCCCACAACTGTTGCTGACATCTCTCGTCCATCATGAAAGGACACTTTGATATCGCTTGCATCCTCCACAACGTGGTTATTCGTCAAAATATATCCGCGAGAATCAATAATCACTCCAGACCCCGCACTCATTCCTGGAGGGCCGCCGGGACCGCCACCCGGAGGGCCGCCGCCTGGAGGGCCACCGGGACCACCACCGGGAGGGCCGCCGCCTGGAGGGCCACCAAACGGCCCGGGAGGTAAGCCTCTGGATGGTCCACCTCCACCACCAGTCACTGCCACATTGACAACTGCGGGACCGACCTTTTCAACAATTTCTGAAAAACCTTCAATAAACGCTCCGGGTATAGCCGCTTGCGTCTGGGCGGGAACCAACCACCCATTTCCAAAAAATCCACCTACCATCCCCAGTCCTAAAAATAAAGAAAGAACCCCCCATGGAGGGGCAATTCGAAACGGCCGGGCAGCGCCAGCAAACCACCGTGACATGTGCATCATCCCGATCTCCTGTTCAAAAAATTTAATAGAAACGGAGTGAATAGGAAAATTTCTATCTCACAACCCTTCGCATTCTCAAGAAATTCCCCAAGACAGTTCGCCTCACTTCGTATAACCGTTTGATTCTACAATAATTGTTTTCCCACGTTCAAAGTCAAATCCCCAGTTTTTTCTGGCACTCGTACACCTCTCTGACTGACAGAGTCTCATCCATCTTGTCAAGGCTTTTGCTTTAATGAAGAATATAAGCGCCCTTCGAAGACCTAAACACCTTCAGAACTGGCTATATGGATTGATGAAAATGCAAAAATTCGTCATTCTCATGAGCGTAACACCGGCGAAAATACCGCACGAGAATTAAAAAGAACGAAGTAGTTGAAGTGGAGGCTCGATCGAATGATAAGTGGTTACATGAGGCAGGAGGAACTACCCGGTAATATCCAAGAGGGAGCCAAATATTTTGTCCTGAATTCTGGTACTGGCGATATTAGCTTCTATGAGATTCACCGCTTGCAGATTGGAAATAATTTCTTTCCCTAGATCGACATTAGATCCTTCCCGCAGACTGATCGAATCTACACTTGAGAGAAATTGTGGGCCAGGGCGTTCATCTGTTTGCAAAGTGACCCTCACCCCATTACCGGCTGACGATTCTACAGGAAGAGCACGGATACGTTTAAAACTTTCTGTTTGTGCATTGGCAGTATTATGGGCGCCAACGCTGAGTATTCTTCCTCCAGTTTGAATTCCAGATAGTGCAGAGGCCATACCGGCAATCATCATTGTTCTCCTTCTGTTTCGACAGGCATCCCACAGTCCTCCCGACACCTTCACGTTATCGACCAAAGTCCAGAAACCTTTCCTGACAAGACGGAAGATGTTTCATCAAACTGAAGGAGAAATAGCTATCCATACCGGGGAAATTCGTCTTACTGAAATATTCATAGAAATTGCTGAAGAGTGCCAGCATTTTTGTTATGTTCCTATTGTGTCCATGATCTAGGCAATTTCATGAAGGAACCGTATGCGGGGACTAGTTTTTCATCAGAGGCTTCAATTTCAAGCAGACCTTCCCATTCCCCCGCGACCACATGGGGAAGCCAGAATCAGGGTCATCCAAGCCGGAATTTGCTCCACTGATCTACAGCTGATGAAAGGGTATATGAGCTTTGAAGGTGTCTTGGGGCATGAATTTGTCGGGATAGTCGATGAGGCTCCGGATACCGCATTGATTGGGAAACGAGTTGTGGGAGAGATCAATGCCGCTTGTCGCGCTTGTGAAACCTGCACCAATAGACATCCCACTCATTGTCCTCATCGCACCACCTTAGGAATCCAGGGTCGAGATGGCGCCTTTGCCGATTTCCTGACCCTGCCTGTTGAAAACCTTTTTGTTGTGCCTGATTCTATTTCCGATGACCAGGCCGTCTTTATTGAACCCCTGGCCGCAGCCTGTGAAATTCCCCAATTAGTCTCAATTAAACCAACAGACCGGGTGGTTGTCATCGGAGATGGGAAGTTAGGGATCCTGTGCGCACAAGTTCTTGTGTTATCAGGATGCGCAGTCACCCTGTTGGGTCGCCATTCAGACCATGACGCGTGGCTCACCCACATGGGAATCAGAATAACCTCCCACCTCACTGATATTTCTCGAGGCGCAGATATGATTGTGGAGGCCACTGGAAGCCCCGAAGGGCTTTCCACAGCCATGCAATTGATTCGGCCAAGGGGAACACTTGTCCTCAAATCCACGTATCACGGAAATGTGTCTGTGAATATGGCGGATTTTGTTATTCAGGAAATATCCTTAATTGGATCTCGTTGCGGTCCTTTCCCTCCGGCCATCCGCTTACTGGAAACAAGTCACATCCGGGTCGACCCGCTCATCCATGCCCGTTATCCACTTTTTGATGGCGTTCTGGCCATGGAAAAAGCGGACCAGAGTGGCATACGAAAAGTCATGCTGCAAATGAACTGAAGCAGGGTTGGTTGGAAAATTTTTTATGTATTCATGCTGGTTGATTGCTTCATCCTTTGGTATGATGGTCCTTATATTCGCCGAGCTGGCGTAGCTCAATCGGTAGAGCAGCGGTTTTGTAAACCGCAGGTCGGAGGTTCAATTCCTCTCGCCAGCTCCACACAACATACGTTTCTCAAGATTCGGCAGAGGTGCAAAAGTACCGGTATCAAAGAAGCACCCGCACTCCTATCCTGGTAAAGACTCCATTAGTCTCTTCAGCCCTTTTCCAACGCGCTAAGCCCGACACAAGGGTTCAAAGTATTCTGATGTGTCAGAAACTGACACTTACCTCCTGATCCTCGAAAGTCAGGATAAACAACCTCATTCCTCTAATAATCTAGGAATTTAACCTTTTATCAAAATTTGCGGGACCGCCCTTGTGTAATGCGTATTAAATTTTTACATTAAGAAACAAAGCTTTCGTTCAGGGGGCTATCTGTTAAAATACGGTGAAATGAGGATCGTCTTTTTAAAAAATTATAAAATACGGCTTCAGGCTTTAACGGAGAAACTGGTCATTTCGTGACAGCATTGACCGGAAAATCGCAGAAGAATAAGAACCGTCCCTATAGGCGACTTAAATCTGTTCGCATGTGTATGCTCAGATTGCGCACACCATGAACGACGAAAACCAATCAACCCTACCTGCGGAAAAATCTTCCACCCCCCAGGCTGATCACACAAAGCCTGACCGTCCCGGACGACAAACGTATCCAGTCGGAACATCTTCGCCTAAGGGCCGAGCGCCAAGCCTGAACCCACACGAATCCTCACATGCAGAAACCGTGTCCATGCTGAAGAAACAATACCAGCTTGCAAAGCGTCAGAAACAATGGCTGAAGATAACAGGGCTCATGGGGGTGCTCGTTATGCTATTGGGTGGGTTAGGCACATGGTTAGCGGAGGAGAATAAGGATTTTAAAATGGCCATACTGAGAGTCGTCTCTCCGGTGGTGAGCATCCATCTGGACCCTGAAATGGTTGCAATTCCTGCCGGAACATTTCAACAGGGTGATAGCCGGGGGGAGGATACATTAAGCGAGCACCCGCTACGAAAGGTCCATATCAAAAAATTTGCTTTGGGGCGATTCGAGGTCACATTCGAAGAATATGACCGGTTCGCCATGGCGACAGATCGGGCGTTTCCTGGAGATGAGGGGTGGGGACGTGAAAAGCGCCCGGTCATTAATGTCTCGTGGGAAGATGCTCGCGATTATGCCAAATGGTTATCGGAGGGAACCGGCCTTCGCTATCGACTTCCAACAGAATCCGAGTGGGAATACGCTGCCAAAAATAGAGCAGAAGACGAAATTTGGGCGGGAACCTCAGAACAAGAACAACTTGGTACTTATGCCTGGTTCAACACAAACAGTACTGGAAGAACGCAGCCGGTTGGAACCCGACAAGCCAACGGTCTCGGGCTTCAGGACATGAGTGGAAATGTATGGGAGTGGGTCCAGGACTGCTGGCATGACGACTATCACCGTGCCCCAACAAATGGTTTGGCCTGGTTAGAGGCGAATAACGGACGATGTGGAACACGAGTGAGGCGAGGCGGTGGCTGGACTAACGATCCCATATCCTTGCGTTCTTCGTTTCGAAATGGATACAACGCCGACTCGCGAAGTATCCAGATCGGGTTTCGCCTTGCACAAGATATCGATTAGCACTTCGATTCTCCCATATTCCTATTTTCTTCCAAATCCCTTCCTGTCCTAAAGCATCCTTATAAAAGGCAGCAGCCAAAGGGGTGACGATTCAATACCTTAGAACGTTCCTCCAAGTCCCAATGTCCAGACCGCATCCGGCCGGAGGCCTTCATTTTTATTGAGGGGAAGCTGGACTGCTGCCTGAAGCAACGTATTGGGATAAGGGGCCCATTTTAACCCGGGAGCCAAGTCCACAATGTCCTTTCCACTTTTATCCTTATCATCCAATTCATGACGGCCCAGAAGATCAAGGGAGAAAGCAAAAACCGGAATGGGAGCTAGATCAAACCCTGCCACATAGGTAAAAAGATTCAGTTCGGATTTGTTGTTGACCAGCACAAAACCCGTGTTCATATGAGGCCCAATCATTCCGATCGGGGATGAATAATATTTAGAAGCCACAGCCAACCCTTCAAATTTGTATTCTCCAACTCCCATGAAGTTATCTTCATTTCCCGTTGGAAAAGAAACGCCCCCACGTACCCCCAAATCGGGTAAGATTTCATGATTTTTCAGAAAATTATATTTGGTTCGAAGAAGGACGTCCCCGATCCCGGTTTTATTCCCCGAAGAACTGTCTTTTGAAGGGTCTCCCGTGCCGGGTGCCGTTCCATTGATCACATAAATACCACTACAATTTCCACCTTGAGTACAAGGAACGCCGTTGGCATCAAGCATGGTCGCCTTCGACTTTGCTTTGATCTGGTTATTGATGAGAGGAACCAAAAGGTTGACATCCCAATTATCCGTCAGCCCATATGTGCCAAAAAATCCCACAAAATTGGTGATCACTTTGACGTCCAGGTTAACTTGTAACAGCTCATCTAATCCTGGGGCATTCGGCGGAGTTCCAGGCCCGGCGGTAGGAGAGACATCTTCACTGAGAGAAGACAGTTTCTGTCCATTAAATTTTTTGTAATTGGCGTTTGACCAAACGACCTGGAAATCAAATCTTCCTTTACCCAATGTGTCAGCCCGTTCCGCAAAAAGTGGTCCGAGGCTTTTGGTAACTTCGACAGGCACTCCACGCTCAACATCAAACCGATACGCCGCCACCGTTGAGTTCACCGCAAATTGCCCTGTTTGTGCACCGATGCCATTGGTCAGTTCATTAAAGGAATTAAACACCGAATTACCGAAATCATTGGAACGGTTGCCTGCAAAATTTGGATCTGTTTGAAACCCATTACCCCCATAAAGATCAGGAATCACATCCTTTAATTCTTTACCATGAGTGACGGATGGACTGATGACGAGCATTGCCAACAAAAAGAAACAGGCCAACGGCTGAATTCGTCTACAAGAGTGCTGCATGAGCCAATAGGTCATTTTTGCTCCTCATAAATTAGAATAAACCCAAAGAGGCTTCCCGAACGATCCCGAACAAAGGATTTGGCACAATTGCCCGAGCACAGTTATCGACTTTAACTATGGGTTTGGGGGATGGTACGCTCAACACCACAGGTCCAAAAGGAGGGTTTTAATTCACTCCCTCATTCAGCTTATGTGGCTATCAGATGGATTCATATCCAAAAAACGCGATGTTGCCGAAGTAGGGAAAACCAGGCGATCGTATAAACTCTTTCCCATGAAGTCAATGCATATTTCCCAGGGGCACCGGCTCTACCTTTCCCCCATTAGACATAGTGGCCTCTTTTTGGGAAAAAGACCGTCAGGCTGCATGGAGAAACAAAACGTCACTTAAATTTTGACCAGACATAAAGGCAACACTCGCATCTCTGACGCAAGACCCAGTAAACTGGTCTCAAGAACTGACAACGCCACAAGACCACTATTAGTCCTGCTACACATTCTTCCAATTCTTGACCCTATGGTGATCTGACGCAACGAGATCGAGAGTCCTTGAGAAAATCTGAGAAAAAAAGAGAGTTGGCTATTGTCTATTTCATTCTGAGATTTTTCTTGAATAAAATACACATGCGTCACAGGAGCCGGTGCCCCGTGTCTGATTCCGTTTTATATAGTTCCATTCCGAGGAGAGGATTCCTTGCCCATCCCCGCTTCTTTCTCCTCTCTTTCTTGGTATTTGCCCTGATCACATTGTTCCTCCCGGTACAGGCGCAGGCAGATCCACGAAGTAATGCGGTGAACGGAAAAACTCCTGCCCAATATATAGCCGAGACTCAGGGAAACGCCTGGGCTGTCATCATAGGAATTGATAAATATCTGAATCTCGCCGGTCTGGCCTATGCGGTCGATGATGCGAAATCCGTGGCCCGTATGCTCGAGGGGCAGGGATTTAAGGTCACATCACTGTACAACACTCAAGCCACCAGAACGGCAATTCTTCGCGAGTTGCGCCAGAACCTTCTTACCCGGGTACAAAAAAATGATCGGGTCCTTATCTTTTTTGCGGGTCATATTGGAGAAACTCCAGGCAAGGACAAGCAACAACCGGTTGGCTACATGATGCCCGTCGATACCGAACCTGGCCTTCTTCCAGACACGGCAATCAGCGTGGAGATTCTTCGTGAACTGTCTGAGGCCCTTCCGGCAAAACAGGTCTTATTTCTCATTGATATTTGTTATGGAGGCATTGCCGGCCGGAATCAGCGTTCGTTTCCCCCAATGACCGGCCATTATCTGGAGATGATTACCAGTGAACCTGCCCGCCAATTGATAACCGCAGGCGGAACCGGGCAACAAGCCTTAGCCGGACCGAAGTGGAAACATAGTGTGTTCACCTATTATCTTCTGGAAGGCATCGGGAAAGGCCGTGGGGATCTGAACGGCGATGGCATCATTCCCACATCCGAACTCTTCACCTTTCTCGATGAGCATGTGCAATCGGCAGCTCTCACCCATAAACATGCGCAAAGACCGGAAATGTGGGGGTTAAGTCCGGATAAGGGAGAATTTGTGTTTATTCCCGAAAAAAAATCCTCCGGGCCTCAAATTGCGAATAGCCCAAATCGCCAAGGAGGTTCAAGCAATCCTGTTCCAGGGACGATCGAGACAATTGTCGGACTCTTAAAGAGTTTTGGAAATCCCCTGGATGTCTTCAATAACAAGGTACCATCCGGAAAGAGTGAGCAAGCTCAAAAACAAAAATCCTTGGCAGAAGAGGCGGCCACGTTAGAGGCAGAACGGGAAAAATTTGAACTACAGGCTCTCCAAACGTTGAAGGAACAGCGACAGCGAGAGAAAGATCTTCAAGCGCAACTGGCCGAAGCCCAGCGCCTGGCGGCCGAGGAAGAGCGGCGGAGGGTGGCTGCCGAACAGGCCCGCCAGGAACAAGCGGCCCTGTTGGCTCAACAACAAGCTGAATTAAAGGCCGAACAAGCCAGGGTGGCCGAAGAAGAGGAACAAAGAAGAAAAAAATTGGCGGAACAGGAACGAACGCGTCTGGCCCAACTGGCCGAAGCCAAACGACTGGCGGCCGAGGAAGAGCGGCGGAGGGTGGCTGCCGAACAGGCCCGCCAGGAAAAGGAGACCCTCCTTGCTCAACAAGAAGCCGCGTTAGAAGCCCAACAGGCCAGGGTGGCCGCGGAGGAAGAACAACGCCAACTGGCCTTAGCGCAACTTGCCGAAGCTAAACGAGTGGCTGCCGAAGAGGAACGGCGACGGGTGGACGCGGAAAAGGCCCGTCATGAACAAGCCATCCTCTTAGCTCAACGACAGGCCGAATTAGAAGCCCAACAAGCCAAGCTGGCGGCTGAGGAGGAACGACGCAAACAACTCTTGGCACAACAGGAACGAGAACTTCAAACTCAACTGGCCATAGCCCAGCGAATGGTAGCAGAAGAGGAACGACGGCGAGCGGAAGCCGAACAAGCCAGACTGGCCGAGGTGGAAGAGAGACGAAAACAAGCCTTGGCGCAACAAGAACTCACACGTCAAGCTCAACTGGCTGAAGCCCGACGAATGGCCGAGGAACAGGCCAGAATTGAGGCCGAGGAACAGCGGCGCAAAGAAGCGTTGGCCCAACGAGAACTCACGCGTCAAATGCAACTGGCTGAAGCCCGACGAATGGCCGAAGAACAGCGACGCCAGGAGGCCTTGGCCAAACAGGAACAAATACGCCAGGCTCAACTGGCCGAGGCCCAACGAATGGCGGCCGAAGAACAGGAACGCAAGGAAGCTTTGGCCAGGCAGGAACAAACCCGCCAGGCTCAACTGGCCGAAGCCCAACGAATGGCGGCCGAAGAACAGGAACGCAAGGTGGCTTTGGCCAGGCAGGAACAAACCCGCCAGGCCCAACTGGCCGAAGCCCAACGAATGGCGGCCGAACAAGCTCGTCTGAAGGAAGAAGCCGCATTGAAAGCCGAACAAGCACGACTCGCCGCCGAGGAGCAAGAACGCAGGCAAGCCGCAGAAGCGCGTCGCTTGGCAGCTCTGGAAGAAGAGCGGGAACGAGTCGCTCGACTGAAGGAAGAGGCCGCCTTGAATGCCAGAAAGGCCCGACTCGCCGCCGAGGAAGAACAACGACAGGAAGCCGCGGAGGCGCGTCGCCTGGCAGCTCTGGAAGAAGAGCGACGACGAGTCGCTGCGGAAAAGGAGCGTAAGGAACTAGAGGCGAAAATTGCGCAACCACAAATTGTTCCAAATGGTGAAAACAATCCGTCAGCGACCCCTGAAAGATCGCCATCAACTGGGACCGTTCCCGCTTTCACTTCCCCCACCACTCCTCCTGTGGTTGATTCACCCCCGAACGAGAGTTCCGGGTTTTTCGGATTTTTTGAGAATATGTTCAAGAAGTCTCCTGACTCACAGCCAGTGACCAGCGATCAACCGATCGAATCTCAACCTGAGGCTGTCCTTGAAGCACGGCTACATCCACAGGATTTACCGGATACCGTTCAGTCCGCCCTGTCAGGCAAGAAGGCCGACCCCATGATCTTGATTCCCGCAGGAGAATTTAGGATGGGAAGTACCGAGGACCAAATTTCTGGCTTTCTGAAAGATTTTGCAGGAGTCCAGTTCAATGCCTTTCAAGCAGAAATTCCTCAACGTCAGGTGAGCCTCAATGCCTATTATATTGATCAATATGAGGTCAGCTATCGCCGCTACCGTGAATTTCTTGAATCCACAGGTCGGGACGCCCCCGCATTCTGGGAGAATGAACGATTTCACCAACCAGACCATCCGGTCCTCGGAGTGACATGGTATGATGCGACGGCCTATTGCACCTGGTCGGGTAAACGCCTTCCCACCGAGGCAGAATGGGAACTGGCTGCCAGAGGACCTCAAGACTATGTCTACCCTTGGGGAAATACGTGGGATCCTCAACGAACCAACACAGCGGATTATTGGGCAGGGAAACCATTTGTATCCATTGCAAAATGGGCTGATTGGATGCAAACGGCTTTGGATCGAGGAAAAGCCGGCCCGTTAGAAGTTGGAACCTTCTCGAATGGAGTCAGCCCATTTGGTGTTCATGATATGGCTGGAAATGTATCAGAGTGGGTCTTCGACTGGTATTCACCCTATGACAGTCAACCAAGCCTCGCCCACAATCCCAGCGGACCGGACTCCGGGTCCATGAAAGTGCATCGTGGAGGATCCTGGAGTGTGAGTTCGATTTTTGCCCGGTCAACCTATCGGGCGCGAGAAAATCCTGAAAAGAAAAGTCCTTACATTGGCATGCGGTGCGCCAAGTCCTATCAGTAACTTCTTCAATCCATTCTCAGATCCTACTCAATAGTCCATTTTCGAATGGCCCTTTGCCTGGTTTCTCGATAAGGCCCTCCATTGCGGGAATTTATGAGCTACTGAATCTCCCAATCTGTGGAGGTCGATCCCGGGAAACCCACGGCGGAAATAGTCAGGCCGTTCATCAGCCACACAGCTACCATCCCATTCGTCCTATTTCGCCAAATAACATCCGCCTTGCCATCCCCGTTTACATCCCGCGCCTCTGCTAGTTGCCAAACGGCTGGGACCCCGCCAGGAAAACCGGAGGCGGCAATAGCGGTCCCATTCATCAACCAGATGGCCGTACTCCCATCAGTCGTGTTGCGCCAAACCAGATCCGCCTTGCCATCGCCGTTCACATCGCCCACGGCCATGATCTCAAACGCTGTCGACGCACTTCCGGGAAAGCCCACGCCTGTCACCGATAACCCGTTCATTAGCCAAATGGCCACACCCCCACTGGTGCTATTCCGCCAAATGACATCGGCCCGGTTATCCCCATTCACATCCCCAACCCCGGCAATGTGCCATGTCTCCGGCACCCCACCAGGGAAACCGGAGGCGGCAATAGCCGTCCCATTCATCAACCAGATGGCCGTACTCCCATCAGTCGTGTTACGCCAAACCAGGTCCGCCTTGCCATCCCCGTTCACATCGCCCACGCCCATGATCCGAAACGCCAGCGAGGCACTACCAGGAAATCCTGTGGAGAGAATGGTTAACCCATCCATCAGCCACACGGCCACACCTCCGCTCGAACCATTTCGCCAAATGACATCTGCCTTGCCGTCGCCATTCACATCGCCCACACCCGCGATCTGCCAGGCTGCCGGCACCCCGCCTGGAAAGCCTGAGGCGGCGATCGTCGTTCCATTCATCAACCAGATGGCCGTGTTGCCATCGGAAGTATTGCGCCAAACCAGATCCGCTTTGCCATTGGCATCAAGATCTCCCAGGGCCGGAGCAGTCCTGATTGGCACCAACGTCAAGGCCGTCGTGACAAAAAAGTCCTGGCCCGAAAGCGGAATTGCGGTTCTGGCTTTGGTGGTCTGTTCAATCGCTTCAAACAGAATGTTTTTGGAAAATCCAGAGGTCACCTTATGCTGCCCGGAAAGATGATACAGCAGATCCGACGTAGGCCCTATCCCAATAGTTTCACTTTCTCGAAAATTCGGTTGTCCCGCCACTGCTCCGGCCGAAACATCTAGAAATTCGGTTGCCGTACCCGTCGTTTTATTCACCGTATAAATCCGCGCGGGTAACACGGGCGACTCCCCGGGCACCGGTCGGTTATCCGTGATGGCATAGAGCGTCCCGGCCGCATCAAAGGCCAGATCCATAAAGTTTCCAAACAGTTTGGCCTTTTGCGTGGCCAGGCCCGTAGACGGATTAATCGTCACCAACCGGCGGAAACTATTCACTTCGGATGTCACCACGAGCAAGCCCCATAGTTGCCCAGTCCCAGGCTCCGTGGCCAGTCCCCGCCCACCCGTTAGAGATTCTCCCGTCGATAACGACAGAGGAATCTTGCCCAACTGGACGCCGGTGTCGGGATTAAGCCGATACAGATTCGGCGGGGTCCCTGCCTGTTTCGCAAGCGTCAGCTCTTCAACCGAATACAGGGTAGACCCGACAAAGGCCAAACCGTGCGTGCGGTGCGTCAGATCTCCAATTTTGGTCACCACCCCATTGGTGCGAAGGCGGTAGAGGCTATTTACGAGCGGCCCGGTCTTGGAATCATTTTGTACGCCAAGAAGAAATACCGGCGGTCCGGAAGAAATGACCAGGGCAACGGAACTGCCTGGGGTCACTTTTATTCCTGCCACGGGTATTTGACTGATGACGGTGCCGCTAGGCACTGTCTCGCTATTTGCCGCAGTCACGGTCCCCACAGTTAAGCCCCCGCCGATCAGGGTCGTTTGAGCACTGCTCTGTGTCAAGCCTACGACATCGGGCACGGCGGTCCCCAGCGACACGACTAGCGCTACGGCACTACCTGGCACCACATTCGTGCCCGCCCCTGGGTTTTGACTAATGACTTTACCCACCGCCACTGCGGCACTATTGGCCATCGTCACCGTCCCCATAGTTAAGCCCACGGTGGTAATGGCCTTCTGGGCCTCAGCTTGCGTACGACCAACGACATTGGGAACCTTTGCCCCAACGGACACAACCAGGGCCACAGCAGTGCCCGCCGCCACCTTAGTTCCGGCTCCAGGTTTCTGACTCATAACCTTGCCCGGGACAACTGTGACACTAATGGCCGTCGTGACTGCTCCCACGGTAAAACCGGCCGTAATAATCACCGATTGCGCGTCCGCCTGCGTCAACCCCACCACATTCGGTACTCTGCCGCCCAGAGACACCACCAGGTCCACCGGACTGCCAAATGCCCCTTTGGTTCCGGCCGTGGGAGTTTGACTGATGACTCTGCCCTCCGCCACAACGGTACTATTGACCGTCGTCACCCTCCCTATGATTAAGCCTGCTTTGGTCAGATCCTTTTGGGCGTCAGCTTGTTTCCGGCCAACGACGTCAGGAACCTCCACCCCAGAAACCACCAGATCAATCCGACTGCGTCGAACCACATTAATGCCTGCTGCCGGATCCTGACTGATAATGGTACCCGGCAGGATAGTCACACTCTTCGCCGAAGTGACAGTTCCTACCCTCAGATTGGCTTTGGTAATGGCCTCCTCAGCCTTAGCTTGTGTGCTCCCCACTACATTGGGGACTTCTACAGCCCTTGCGGTCATAGGCATGGCACAGGTGAGAAACAGCAGACATACCAGCACTCCCAGTTGCAAAACGAACGAATTGAGTCTTCGACAGGTGGCGCGGTGAGCCAGGTTCAAGTCGCCATGAGGCTGAATTTGCATTGTGTCCACGTTGTGTGTTCCATACGGCAACAATTGGCTGAATATTATGGCATCACAGGAGTTTAAATTCATACTCTCGTCTGCACTTACCTTTCCATGAATACCCCCGCAATACCTTCCTCTCCATTGGAAGAACTGGAGATGATGGCGGATTCCGTACGTATGAATGTGCCGGTTGGAGTTCTGTTCCAACCAATGTCTACTGAATCTCCCAGTCCGATGGGGCGGAGCCCGGGAACCCCACGTTCGAAATCGAAACTCCATTCATCAGCCAGATAGCCACGGTCCCACTCGAGCCATTGCGCCAGATGACATCCGCCTTACTATCCCCATTCACATCGCCCACCCCTGCAATTTGCCAACCTACCGGCACACCGCCAGGAAATCCAGGGGCCGCAATTTTCGTTCCGTTCATCAACCAGATCGCCGTACTGCCGTCATTTGTGTTACGCCAGACCAGATCGGCTTTCCCATCACCATTGACATCGCCCACGCCCGAAACCTTAAACGCCGGGGAGGCGCTTCCGGGAAAACCGACCCCCGCAATACCTAACCCGTTCATCAGCCACACGGCCACTGTACCGCTCGCCCCATTGCGCCAGATGACATCCGCCTTACTATCCCCATTCACATCGCCCACCCCTGCAATTTGCCAACCTACCGGCACACCGCCAGGAAATCCAGGGGCCGCAATTTTCGTTCCGTTCATCAACCAGATCGCCGTACTGCCGTCATTTGTGTTACGCCAGACCAGGTCGGCTTTGCCATCGCCATTCACATCGCCCACACCGGATATCTCAAACGCTGTCGACGCACTTCCTGGAAAACCCACAGACGTCACCGACACCCCGTTCATCAACCACACAGCCACCGTGCCACTCTTACCATTGCGCCAGATAACATCACCCTTGCCATCGCCGTTCACATCACCCACACCCGCGATCTGCCAGACCGCGGGGACTCCGCCTGGAAAGCCGGTCGCTGCGATCGTCGTTCCATTCATCAACCAGATGGCCGTGGTGCCATCTTTGCTGTTTTGCCAGATCAGATCAGTCGTGCCGGACGCATCCAGATCGGCCAAAGCCGGAGGACCGGTACTTGAATTCGAATTCGTGGATGGGACCAACGTCAAGGCCGTCGTCACAAAAAAGTCCGGGCCCGTGAGCGGAATTGCCGTTCTGGCCTTCGTGGTTCGATGGATCTGCTCAAACAAAATATTCTTGGTAAATCCAGAGGTCACCTTATGCTGCCCAGAGAGATGATAGAGTAGATCTGGCGACGACCCTACCCCTATGGTCTCACTCTCTCGAAAATTCGGTTGGCCGGCCACCGCGCCGGCCGAGACATTCAGAAATTCCGTTGGAGCGCCGGTCGTCTTATTCAGCGTATAAATCCGGGCCGGCGCCACGGCTCCCCCGGACACCGGTCGGTTATCCGTAATCGCATACAGTGTCCCAGCGGCATCAAAGGCCAGGTCCATGAAGTTTCCGGAAAGTTTCGCTTTTTGTGTGGCCAGCCCGGTCGTCGGATTAATCGTCACCAACCGCCGGAAACTATTCACTTCAGACGTGACCACGAGCAAGGCCCATAATTGATTGCTCCCAGGCATCGTGGCCAGCCCGCGCCCACCCTCTAAGGACTCACCTGTGGACAGCGATAAGGGAATGGTAGCTAAGGTGGCCCCAGTGCTGGGATTGAGCCGATACAGATTCGGCGGAGTCCCTGCCTGTTTCGCAAGCGTCAGCTCCTCTACGGAATACAAGTTGGCCCCGACATAGGCCAAGCCATGCGTGCGGTGCTTCAGATCCCCAATTTTGGTGACTACCCCATCGGTACGAAGGCGGTAGAGACTATTCACCAGAGGCCCGGTCTTGGGATCATTTTGCACACCCATGAGGAGAACCGGCGGGCCCGAGGAAATGACTAATTCGACGGAACTACCTGGATCCACATTCTCCCCACCTTTGGGAGTTTGACTGGTTACGTTTCCGATAGGAACCTTCTCGCTAAAGACTGATGTTACATTCCCCACCGTCAAGCCAACGTTGGTAATGGCCGTTTGCGCCGCAGTCTGTGATTTATTTACAACAGTGGGTACCGCTGTCCCCAGCGACACCACCAGATCGACCGCACTTCCTGGAGCCACATTTGACCCTGCTGGCGGATCTTGACTGATTACATTCCCTACGGCCACAGTTTGACTGTTGGCCGAGGTCACCTTACCAACTTTCAGCCCGGCTGAACTCAAAGCTGTTTGCGCACTACCCTTTGAAATCTCGACGACATTGGGCACCTTGGCCCCAAGGGACACCACCAAATCCACAGCACTGCCTGCCTTCACCTTAGCCTCTGCCGCCGGATTCTGACTAATGACCCTGCCGGCCGCAACGCTAGAGCTATTGGCCTTCGTGACCCTGCCTACCGTCAGGCTTACCGTGGTAATCGCCGATTCGGCTGCGGCTTGTGTTAAGCCCACCACCTTTGGCACCACTACTCCCAGGGATACCACCAAGGACACAGCGGTACCTGGAGCGACATTCGACTCGGCCACCGGGGATTGACTGATGACTGTCCCCGCGGGCACCGTCTCACTGGTAGCCGTCGTCACCGCTCCCAGCGTCAAACCTGCCTTGGTGAGGGCGGTATCTGCAGCGGCCTGAGTCAACCCCACCACATTGGGCACCTTGGCCCCAAGGGACACGACAAGAGTCACCGCACTACCCGGCGGGACATTGCTCCCCGCTGCCGGGGATTGACTGATGACCACGCCCGCCGGCACCGTCGTACTGGTAGCCGTCGTTACCGGTCCCACGGTCAGGTTGGCCGTGGTAATTGCCGTTACTGCCGCCGACTGCGACATGCCAACCAGATCCGGCACGGCTGTGCCCAGGGACACCACCAGGGTTACGGCATTACCCGGCAACACATTGGTCCCCGCTGCGGGGGTTTGACTGATAACGTCACCGATGGGCACCGTGCCACTATTGACTGTGGACTCTGCTCCCACCGTGAGACCTGCTGCCGCAATGGCGGTTTGGGCCACAGTCTGCGCCAATCCCACCACATTCGGCACAGCCACTCCGGATATCACGAGGTCCACAGGACTGCCAGGTACCACATTGATTCCTGCCGCTGGATCTTGACTGATGACCGTGCCGATGGGCACCGCGGGGCTATTGACCGGCGTCACGACCCCCACTAACAGATTGTTGCTGGTAATAGCCGCCTCTGCTGTGGCTTGTGGGCTTCCGACAACATTAGGGACCTCTTCGGCTCCTGCCGTTGCCGGTAAGGCACAGGTGAGGAAAAGCAGACTCACCAGAACCACCGGGCGCAAAAGGATCGACGTGAAACCTTTTTCAAATTTCTGGCAGGTCAAATTAAAATTCAATCCATTCTGGTGCAGAACTTTCATCACGTTCATGTCGTTAACTCCATTCAGCAAGAATCGAGCCCATTACAGGGCGACCAAGGCTCGCCTGTTTAGGCTGCCGCATGCACCTGCCCCATGGGTTCTTATTGCTTATTTCGTTGAATTTAAAGAAGGGGGTCTCGTTGTCTCTGCAATGGGGGAGGGTTCGGTTGTGTGGTAAATCAGGTGACTAAAGGGTGACTCATCAGGAGCAAGGAAAAATAAGTCTCATTGTAACATGAAGGGGTTTACGCGTGTCATCCTCTCAACACGGTGGCCTGGTGTCCCCAACCGACTGAAATGCATATCTACTGAATCTCCCAGACTGAGGAAGCCGAACCGGGGAACCCCACAGTGGAAATTGACAAACCGTTCATCAACCAGACGGCCACCGTGCCAGTGGCATTCCGCCAGATGACATCCGCCTTGCCATCCCCATTCACATCACCAACTTGAGAAATTTTCCATGCTAATGGCACACCGCCCGGGAAACCCGCCATGGCAATGGCAGTCCCATTCATTAACCAGATCGCGGTACTCCCGTCACTCTGGTTGCGCCAGACCAGGTCGGCTTTGCCATCCCCGTTGACATCGCCCACGCCGGCAATCTCAAACGCCGTTGAAGCACTACCGGAAAAGCCGACCCCCAAGATACTAAATCCGTTCATCAGCCAGACGGCCACCGTGCCAGCGGCATTCCGCCAGATGACATCCGCCTTGCCATCGCCATTCACATCGCCTACGCCCGCGATGCGCCAAGCCAGCGGCACCCCGCCCGGAAAACCGGAAGCCGCAATTGCGGTCCCATTCATCAACCAGATGGCGGTACTCCCATCAGACGTGTTGCGCCAGACCAGGTCGGCTTTGCCATCACCATTCACATCGCCCACCCCGGCAATCTCAAACGCTGTCGACGTGCTTCCGGGGAAGCCCACGGACGTCACCGACACCCCGTTCATCAACCACACGGCCACCGTACCGGTGGCATTTCGCCAGATGACATCCGCCTTGCCATCGCCGTTCACATCGCCCACTCCCCCGATCTGCCAAGCCAGCGGCACCCCGCCTGGAAAGCCGGAACCGGCGATTCTCGTTCCGTTCATCAACCAGATCGCCGTACTGCCATCAGCGGTGTTCCGCCAAACCAGGTCGGTCGTACCGGACGCGTCCAGATCTCCCAAGGTTGAAAGGCTCGGGCTCATGGGTGGAACCAGGGCCAAGGCCGTCGTCACAAAAAAGTCCGGGCCCGTAAGCGTTATCTCATTTCTGGCTTTATTATTTACATTGATCGTTTCAAACAGAATATTCTTCGTAAATCCTGGGGTCACCTTATGCTGCCCGGAAAGGTGATACAGCAGGTCAGATGAAGTCCCCACCCCAATGGTCTCACTTTCTCGGAAATTCGGTTGGCCGGCTACCGCGCCGGCCGAGACATCCAGGAATTCCGTCGTGGCCCCCGTCGTCTTATTCACCGTATAAATTCTGGCTGGATTCACGGCTCCTCCGGACACCGGTCGGTTATCCGTAATCGCATAAAGCGTTCCAGCGGCATCAAAAGCCAGGTCCATAAAGTTTCCGAAGAGTTTGGCCTTTTGGGTCGCCAGGCCCGTCGTCGGATTTATCGTTACTAACCTGCGGGCATTGTTCACTTCGGAAGTGACCACGAGCAACCCCCACAGCTGATTGGTCCCAGGTTCCGTGGCCAGCCCGCGCCCGCCCTCTAACGATTCACCCGTGGACAACGACAGGGAGATCGTAGCCAGCGTGGCACCGGTATCGGGATTGAGCCGAAACATCTTCGGCGGAGTTCCAGTCTGTTGCGCAAGCGTCAACTCCTCGACGGAATACAACATAGATCCAACAAACGCCAAGCCATGCGTGCGATGCGTCAGATCTGCGATTTTGGTTACCACCCCATTGGTGCGAAGGCGGTAGAGGCTATTCACCAGCGGTCCGGTACGGGAATCATTTTGCACGCCCATCAGAAAAGCCGGGGGCCCGGATGAAATCTCCAGGGCCACCGAACTGCCCGGTGCTACCTTCATCCCTGCTGTGGGATTTTGACTGATCACATTTCCGAGAGGGATCGTGTCGCTAAAAACCGGCGTCACCGTCCCCACTATCAGGCCCGCCGTAATCAAAGCCGTCTGAGCGATGCCCTGCGTCAAACCCACGACATCGGGCACCTGGGCTCCTAACGATACCACCAAGTTCACCGCACTGCCCGGCGCCACATTGGCGCCCGCTATGGGATTTTGACTGATGACGGCGCCAATCGCCACCGTTGGACTCGTGGCGGTCGTCACCGTCCCCACCGTCAAGCCCGCACCGGTTATGGCGGTTTGCGCGGCCGCCTGGCCCAAACCCACGACATTCGGCACGGCGGCGCCAAGGGAAACGACCAGGTTCACTGCACTGCCCGCCGTCACACTGGTTCCTGACGCGGGGGTTTGACTGATGACTCTCCCAATGGGCACCGTAGCACTCGTGGAAGTTGTCAAGGTACCCACCGTCAAACCCGCCGAGGTTATCGCCGTTTGCGCCGCCGCCTGCATCAAACCCACCACATTCGGCACTACCGGCCCCAGGGACACCACCAACGCCACTGCGCTACCTGGCGCCACATTATTTCCGGCCCCTGGATTCTGACTGATGACATTACCCGCGGCCACCGTCGCACTGCCGGCCTGCGTGACGGTGCCCACTATCAAACCAACATTCGTAATCGCCGTCTCGGCGGCCGCTTGCGCCTGGCCCACCACATTCGGGACCGCAGTACCAAGGGAAACCACCAAGTTCACCGCAGTGCCCGCTGTCACAATGGTTCCCGGCGGGGGAGTTTGACTAATGACTCTTCCGATGGCCACCGTCTGACTATTGGTCGAACCGACCGTTCCCACCGTCAAACCCGCCGAGGTTATCGCCGCTTGCGCCGCCTCCTGCGTCAAGCCCACTACATTGGGCACCGCCGGCCCCAGGGACACCACCAATGCCACCGCACTACCTGGCGCCACATTACTTCCGGCCCCAGGATTCTGACTGATGACATTACCCGACGGCACCGACGCATGACTGCTGTTCGTGATGGTTCCTACCGTCAGACCCGCTCCCGTAATGGCCGACTGCGCCGCCGCCTGCGTCAAACCCACCACATTCGGCACCGAGGTACCCAGGGACACCACAAAGTCGACGGGACTGCCTGGTGCCACATTGCCCCCCGCTACGGGATTCTGACTGATAACAGTCCCAATAGGTACGGTGGCACTGTTAGCCGATGTCACCGTGCCCACTGTGAGACCCGCATTCGTAATGGCGGTCTGTGCCGCAGCCTGTGCCAACCCCACCACATTCGGCACCGAGGCACCCAGAGACACCACCAAGGCCACCGCACTGCCCGCTTCCACATTGGTTCCTGCCACAGGATTTTGACTGATGACGTTCCCAATGGCCACCATCGGACTATTGGCCATCGTCACGGTGCCCACAGTCAGACTGGCACTGGTAATCGCCGATTGTGCCGTGCCTTGGGGTAAGCCCACCACATTCGGCACCGCAATACCAAGAGACACCTCAAAGGCCACTCCATTACCCTGAAACACAATGGTCCCGGCCGCCGGATTCTGACTGATGACGTTCCCAATCGGCACCGTGGCATTATTGGCCGTCGTCACCGTACCTACAGTGAGACTCGCATCTGTAAGAGCGGTTTGGGCCGCGACCTCTGCCAACCCCACCACACTCGGCACTGCCACTCCGGAAATCACGAAGTTCACCGGACTGCCCGGTACGACATTAATCCCGGCCGCCGGATCGTGACTGATAACGTTGCCAATGGGCACCCCACCACTAATGGCAGCCGTCACAACTCCCACAGTGAGACCGAGATTCGTAATATCTGACTCTGCAGTAGCCTGTGGGATCCCGATTAAATTAGGAACTTCTACGGCACTTGCTGTCGCTGGGAAAATAAAGGTGAGGAAAACGAGGCTTACGAAAACCGACAGCCGCAAAAATATCAACTTGTGACATCTATGTAACCTCTGAGGGGTTAGATTCAACCCTGTTTGGTGCTGAACCTGCATCACATTAATGGGGGTCCGGTCGTGTATTAAACTACGTGGACGAAAGATACCTGATCACGAGCAAGAGAGAAATGAAATTTGATAAAAAATGCACCATGTGGAAATTTACGCGTTCCACCTTATCCCTATGAGCCCGGTAAATGGATCAGCTCGGAATCCGTGTCTACTGTATTTCCCAATCTGAGGGAGCGGAGCCAGGGAAACCCACTGCTGAAATGGACAACCCGTTCATTAGCCAGACGGCCACGATGGCACTCTTTTCATTGCGCCAGATAACATCGGCATTGCCATCCCCATTCACATCACCGACTTGAGAAATTTTCCAGGCTACGGGCACTCCACCCGGAAAGCCTGCCGTGGCAATGGCGGTCCCATTCATTACCCAGATCGCGGTACTGCCATCAATCTGATTGCGCCAGATCAGATCCGCCTTGCCATCGCCGTTCACATCGCCCACGCCGGCAATTTCAAAAGCGGTTGGGGCGACTCCGACAAAGCCGACTGCCGTCACCGACACCCCGTTCATCAACCACACAGCTACTCCCCCATTGATTCCATTGCGCCAAATGACATCGGCATTACCGTCCCCATTCACATCGCCCACGCCCTCGATTTGCCAGGCCAAAGACACTCCGTCCGGAAAACCGGAGGAAGCAATTGCGGTCCCGTTCATCAACCAAATGGCCGTGCTGCCATCAGTGGTGTTCCGCCAGACCACGTCGGCTTTACCATCGCCATTCACATCGCCCACCCCGGCAATCTCAAACGCTGTCGACGTGCTTCCGGGAAAACCCACGGACGTCACCGACACCCCGTTCATCAACCACACGGCTACCGTGCCACTCGAACCATTTCGCCAGATGACGTCTGCCTTACCATCGCCATTGACATCGCCTACGCCCGCAATCTGCCAAACCCTCGGCACCCCCCCTGGAAATCCTGATGCGGCGATTGTCGTTCCGTTCATCAACCAGATCGCGGTGCTGCCATCATTCTGATTGCGCCAGATCAGATCGGCCGTGCCCGACGCATCCAGGTCTCCCAAAGCCGGAGGACCTGTGGGTGGCACCAGGGTCAAGGCTGTTGTCACAAAAAAGTCGGGACCCGTGATCGCCATCGCCTTTCGGGCTTTCGTGGTCAGATTGATCGATTCAAACAAAATATTCTTGGTGAATCCTGGAGTTACCTTATGCTGACCGGAGAGATGATACAATAGGTCGGATGAAGGTCCGACCCCAATCGTTTCACTTTCTCGAAAATTCGATTGCCCCGCCACGGCGCCGGCCGAAACATCCAGGAATTCCGTCGTGGCCCCCGTCGTCTTATTCACCTTATAAATTCTGGCCGGAAGTACGTTGGCCCCCCTTGGCACCGGCCGGTTATCCGTGATCGCATAGAGCGTTCCAGCCCCATCAAAGACCAGATCCATAAAGTTTCCGAAGAGTTTGGCCTTTTGGGTCGCCAGGCCGGTGGTCGGATTAATCGTTACTAACCGGCGGATATTATTTGCTTCGGATCTGACCACGAGTAAGCCCCATAGTTGATTGGTCCCAGGCTCCGTGGCCAGCCCTCGCCCGCCCTCTACTGATTCGCCTGTGGACAATGACAGTGGGATCTTGGCCAGCGAAGCCCCGCTCCCCGGATTCACCCGATACAAATTTAGCGGCGCCCCTGGCTGTGGAGAAAGAGACAGTTCCTCGACGGAATACAAGGTGGTCCCGACATAGGCCAAGCCATGCGTACGATGCGTCAGATCTCCAATTTTGGTTACCACCCCATCAGTGCGAAGCCGGTAAAGACTATTTACGAGTGGTCCGGTCTTGGGATCATTTTGCACGCCCATGAGAAAAACCGGCTGCCCGGACGAGATAACCAGGGCGACTGCACTTCCTGGATCCACATTGGTCCCTGCGCCCGGCTTTTGACTCATAACGTCGCCAATCGGCACCGTAGCACTAATGGCCGTCGTCACAATTCCCACTGTTAGCCCAGCCGTGGTAAGGGCTTCTTTTGCCGCAGCCTGTTTCAATCCCACGACATTCGGTATCTGAGCCCCTAGCGATACCACCAGGTCTACCACACTGCCCGCCGCCACATTGCTTCCCGCAGTCGGATTTTGACTGATGATCGAACCAATCGCCACGGTCGCACTATTTGCTGTCGTCACCGTCCCTACCGTCAAGCCTGCACCGGAAATGGCGGATTGCGCCGCGGCCTGCGGCAAGCCCACGACCTTCGGAACTGCGATTCCAAGGGAGACGACCAGATTCACAACACTACCTGCCGCCACCCTGGTTCCTGGTGCGGGAGTCTGACTGATGATTCTCCCAATAGGAACTGTCGGACTGTTCGTCGAGTTCACCGTACCCAGCTTCAACCCTGCCGTGGTAATAGCGGTTTGAGCTGCTGCCTGGGTTTTTCCCACGACATTCGGCACCGCCGGGCCCGTCGAGACCACCAGGTTGACCGCACTGTCGGCGGCCGCACTCGTG